>CAZARW010000013.1:0-54596 GCA_964487645.1 uncultured Prolixibacteraceae bacterium
TGGCCGTGCTGAGCATCGTACGCGACGATGCCGAAAAGCTTCAAAAAATAAACGATTTTTTGATGAACGAGATTTATGAAGAGCCACAGCCTGAAGAAATTCCGGAAAAATACCGGAAGGTAGTGCACGATATTGCCGAAAACATAAACTGCGGCCTGGTGTGTTACCTCAACCCCGAAACGCTTGAGCTGGAGGATGTGCCCAAAGACTTGTCGATGGACCCTGATGAATTTGAAGGTATCACAGGAGAAGCATGGGACGAAACCTTTAAACACGAAACATGGGAGAGCTGCATTACCGTTGAACCGCGCGAAGGATACGAAGCTTTCAAGATAATGGAATGCTTTGTTGATGAAATCGACGACAAACAATTCAGCCAAAAACTGGCAAACATTCTGGGCCGGCACCGTCCGTTTGCCAATTTTAAAGCACATGTAGAGGGTTCAAAATACTGGCAACAATGGTTCGGTTTTAAACAAAAAATGCTGGAGCACATGGTGTGGGATGAGGTTTCGTGGCAGATTGAACAATATAACAATCAATAGTAATCGACAAACTATAACTTTTTTTAAAATATAAAAATGCAATTTTAAAAAGAACATACTATGTCAGTAAGAGAACTTAAAAAAGAGCTGAATAAACTAACTAAAGAACAGCTAATTAAGCACATAATTGAGCTAAACAAGAAGTATAAACCGGTACAAGAGTATCACAAATTTTTCTTGTCGTTTGATGTAGAAAGTGCTACAGAAAAATTCAAAGAAACCATCACAAACGAGTTCTATCCCCTTCGGGGTATGCCAAAAATACGTTTATCGGTTGCGCGCAAAGTCATTTCCGAAGCAAAAAAAATAAGACTACCGCCGGAAGCACTGGCCGACCTGATGCTTTTTTACGTTGAAACCGGGGTCCAATTCACAAACGATTTTGGCGATATCGACGAACCTTTTTATAACAGCATGGAAAGCATGTTCAGCCAATCTTTAAACTTTATGCAAAAAGAAGGGGTGCTTGAACAATTTCGCTCACGTGCCGAATCGGTCGTGTACAATACCAGGAACATTGGCTGGGGCTTTCACGATACTTTAGGCGATTATTTCTTTGAATTTTATGATTAAGCCAATTAGCAAGGATTAAATAAAAGTTTGAAATGATTATCAAATTCATCCCAAACCAATCCAATCAATTTTTAATCAAATTCACATGAACACAACAGGAACCCATTTCAATTACTACCTTATTTGCCACCGCAAACTATGGCTGTTTGCTAACGGCATAAACATGGAATCGACTTCCGATTTGGTGTACGAGGGCAAAATAATACACGAAACATCGTACCCGCGCCGCAGCGAAAAATTCCGGGAAATTGAGATTGAAGGCATCAAAATAGATTATTACGACACAAAGAACAAGGTAGTACACGAAATCAAGAAATCGGACAAGCACGAGGAAGCGCACGAGTGGCAAGTGAAATACTACCTGTACGTGCTCGAAAAAAACGGCATCGATGCAGCAAGCGGACTGCTCGAATACCCAAAGCTGCACAAAACAAGCGAGGTGCTCCTAACAAATCCCGACAGGGATGCAATTAATGAGATGATTACTGATATTGACCGGATTATCCATCAGGAAAATTGCCCGACCCGAATCAAAAAAAGCAAATGCAAAAACTGCAGCTATTTTGACTTCTGCTGGAGCGGAGAGACTCTACTTTAAACATTATTTTACTATGAATGAAAGAAATAGCAGATCAGACATAAATATCACACTTTGTAACTTACACTTTGTAACTTACGTTTTGTAACCTGTATTTAATTGCTTAATTTTGAAACAATCAAACAGAAAACAATGAAACGAAAAATCCTTAATCCATTCCCTGTTACAGGCTATATTGGTTCTGACTATTTTTGTGACCGCAAAGATGAAGCGGATCAATTAATCAAAAATTTTTCAAATGGCAACTCAACTACACTCATTGCTTTAAGGCGTATAGGGAAAACGGGGCTTATCCACCATGTTTTTTCGAGACTTCCAAAGGGATGGGGCGGAATTTATGTTGATATACTCGAAACCGAAAACCTTAATCAGTTTTTAAATGTTTTGGCCACGGCTATTATTCGTGCCTTTCCCGAAAAAAGCAGTGTTGGCAAACAGTTCTGGTCTTTAATAAAAAAGCTTCGTCCTGTTATTGGCTTTGATGCGTTAAGTGGATCTCCACAAATTTCATTCGATGCAAAGCCTATAGAAGTTGAGCAAAACATTGACACCTTATTACATACTCTTGAACAACAGGATTTTAAGATCGTTTTTGCCATTGACGAATTTCAACAAATATTACAATACCCTGAAAAAAATACCGATGCCTGGCTGAGAACACGTATCCAAAAAATGCAAAATGTATTTTTTATTTTCTCAGGAAGCGAGCAACATTTGATGTCGGAACTATTTTTCTCGCCTAATCGTCCATTTTATCACAGTACTTCAGCTTTGCATCTTGAAAAAATTGACAGTGAAGTCTATGCTTCTTTTATACATTCAATGTTTAAAAAATTCAACAAAACAATAAACATCGAAATTGCTCATCAAATTTTACAATGGACTGACAACCATACTTTTTACGTACAACAGCTGTGTAATAGGGTTTTTGCATCAACAAGCAATGAAGTTACTTCTGAACTTTGGAAAAATGAAGCCAAAAAGCTAATGGAAGAACAAGAGCAATCATTTTTTACTATTCGCAATATGCTAACAACTCCACAATGGAATCTACTTAAGGCAATTGCAATAGATTCATGTGTTTATCACCCTACGTCAGGTGATTTTCTAATGAAACACAAATTGGGGACTTCGGCTACAGTATTACGATCGCTAAAAACCCTGCTAAACTACGAACTGATCATTAGAATATTCGATAAGGAGGGGAAAACTTATTATTGTGTGTATGACGTGACACTTAAACGTTGGGTTGAAACGAAACAATAATACTTGCTATGCAACTATATAATAAAACAAATGAAACGCACCTACTATCTATTTAACCCCGGACGTTTGAGCCGAAAAGACAATACCTTGAAGTTTACGCCCTTCGATGAAGATGGGAACGAAGAAAAACCGCGCTACCTTCCCGTTGAAAATGTTGGCGAATTATACTGTTTCGGGGCACTCGATGCCAACTCGGCATTGTACAACTTTTTGGGGCAACAGCAAATTCCGGTTCACTTTTTCGATTATTACGAAAATTACACCGGCTCGTTTATGCCTCGTGAAGCCCTTCTATCAGGTAAAATGCTGGTGACCCAAGTAACGGCATACAACAATAAAAGAATCCGTCTGCAACTGGCTCAGCTCATTCTCGAAGGCGCGGCATTCAACATGCAAAAAAACCTGAAATATTACAATTCGAGGGGCAAAGATCTGTTGCCAATTATCGAAATCATTGAATCGCTGGCACAAAACATATCCCAAAGCACGGCCATTGACCAGTTAATGGGTATTGAGGGCAACATTCGTAAGAATTACTACGAAGCCTTTGAGCTCATTATTAACGACTACAGCATGAGTGGGCGCAGCTACCGGCCACCATCAAACGAGGTTAATGCACTCATATCGTTTGGCAACATGATGTGCTACAGCCAATGCCTCAGGGCCATACACCAAACACAGCTTAACCCGGTAATCAGCTATCTGCACTCGCCCGGCGACCGCCGTTTTTCATTGTCGCTCGATTTGGCCGAAATTTTCAAGCCCTTGTTGGTCGACAGGGTAATTTTTAAGGTACTAAACAAAAAAATGATCAACCCCTCGCACTTCGAAGCAAACCTGAACCGGGTATTGTTAAAACCTGCCGGCCGTAAAATATTTGTACAGGCTTTTGAAGACCGTTTACAGGAAACCATACAGCACCGGACATTGAACCGTTCGGTAAGCTACAAGCACCTGATAAAGCTCGAATGTTTTAAACTGCAAAAGCATCTACTGAAAATTGAAGACTATAAACCCTTTAAAATGTGGTGGTAATGTACATTATTCTGGTTTACGACATAGGACAAAAGCGGGTTGGCAAAATGTTAAAGCTTTGCCGTAAATACCTTAACTGGATACAAAACTCGGTTTTTGAGGGCGAAATCACCGAATCGCGTTTACTTGAACTCAAACACAACGCCCTTGATATTATGAACACGGAAAACGATAGCGTGATTATATTCAGAACAAGGCAGGAAAAATGGCTTGAAAAAGAAATTATTGGCCAGGAAAAACAAGAGATTGGCAATTTCCTTTAAGTTGTCGATAGAGCCGATTTTACAGGAGAAATAAAAAAATATCGCAAACCAAAGTTCATTGACATACTGAAAACAAGCACAATAGAGCCCTTGTCGAACCTCAGGGTAAAATACCATTTAGCACATCGACAATAAACTGTGCCATTATTGCTATATTTGTCTTACACAAAGCCCTGAAAACTAATATTTTTTTTTGGATTTTCGCACGGCTTTTAATCGTACCATAGTGGAATTGAAACATTCATGGTGCTTTTCATTGCTCATAATTAATAACCCTTTTAATCGTACCATAGTGGAATTGAAACAAAAGTATTTCTATTGATTGGTATTCAGCAACACCTTTTAATCGTACCATAGTGGAATTGAAACGAAGACAAACTGAAAGCGTGTGTTTTTGAAATAGCTTTTAATCGTACCATAGTGGAATTGAAACGCGATATCCTCGCTTTGCAATTAACGGTAAGAACTCTTTTAATCGTACCATAGTGGAATTGAAACAAGTTTGATGGTATGCAAATGATATATCTGCAGAACTTTTAATCGTACCATAGTGGAATTGAAACATAATTAAGGCTATGACTACAATTAAAACTATTCTACTTTTAATCGTACCATAGTGGAATTGAAACTCCGATTCGGTTAAAATCAGGTGGTCAAGCAAAACTTTTAATCGTACCATAGTGGAATTGAAACCTCGACCCGCAACAGCAACAGCAACTCGATAGGGTTGCTTTTAATCGTACCATAGTGGAATTGAAACAAATTCATCATAAAGCTTCATTTCTTCTTCATTAACCCTTTTAATCGTACCATAGTGGAATTGAAACTCGATGACATTATCGACAATATCCTCCTTTAGCACTTTTAATCGTACCATAGTGGAATTGAAACTAATTAGTTCTTATGCTCATTTAAAACGTTTTATCTTTTAATCGTACCATAGTGGAATTGAAACTTCTATTGCCTTTATTATCACAATCCTTCTCTTTATCTTTTAATCGTACCATAGTGGAATTGAAACAACTTGAGCGAGGTACTATATTTACATCGAAAGAACTTTTAATCGTACCATAGTGGAATTGAAACGGTTATAAATACAACAACGTATTCGTGTGAAAAAACTTTTAATCGTACCATAGTGGAATTGAAACGAATAAAAGAAGAAAGGTGTAACAATGGTGAGCGAACTTTTAATCGTACCATAGTGGAATTGAAACTACTTAGTCCAATAGCGCTTATCAACGGCGTCGCCCTTTTAATCGTACCATAGTGGAATTGAAACACAGAAGGTATTGACCCTGCTCTTATCGAGAAAACTTTTAATCGTACCATAGTGGAATTGAAACTCATCAACTTTGAGTTCTCCTCTATCTTCTTTCGGTCTTTTAATCGTACCATAGTGGAATTGAAACTCATTATGGGGTCTTCTTGAACTGATTTCTCGTATTCTTTTAATCGTACCATAGTGGAATTGAAACAAGCGAAATTAACCCGTTTAATAAAGTTGTTTGCGCTTTTAATCGTACCAAAGTGGAATTGAAACGTAATCTCTACTCGATTCTGAATATTGCCAATAATACTTTTAATCGTACCAAAGTGGAATTGAAACTTCAACTGAGTTAAGTGTGCCTGTGCTTATTGTGTCCTTTTAATCGTACCAAAGTGGAATTGAAACTTTGTGCCTTCTGAACGATATGAACGATCATGAACTTTTTTTCCTACCATAGTCGAATTGAAATAAGAGATTTTTTGTTTTAACAAAACGCAATAGCGCCTAAGATAGTTTTTATTGGCACATGGTGCGTTGCTTTAGGCCTTTGGGGGTTTTATAACCCATCAAACAAATACTTGTTTTTATGTTTTAGTGATGTTTTATCGACAAAGCACCTGACTACAAAATGATGTTAAAAATGCAAAAAACACATCAAAAATCTTTTAAATTTAGACTTTTGATATATATTTGCCACTTTAAATGTTATATAGATAATTTTATATCAAAATAACAAGATAAATGAATTAATCATGAAACGTAAAAGTAGTTGGCTGCTCATTTTAAGTCTTATCATTATTGCATCAATTTTAGGAATTATTTTTCCCGGAAGTGGACATTTTACCGAAGATGTTGCTTTGGACAAGGGGGACACAGCATGGATGTTAACAGCAACAGCATTGGTTTTATTAATGACTCCCGGACTTGGTTTTTTTTATGGTGGCATGATCAATTCGCGCCACATTATTTCTACCATATTACAAAGTTTTATTGCAATGGGAATTGTTAGTGTACTGTGGGTTGTTGTTGGTTTTAGCATAGCTTTTGGCGATAGTATTGGAGGCAATGGAACGGGGATATTTGGAAACCCCATTACATTTTTCATGTTTCGTGGAGTACACGGCCACACCGATCCCGATTTGGCTCCAACCATTCCTCTGGCACTTTTTGCTATGTTCCAGTTAAAATTTGCAATTATTACTCCGGCATTAATTACAGGGTCATTTGCAGGGCGGGTCAGATTTAGAGCTTATATGCTTTTTATATGCTTGTTTACTCTGTTTATTTATGCTCCTTTAGCACACATGACCTGGCATCCAAACGGCTTATTCCGCAATTGGGGCGTTCTCGATTTTGCCGGTGGTACAGTTGTTCATATGTCGGCAGGTTTTGCAGCCTTGGCAGGAGCAATATTTTTAGGCAAACGAAAGGATTATAATAAACCAATGCAACCGGCCAACATTCCATTTGTATTGTTGGGGGCCGGTTTACTCTGGTTTGGTTGGTTCGGGTTTAATGCCGGATCGGCACTAGGAGCAAATCCCCTGGCAGCTTTGGCTCTTTTAAATACCAACACAGCTTCGGCTGCGGCCATGCTTGCATATGTTTTTTTCGATGCTGCTAAAGGCAAAAAACCATCGGCACTAGGAGCTGCTATTGGTTTGGTTGTTGGATTAGTAGCAATAACTCCGGCAGCAGGTTTTGTAAATGTAGGCTCAAGTATTTTTATTGGTGTAGTAGCTTCGATTATCAGCAACATAGCAATTAATTATTTTGGCTATCGGTCAAATATTGACGACACCCTTGATGTGTTTCCTGCCCATGGCGTAGGAGGTATTACCGGCATGATAATGACTGCTGTATTTGCAAGTGGCGTTGGTTTAATATATGGCGAATACAAAACATTTGTTTACCATATTTTAGCCTTGGTAATTGTTACTGTTTTTGCTCTGGGTGGTTCTTTTTTCCTGTATTGGGTTACGAATAAAATTGTAGGCATGAGGGTTTCTCCCGATTCCGAAAAAATGGGGCTTGACTTAAGCCAACATAATGAATCGTACAGTCATAAATAATGCTTTTTGTAAACACAGGATTAAATAAATTTTGTAAACGTACAAAGCAATAGTATGTTGTAGCAAATATTACAAACAAAGTATTTCAACTGATTTATTCAGGTGGTTACTTGTATTCCAAAGCTGTTTTATGCATACAATAAACTAAAGAGCTGAATTGTCAAAATTCGTTTTCATTTACATCTGCATTTTTTGGAGTTTGCTGTATTCGCCTTTTTCAGTGAGTAGTTGGTCGTGAGTGCCTTGCTCAACAATTTTTCCATTTTTAAACACATAAATAATATCTGCATTTTTAATAGTCGACAAGCGATGTGCAATAACTATTGAAGTACGTTTGCGCATAAGATTCTCGAGTGCATCCTGCACCAGCTTTTCCGATTCGGTATCGAGTGCTGAGGTAGCTTCGTCGAGTATCATTATAGGTGGATTTTTAAGCACCGCCCGTGCTATTGATATACGTTGCCGCTGTCCGCCCGAGAGCTTACTCCCACTATCGCCAATGGTGTTTTGATATCCTAAAGGAGTATCCTCAATAAAACTGTGTGCATGAGCTACTTTAGCAGCATCAACAATATCAGATTGAGTAGCATTTTCAAGTCCAAAAGCAATATTGTTTTCAAATGTATCGTTAAACAACACAGCTTCCTGGCTCACATAGCCCATTAAACCACGCAAATCTTTTAAACGGATATCGCGTATATCAACACCATCAATAAGTATTTGTCCTCCGTTTTGTATATCCCAAAACCGAGGCAAAAGATTAACCAATGTAGTTTTTCCCGACCCCGATTTACCAACCAGTGCCACTGTTTTTCCCTTAGGTATAGTAATGTTAATGTTTTTCAAAACCTTGTTGCTTCCATACGAAAAGCTCACATCCCGAAATTCTATTTCTTTATCAAAGCTTGTTTTGCTTATGGCATTTTCTCTATCGCGTATCGAATTTTCGGTATTGATAACCGAATCGACCCTATCCAACGATGCAAGCCCTTTTTCGACACTGTACAGGGCTGTTGAGAATGCTTTAGCCGGGTTAATGATACTGTAAAAAAACACCAGATAAGTCATAAAATCTTCGGGAGCCAACACTCCTTCGTTTTTTAAAATTAAGCTTCCGCCATACCATAAAACAATAATAATAATTGAGGTGCCTAAAAACTCACTTACCGGATGAGCCAAAAATCGCTTCCACATCAGTTTGTTCATGGTTTTGTAGTAGTCTGATGTTTCGGTTTCGAAACGTTGCTGCATCCGTTTTTCGGCATTAAATGCTTTAACAATACTTAAGCCCGAGAGTGTTTCTTCAATTGTGGATAATATGTCGCCCATTTTATCCTGCCCTTTTCGCGAGGGTTTTTTCAAACTTCGCCCTACCCGCCCGGTAATTAATGCAGCAAACGGCAACATAATAAATACAAAAAGTGTAAGCGACCAGCTCATGTATACCATCACAATTAACGAAATAAGTATAAGTACCGGATTTTTGAACAGCATTTCGAGCGAGTTCATTATCGAAGTTTCAATTTCGGAAACATCGCCGGTTACACGAGCCATAATATCGCCTTTACGCTCATCTGAAAAATAGCCTATAGGTAACGAAAGAATTTTTGCATAAATAGTATTACGCAGATTACGAACAACTCCGTTGCGCAATGGAACCATAAAAAAACTTGCAAGGTAAGTAAAGCCTACTTTCAAAAAAACCATCACAATCATAAAAACACCAATAAGAAAAAGTGCCCGCATGTGACCCGATTGCTCAATTACATTGGTCATTAAGTAAAAAACATTATGCTTTATATCGCCAAAATTTAACGACATAGGAACCATTTCGGTAACTTTTTGCTGTGTACCAAACAAAATGCCTAAAATTGGACTCAATGCTAAAAACGAAAATGCACCAAAAATAGCTCCCAGCAGGTTAAATATTACATTTAAAAACACCCACTTTTTAAAAGGAGGAATAAAACGACCAAGCAATCGGAATAGACCTTGCATGTATTAATTATGTTTTACATTACTAAAAATCAACAAAAAGTGATTTACATTGACTCACAAAAAATGCAAAGCACACGTGTTTATTAAACAGTTACACAAAAATACCCGCATTTATTGTTAAACTACATCCACTATTTGCCTAACTGCATAAACACTAAAATATTGTGTTAACCCATCAATAATTTCGTGTACTAAAAAAAAACTATAAGCCGGTGTAACTGTGCGGTGTAATTTTTTTCAAACGATCTTTCAAATTGTCGTCAACATCAAGCGAATCGATAAAACTATGAATTGCTTCGCGATCGATTTTAGTGTTTGTCCGCGTAAGATTCAAAAGAGCTTCGTACGGATTTGGATAATTAACGCTACGCAACACCGTTTGTATACCCTCGGCTACAACACTCCAATTACGTTCGAGGTCGGCATCAATAGCCTCCATGTTGATTATAATTTTTTCGAGCCCTTTAAGTGTCGAGCTCATTGAGATAAGGGTATGAGCAATAGGAACTCCAATGTTGCGCAAAACAGTTGAATCGGTTAAATCGCGCTGTAAACGCGAAACCGGCAACTTAGCCGATAAGTGTTCAAACAAAGCATTTGCAACACCAATATTTCCTTCGGAGTTTTCAAAATCGATGGGATTTACTTTATGAGGCATTGCCGATGAACCAATTTCACCTTTTTTAATTTTTTGTTTAAAATAATCCATCGAAATATATGTCCACATATCGCGGTTAAGATCGAGCATAATTGTATTGATGCGCTTCAGATTATCGAAAATTGCGCCGTAATTATCGTAGTGAGCAATTTGGGTGGTTGTTTGCGAGCGTTCAAGCTTAAGCCTTTCTGTACAAAAATTGTTTGCAAAACTCACCCAGTCAATATCGGGAAAAGCTACATTGTGTGCATTAAAATTGCCCGTAGCTCCACCAAATTTTGCATAGCACGGAATGTTTTTAAGCAAATCGATCTGAACAGTAAATCGTTCAACAAAAACGCGCAATTCTTTACCTAAGCGTGTAGGCGAAGCCGGCTGTCCGTGGGTTCGGGCAAGCATCGATACATCGTCCCAACTGTCGGCCAATTCGTTCAGTTTATCAAACAACTTTTCAACTCGTGGATAATACACTTCTTTAAGTGCATCGCGTAACGAACAAGGAACAGCAGTATTATTAATATCCTGCGATGTAAGCCCAAAGTGAATAAACTCTTTGAAAGCCTGAAGCCCTAGTTGATCAAATTTTTCTTTAATAAAATATTCTACTGCCTTTACATCGTGGTTTGTAACTTTTTCAATTTCTTTTACTTTCAATGCATCGTCGACCGAAAAATCGATGTAAATATTTTGAAGTGATTGGGTTATACTTTTATCGAAATTGACCAATTGTGGCAAGGGAATCTCACACAAAGCCAAAAAATATTCAATTTCGACATATACCCGATACTTAATGAGGGCATACTCCGAAAAATACTCTTCGAGTTCACTTACTTTATTTCGATAACGCCCGTCAATTGGCGTAATTGCTGTCAGTTCAGAATTGCTCATGTTATGTATTTTTAATTGAGGGCTCAAAGATAAAATAAATATTTATGTACTTAAAACCTTTTATGCCTTTGCCAAAGCAAATTGAATATTGCACAAACTAAAGGCTTGTATATTTGCTACAATGTTTATACACGTTCGAAGGTCAAAATGAATTAAAAATTGTACTTTTATAGCCACAACAATACCGATAAAACAAATACAAATAACCCGAAGAAGCACAAAACGAATGAAACATATTATCGCTACCATACTATGTCTGCTTATCACTTTTGCAGCATTTTCACAAACCGACAGTACAGGACACATAACTGACTCAATATTCGCTAAAAACGATACTGTTTCGGAGCAACCCGACAGCTCAACGCTTGTATATAAGTTTAACATCAAAGAACAAATCACACCATCGACCTGGCGCAAAACACAAAAAGTTTTTGAGAATGCACAAAAAATGAATGCCGATTTAATTCTCATTCATATGAATACCTATGGAGGCACAGTAGTTGATGCCGATTCGATACGAACAAAAATACTAAACAGCAATATTCCGGTATGGGTTTATATCGACAACAATGCGGCCTCGGCAGGTGCGCTGATATCAATTGCCTGCGACAGCATTTTTATGCGCCCGGGAGCAAACATAGGTGCTGCAACAGTTGTTAATCAGAGCGGCGAAAAAGCCGGCGACAAAATGCAATCGTATTTCAGGTCAATTATGCGCTCTACAGCACAAAGCCACGGAGCCGACACCATTATTACTGCTACCGATACTACGATTCAATGGTTTCGCAATCCGCAAATTGCCGAAGCAATGGTCGACGAATACGTTTCGATTCCCGGCATTATCGATACCGGAAAAGTACTTACACTTACAGCCGAAGAAGCATACGACCTGAATTTTTGTGAAGGCATTGTTGACAATATCGAAGAGCTATTAATAAAAGCAAACATTAACACGTATAAAATCGAAGAGTTTGTTCCCACAACTATCGATAAGATTATTGGCTTATTAACCAATCCATTTGTATCGGGATTATTGATTATGGCTATTATCGGAGGAATTTATTTCGAAATGCAAACTCCCGGAGTTGGTTTTCCGCTGGCCATAGCCTTACTGGCTGCTGTACTTTATTTTGCCCCCCTATACCTCGAAGGCCTTGCCGAACATTGGGAAATTCTTGTGTTTGTAGCCGGCATTATACTCATTGCTGTCGAAATATTTGTGATACCCGGCTTTGGTGTAGCCGGGGCTTTGGGTATTGCATTAACAATTACAGGCCTTACACTTAGCCTTATTGACAATGTGCGTTTTAATTTCGAAATGGTTGATGGTGGCAGTATAATTTCGGCAATTCTTACTGTAACACTTTCGCTGTTTTTAGGCTTAATCCTTGTATTGTTTTTGAGCAAAATGGCTTTTTCGGCACAACAAGGAATATTTCATAATTTATCGCTCAACAGCACACAACAAACTTCTGAGGGCTATATCAGTTTCGACACTCATCAGTTTAGTTTGGATGGAAAAAAAGGTATAGCACACACAGTACTGCGCCCATCAGGCAAAGTTCTTGTTGATGACGAAGTTTGGGATGCAAAATCGACAGAGGGTTTTATTGACCGGGGCGAAAAAATACTGGTAGTACGGCACGAAAGCGGTCAGCTTTATGTTGAAAAAGACGAAGAAAACGAAGAATAATTCACTACACCAATTGTATAATAAATATACCGATTACGTACATTTCGGCATCGAACAATTTTGTTCAATTTTTGTAATATGGCAAATCAACCTTTAGCAGAACGATTACGACCCAAAACACTTGACAATTATATCGGGCAAAAACACCTGGTTGGCAAACACGGTATCTTACGCCGAATGATTGATAGCAACACCATAAGCTCGTTAATATTGTGGGGGCCACCCGGTGTTGGTAAAACTACTTTAGCAAAAATAGTTGCCAACACCCTCGATCGTCCGTTTTACACCCTAAGTGCTGTAAACTCAGGAGTTAAAGATGTACGCGAAGCCATCGAAAGTGCAAAAAAACAACAATTTTTTACAAAACCGAATCCCATTTTATTTATCGATGAGATTCACCGCTTTAGCAAGTCACAACAAGATTCTTTGTTGGGTGCTGTTGAACAGGGAATTGTTACTCTTATTGGTGCAACTACCGAAAACCCTTCGTTTGAAGTTATTACCCCCCTGCTCTCACGCTGCCAGGTATATGTTTTAAAATCGCTCGAAAAATCCGATCTCGAAGAATTGATTCAGTATGCACTTACAAGCGATCATGAGCTAAAAAAACTCGATATCAAAATAAAAGAAAACCATGCCTTGTTGCGATACTCGGGTGGCGATGCACGCAAACTTTTAAACATACTTGAACTTGTAACTGCAAACAATACCGCTAAAAAAATAGTGATTACCGACAAAATGGTAACACAAAGCCTGCAACAAAATCCGCTGGCATACGACAAAAATGGCGAGATGCACTACGATATCATTTCGGCATTTATTAAAAGCATACGAGGCAGCGACCCCGATGCAGCCGTTTATTGGCTGGCTCGAATGGTCGAAGGCGGCGAAGACCCAAAATTTATTGCCCGCCGCTTAATGATTTCGGCTGCCGAAGATATTGGCCTTGCTAACCCCAATGCACTCCTGTTGGCAAACACTGCTTTCGAAGCAATTCATAAAATTGGATGGCCCGAAGCCCGGATTGTGCTTGCCCAAACAACCATTTATCTTGCGGCTTCGGCTAAAAGCAACTCGGCATACGAAGCAATCGGAAATGCTTTACACGAAGTACAAAACAGCGGCAATATTCCGGTTCCTCTGCATCTGCGAAATGCCCCAACCAAATTGATGAAAGATTTGGGCTATGGCGAAAAATATAAATATGCCCACAATTACAAAGACAATTTTGTTGAGCAGCAATACCTCCCCGATCAAATTGAAAATAAACGTTTTTGGAATCCGGGACAAAATCAACAAGAAAATACTTTACTCGACCGAATGCGAAAACTTTGGAAAAAACGTTATTAAATACATCGGAGTTCAGGTATAATTATTATCTTTCATTTGTTCAATATTTGAACTAAAAAACGTTTTCAATGTTGTATCATAAAAACTAAAATTATAAAATCATGAATGCAATTTTTCTGCTTGTACTGCTCCAATTCAATTTATTTGGACCGTCGCCACAAGCTCTTAACGGAGCAAACCTCTCGGTTGTTAATACTGTTGATAACGAAATTGTTGCTTTTCAAAAAATTGGCCAATCGGGCGATTTTGAATTCTCGAATCTCGATGCCGGAAACTACATTTTACTTGTTGAAATACCCGAAAACTCAGTAAAAACAGTAGATAAACGAACCAAACATAAATACGAAAGCGAAATTGAAACCGGCTACAATATCGATAAAGAAGTGTTTATGTGGCAACATCCCGACGGATATATTGAATTAAAATACAAACGATTAAATCGTATTGCCGAACCATTGGAGCCTGTTTTTGAACCGGTATCGACTTCAATTGCACAATGCAATAACAACAACGATAAAAGCAGCGTACAAAATGAAGAATCAACCAATCAGGATGATGAAAGTACTTTAAACAAATACACAATACTCCGCTTTACTGTAATAAGCGAAGGTGGCCGTATGAGCGGTTCGCTTAAATCGGTTTCACAAAAAAGTTTTTTCAAATTGATGGTCGGTAACGACGATATAAAATACGAAGATTCGGGAAAAGTTAAAGTGTTAAGCAATATCAATCAGTAAAAAATATTTTTCATGTTTTTAGTTGCCGAGAGTGGATCAACAAAAACCCAATGGTGTATAATTCATAAAAACGGAATTGACTATTTGGTAAATACTCCGGGTATCAATCCCGTAAATTTGTCAACAGCCGAAATCGAAAGCATTATCAGGCCGGTTTCGGTACGCATCGAACCCGAAAAACTTGAAGCAATTTATTATTTTGGTGCAGGATGCTCAAGCGACAATTCAATAAAAAAAATTGGAACCGCTCTGTATCGGATTTTCTCATGCAAAAATATTTTTATCGATACCGATTTAAAAGCGGCATGCCTGGCTTTAGCGGGCAATTCGTCAGCCTTGATCGGACTTTTGGGCACAGGATCAAACTCTTGCATCTGGGATGGAAAAAAAATTGTTGAAAACTTGCCTTCACTGGGCTATATTTTAGGCGACGAGGGCGGTGGTGTTTCTATTGGCAAACAACTTGTTACCGATTATCTGAAAAAATACATGCCGGCCGATTTGCGCCAAAAATTTGCTGACGATTACGATATTACCCGCGAATATGTAATTGAACGTGTGTATCAGAGCCCTATGCCAAACAAGTTTTTAGCAGGCTTTGCTCCATTTGCCGAAAAACATATCGACAATGAATATTGCAACAATTTAATATACAATCAATTCGACAACTACATTGAACGGAATATTCTTATGTACAACAATGCAAAACAATATTCCGTATCGTTTTGTGGATCAATTGTTTATTTTCATCGCGATATCATGACTGCATTGTGTAAAAAACATGATCTGCACATCGAAAAAATTGTAAAAGAGCCCATCAACAAACTTGCTGAGTACATTCAAAAATCGATTTTCGACAATTAAAATGTATACTATCAACAGCAGAATACAAACTACAAATTTTCAAGAATTGTTTTGAGTACAGTTTGAGCCGACACTACCCTGTTTGCTGCCTCGGGTATAACAATTGAGTTCTTGCTGTCGATTACACTATCGGTAACCACCATATTGCGGCGCACAGGCAGGCAGTGCATAAATTTTGCGTTATTGGTTAACTGCATATGTTTGTCAGATACAGTCCAAATTCTGTCGGTCGATAAAATTTTACCATAATCGGTATACGAAGCCCAGTTTTTGGCATACACAAAATCGGCACCTTCAAATGCTTTCATCTGATCGTACTCAACACACACATCGCCCATAAATTCTTTATCAAGCTCATAACCTTTGGGGTGTGTAACTACAAGCTCATAATCGGTTTGTCGCATCCACTCAACAAACGAATTTGGCACTGCCTGAGGTAAGGCACGAGGATGTGGCGCCCATGTCATAACAACTTTGGGGCGCTTGGTTTGTTTATATTCTTCGATGGTTATATGATCGGCAAAGCTTTGTAAGGGATGACGCGTTGCCGCTTCCATACTTACTACCGGAACACCGGCATATTTAACAAACTGACTCAAAACCTGCTCGTTGTAATCGTCGTCGCGATTAACAAACGATGCAAACGAACGTACACCAATAACATCGGCATACGAGCCTATTACAGGTACAGCCTCGAGCAAATGCTCCGCTTTATCGCCATCCATAATTACTCCATGTTCGGTTTCAAGTTTCCATGCTCCCTGATTAACATCGAGAACCATTACATTCATCCCCAAATTTTGAGCGGCTTTTTGTGTGCTTAGCCTGGTACGCAAACTCGAATTGAAAAACATGAGAATCATGGTTTTGTTTTTCCCAAGATGCTGAAAACCATATGGATTTTTTTTCACTTCGAATGCATCACGCAGGGCTTTATTTAAATTGGGTAAATCGTATACTGACGTAAAGTGTTTCATGGTATGTATTGCTTATTAAATTAAGGACGAATTTGACCGTTACCTTCAATAATGTATTTGTACGATGTAAGCTCCTCAAGAGCCATGGGGCCGCGAGCATGAAGTTTTTGTGTTGATATTCCTATCTCAGCACCAAGCCCAAACTGTGCTCCATCGGTATAAGCGGTTGATGTATTTGAATAAACCGATGATGCATCGACCATTAACCTGAATGTTTCGATGTTTGCTTCATTTTCCGAAATAATTGCTTCACTGTGTTTCGATGAATATTCTGATATATGCTCAATTGCTTCATCGATTGATTGTACTGTTTTTATTGATGCTTTGTAATCAAGAAATTCGGTTCCAAACGAATCGGGTGTAGCCTGCTTAAGCAAGTTTGCGGGATATTTTCCACTGAGCACTTGGTAGGCTTTTTTATCGGCATACAATATCACATCTTTTTGTGCCATTAACTCAACCAAAAAGGGCAAATCGGACAAGCGTTTTTCGTGAATTACCAAACAATCAAGCGCATTACAAACACTCACCCTGCGGGTTTTTGCGTTGTTTATTATTTTTTGGCCTTTTTCTTTATCACCATACTCATCAAAATAGGTATGACAAATACCTGCACCGGTTTCAATTACCGGAATTGAGGCATTTTGTCGTACAAAATTGATAAGATTTTGACTGCCCCGTGGTATAATTAAATCGACATAACCCCGCGCATTAAGCAACTGTGCAGTCTCTTCGCGACCTGCAGGCAACAGTGTAAGCACATTTGGGTCGATTGAATATTTTTTTAATATAGTTTGAATTATTTCAACACTGCACGTGTTTGAGTCAATAGCATCGCTGCCTCCTTTTAAAACACATGCATTGCCCGATTTAAGGCATAACGAAAACACATCGAAAGTAACATTTGGGCGTGCTTCGTAAATTATTCCAATAACACCAAAAGGCACCGAAACTTTTTTGATATGCAAGCCATTTTGCGATGTTTTTTCTGATAAAATCCTGCCAACCGGCGAAGGCAATTTAGCTACATTGCGCATATCGCAGGCAATATCTTTAATGCGAGCAGCAGTTAATTTTAAGCGATCGTATTTGGGATCGGATTGATCCATACGCGCTAAATCTTTTGCGTTTTCGTCAAGAATTTTTTCAGTATTTGCTTCGGCAGCATCGGCCACTTCGTTTAATACTTTATTGATTGTTTCGCCATCAAGTAAGTTTAATGTACGACTAGCTTTCAATACGTTTTCAAAAACAGGAGTGCAATCCATAGTGCTATTATTTTAAGTACATATAATCGTAATAAATTAGAGGCTTACGAGCCTTTTTGCCCACAAATTTTAAGGCATCGTCTGAATCGTATTGCGATTTTCCAATGCCCAATTGAGATCCATCTTCATCCTGAATAATAATTACATCGCCTTTTTCGAAAAACCCTTTTATTGCAACAACCCCAATAAGCAATAAACTGTTGGCATTGCTTTGGTCAAACAGAGCTTTTTTAGCTCCTTCGTTAACTACGGCCACTCCTTTAGCAAAACTTTCGGAATGAGCCAGCCATTTTTTACTGCTTTTAAGTTTTTTTCCGTTAGGGATAAAACGCGTATAGGGCACATTATTACCCGATAAAATATCCGTAAGTATGTTTTCGCGAGTTCCTCTGGCAATAAATACATCAATACCTTCGCGGGCAATTTTGCGGGCAACACTGTATTTTGTATGCATACCCCCTCGACCAAAACCCGACTTTTGCGACGAAATAAAAGTTTCGTAGCTGCGGTCGCTTACCGATATTTCGGGAATTACTTCGGCTTTTGGATCGCCGGGAATTCCATTGTAAATTCCATCAACATTCGATAAAATTAAAAGAGCTTCGCAGCCCATCATCGACGACATAAGCCCCGAGAGTTCATCGTTATCGGTAAACATCAGCTCTGTAACCGATATGGTATCGTTTTCGTTTACAATTGGTATAACCCGATTTTCGAGCATAGTCGACACCGAATTTTTCATATTCAGATAATGACGCCGGTCGCTAAAATTTTCTTTGGTAGTTAATACCTGTGCACTGATTATGTTGTGTTGCTCAAAAAAATCGAAATATGCATTGATGAGTTTTACCTGTCCTACAGCCGAGCAAAGTTGTTTTTCGGAAACAGTATCCATTTTCGACATGCCGGGTAACAATGCTCGACCTGCCGCAACTGCCCCCGATGAAATAACAATAACTTCGATACCTCTTTGATGTAAAAGGCTTATCTGATTGGCCAAATGCCGTATTCGCTCAATGTCGAGCGTACCGTCGGCACTGGCAAGCACATTGGTTCCAATTTTTACTGCTATTCGTTTATATCGGAATGACTTCACCGGGAAAATTTCTTTTTAATTGTTTGTTCTATTCTAAAATGCAATGTCTCAATATCATTCACAACTCGTACAATACATATGTACAACGTTTTTTGACAGAAACACTAAAAACCATGTTTTGATTATTGCATAACAAAATCAAAAACATGACAAATGTCATAATTTTAAAATTCATACACAAGGCTTTTTACAAAAAGGAGTGTACAATTAAAATAAACATTACGATTTCTGCTCAATTTTATTGTACGAAGCCAGCAAACCTTTAATAATTGAAGAACTAAAACCTGCGTGCTCCATTTCATTTAGCCCGGTAATTGTAATCCCTTTTGGTGTAGTAACCTTATCGATTTCGGCTTCGGGGTGCGATTGATTTTTTAGAATAAGCTCGGCAGCTCCCTTTGTAATTTGTGCAGCCATTATTTTTGCATCGTCGGCACTAAAACCAATTTCGACACCGGCCTGAATTGCTGCACGAATAAAACGCAAAGCAAAAGCAATACCGCAACCGGCCATAGCTGTTGCTGCCGGCATATGCTCTTCGGAAATAAACAATACCTGCCCCATTTTGCTGAACATGCTGCGAACAAAATCTTTTTGAATATCACTTGCATTATGTGCCGAAATGCATGACATCGACTCGTTTATAGCCACACCGGTATTGGGCATTACCCTGAATAGCGGCGGGTTACATGCAAGTGCTTCGTATATATGCGACGACATGATACCGGTTACACATGATACCAGTACCGGATTGGTTTGTTTTATTGCCGGAGCAATCTCGTCTAATACCGCATCAATTTGCCATGGTTTAACAACCAACATAACCAATTGCGATTGTTTTACTGCTTTAACATTATCATCAGCAACCTGATAACCTTCGTCTTTTAACGATTTAAGGCGTTTCGGGTTTTTTTCGGTCAACAATAAGTTATTGCTACTGATTATACCCGACGATATCAAGCCTTTGGCTATCGACAAACCAAGGTTTCCGGCTCCTATAATGGTTATATTTTTTAATTGCATGTTTATATATTTTGAGTGCAAACTTAAATAATCAAACAAAGTTGCTTAAAATAAATAAAAAGGCTTCAATACCCATCGGTTTTTTTAAACAAATTTGATGAGTATTTGCTAAGCTCCCAAAAAAGCAAACTCGAATACTCTGCTTTTACATTTCCAATTCGCGAAGTACCTCTTGCAGTTTTTCGATAAACATTTTGGCATTTTCTTTTTTCAGTATCAGCGGTGGAAGCAAACGAATAATGTGTTTTCCCGACACCCCGGTAAATATTTTTTTATCGAAGAGCAATTTTTTTCTTATCGGGGCAATTTCAGTTTCAAACTCAAGCCCTATCATTAAGCCAATTCCACGCAATTCTTTAATTTGAGGAATTTTTGACAATTCGCTTATTAAATAATCGCCAACAGAAGCAGCATTTTGAATAAGCTTTTGCGATTTCAGCACATCGATAACAGCAATGGCTGCAGCACATGCCAAATGGTTGCCTCCAAAAGTAGTTCCAAGCATTCCGTGCCATGCTTCAAAATGCGGAGCAATAAGTACACCTCCAATGGGGAAACCATTTCCCATTCCTTTTGCGGTAGTTACAATGTCGGGCATGATGTTAGCATGCTGAAAAGCAAAAAATTTGCCGCTACGCCCGTACCCCGACTGAATTTCGTCGAGTATAAATACAGCATCATGTTGTTTGCACAATGCGCTTATACCTTGTAAAAATTCGGCATGTGGAATATTAATTCCACCAATTCCCTGAATTCCTTCGATAATTACAGCTGCAACATCTCCTTTTTCGAGCTCATTTTTAACAGCATCGAGATTATTCCATTCGAGCAAAACAGCATCTGCCCGTCTGTTAATCGGTGCAATAATTTTAGGATTATCGGTAACAGCAACCGATGCCGAAGTGCGGCCATGAAAAGCTTTGGCAAATGATATTACTTTTGATTTACCGGTATAAAACGAAGCAAGTTTAAGTGCATTTTCGTTTGCCTCGGCTCCGCTATTGCATAAAAACAGCCGATAATCGTTCATTCCTGATATTTCACCCAGCTTACGAGCAAGCTCGCCCTGCAAAGTATTTTGTACCGAATTTGAATAAAACCCGATTTTTTCGAGTTGCGATGATATATTGGCCACATAATGTGGATGTGAATGTCCGATTGAAATCACAGCATGTCCTCCGTAAAGATCGAGATAACGCTGTCCGTTTTTGTCGATAACAAACGAGCCTTCTCCTTTTACAGGCTCTATATCAAACAATGGATAAACATCAAATAGTTCCATATTCTATAATGTGAATGGGTTGATTTTATTGTTGGTTTGTATTTCACTTAAAAGGCAACGGGTTTCATATACAATCCGCATTGTTCGTCGAGTCCAAAAAGCAAGTTCATATTCTGAACAGCCTGCCCCGAAGCTCCTTTTATTAAATTGTCGGATATACTGATAACAAGCAATTTATTATCGTGTTTAATTAAATGTAAAATGCATTTATTGGTATTTACCACCTGTTTTAAATCGGGGTTTTTGCGCGTTACATGCACAAAGGGGTGATTTTGGTAATATTTTTCGTATAAAGCGTAAGCTTCGTCTTCGGTAGACGAATATTTTGTGTACGCTGTTACATAAATACCCCGGGTATGATTGCCTCTTATCGGTATAAAATTCAAGGCTGTATCGTACGAATTTTGCAAGTGCTTAAGACTCTGTTTAATTTCGCCTAAATGTTGATGTTCAAAAATTTTGTAAGCCGAAATATTTCCGCTACGCCAGCTAAAATGCGAAGTTTTTGTTGGTTTTTGCCCTGCACCTGTCGATCCGGTTATTGCATTCACGTGTATATCGTCAACAATTTTCGAATCAGATGCTAATGGTAACAGAGCCAGCTGAATACCTGTTGCAAAACATCCGGGATTAGCAATATACTGAGCCTTTTTAATAAGCTCGCGGTTTAACTCGGGCAAACCGTATACAAATTCGTTTCCCGACCGCTCAATTCTGAAATCGTGGCTTAAATCAATTACTTTAAGATTTGATGGCAATGTGTGTGTTTGCATAAACTCTACCGATTTTCCGTGGCCCATGCATAAAAAAATCACATCGAGCTCGTCAAAATTCATTGAACTGTCGAACACTAAATTGGTATCGCCAAGCAAGTCGGTATGAACATCGCTAATTTTGTTACCTGCATTGCTGGTGCTATGTACCATTTTAACAGCAACATACTGATGGTTAAGCAAAATTCGCAACAATTCACCGGCGGTGTATCCGGCTCCTCCTATTATTCCTACATTAATCATAAATCGAGGCATTAAATTTCAGACATCATATTTTAAACACAATTGCAAAAACAATCGGTTGTGTTATGTCTGTTTTCAGATAATCAATTTTACTTAATATTTAAAAATCCTTATTTACCGAGTTATAGACTTTAAGCGATGTACCAAGAATTTTAGTAAACCCTTTAACGTCGTCGGCAGTCCAGGCTTTATTTACTTCACCATATTCGCCAAATTCAGCTTTCATGAGGTCTTTTTCGCTTTCGACTCCAATTAACTGGAACGAATACGGGCGCAACTTCACAAATACTTTACCCGTAACATTGTTTTGAGTATTTTCTAAAAATTTTTCGATATCGCGCATAACCGGCTCAAGGTAAAGCGATTCGTGTAAAAACATTCCGTACCAGTTTCCCAGCTGCTCTTTCCAATATTGTTGCCACTTGGTTAAAGTATGCTTTTCGAGCATTTGATGAGCCTTAATTATAAGCATTGGAGCAGCAGCTTCGAATCCAACACGCCCCTTAATACCAATAATTGTATCGCCAATATGCATATCGCGGCCTACAGCCCATGCCGAAGCTATATCTTCGACAGCGCGAATAGCGTCAATTTTATTGGTGTATTTTTTTCCTTCAACAGCGACTAATTCGCCTTTATCAAATTCAATTGAAATATTTTTCTCTCCTTTTTCGCTCAATTGGCTTGGATATGCTTCTTCGGGTAGAGTTAATTCCGATTTAAGGGTTTCTTTTCCGCCTACACTCGTTCCCCACAATCCGGCATTGATTGAATACTCCATCTTTGTAAAATCGGCTACAAATCCATGTTTGCGCAAATAATCGATTTCGTATTCGCGCGTAAGCACCATATCGCGTGTAGGAGTCAATATTTCGATTTGAGGTGCTAACACATCAAACGTCAGGTCGAAACGTACCTGATCGTTTCCGGCACCTGTACTACCATGAGCAACGTAGCGGGCATCAATCTCTTTGGCATACTGAATAATTGCAATAGCCTGAAAAATTCGCTCCGAACTTACCGAAATAGGATATGTATTGTTTCGGAGTACATTTCCAAATACCATATACTTTATACACTTTTCGTAATATTCGGCTGTTACATCAAGTGCCACATGTTTTTTTGCCCCCAACTGGTAGGCTTTCTTCTCAATCTCATCAAGTTCTTGTTGCGAAAATCCACCTGTATTTGCAATTGCGGTGTACACTTCCAATCCTTTTTCTTTAGCTAAATACATTGCACAAAACGAGGTATCCAATCCTCCGCTAAAAGCCAATACTACTTTTTTATTTTCCATTGTATCAATATTAAATAGTGCATAACAATTCCGGGTATATCAACATACAAATCAAAAGTACAAAACTACTACAATCAGCTCTTGTACCCGGTATAATCAGTTGAAAATTTATCGATTTTGTATAAAGAAAAAAATGGTGCCGCAAAAAATAAAATTTACTAACCCAAATACCAATATGGAGTATTGCATTGCATAAGAATAATAACCAATTACACGACTTCAATATGCAAATTACAATACGAAAACAGATGTATGAAATTGCGAATTACCACTCTTGGTATATTTATTATGCGACACCATTTATCTTTAATTTCGTTTAAAAAGTTTCAATTTTGTTTTCAAAGGAGACGAATATCCAACTTCTTGTTTGCGATTTAACCATTTCTTAAAAGAAACGATTTTTCCCTCGGAATTCTTCTCGTTTTTTTGATTTTTCTTTTCCCACTCAGGATCAAAAAGCATAGCTGTACACAAGCATTTTGTACGCTGGGTACGCATTAAAATATCATAGTTAACGCAACTTTGACACCCCTTCCAAAAATCCTGATCGTCGGTTAGTTCAGAAAAAGTAACCGGACGGTATCCTAATTCCGAATTAATTTTCATAACCGCAAGGCCTGTTGTTAATCCAAATATACGTGCATCGGGGAAACGCTTACGCGAAAGCTCAAAAGCTTTTGTTTTGATACGCTTTGCTAATCCGCAACCACGATATTTTGAAACCACAATAAGCCCCGAATTTGCTACAAACTTATTATGCCCCCACGATTCGATATAACAAAAACCGGCAAACTCCTCTCCATCGAGAGCAATAATCGCTTTGCCCTCTTTCATTTTATTCATAATATATTCATCGGTACGACGGGCAATTCCTGTCCCCCGCTCTTCCGATGCCTTTTGTATATTATCGTTTATTTGCGATGCATATTTTGTATGCTCTTCACCGGCAACAAATACTTTTATATCAAATTCTTTATTCATTTATTATATCAATCTATTGTTATACGTTGTTTAAACAACTCACTACAAGGCTATTAAAAGTCTTACTGCATACGCAAACAAATTTCGGATACCATATATAAATCACTCAAATAATCTGAGCAATCAAATCTCCGGCCTTGCTACTTCCCCATCATTTCAACTCGTTATTTCCATCATCAAAGTTGTTTAAACTATATCAATCGCCCCTTTAAATTGGGCATTGTTCGTTCTAAAAAAACAATTACATCGGCCTGTTCAACGCCTTGCCTAAGCACTAAAAAAATTGTATCGTCGCCAGCAATTGTACCCAAAATTTCAAAGGTCGATGCCGAATCGATAACAGCTGCGATACTTCCTGCATATGCAGGTTTTGTACGTATTACAGCAATATTTCCCGAAAAATCAATCGACAAAAATCCATCGGCCAGGTAATTTGCTCCTGCATTTTTGTTCGGAACCTGATTTTGATCCTTTGGAACAACGTATATATATCCACCCTGAGGATCGGGACTCTTAAAAATCTTTAATGCCTTTAAATCGCGCGACAAAGTGGCTTGAGTCATATCAAAACCCTCTTTTTTGAGCAACATGAGCAATTGTTCCTGCCCTGCAACCCGGTTTGTTGAAATAATTTCGCGTATTGCGATTTGTCGCTGCAATTTTGTTTTCACGTGTTTTTGTATAAATATTCAAATAGACTGCAAATTTATTCACTATTTTTAAAACACCAACTTTTTTTTCAATAAAGTTTTCTATTTTTGCAAAAGTTTTCATACACATAAAAAATTTGAAAAGTGTACTTAGTTCAACACAACAAAATAGATTTAAAAAGCAAAATGCGTTTAGCTGCCTAAGCAGTCAGACGCATTTTTTTTATATACAAACTACAAAATGAGTAAAGCCTTGAAAAAAGTAAAATTGATTTTAGAAGACGGAACCGAATTTAGCGGCAAATCGTTTGGCAGCGAAAAATCGATTGCCGGCGAAGTTGTTTTTTACACTGCAATGGTTGGGTACCCCGAGAGTCTTACCGACCCTTCGTATACTGGTCAAATACTTGTTTCGACCTACCCCATGATTGGCAACTACGGAATACCCGAAAACACATTGTCCGGAAATGTTGCTGATTTTTTTGAATCGGAAAAAATTCACGCATCGGGCTTAATTGTTTCGGATTATTCGGCTGAATACAGCCACTGGAATGCAGTGAAGAGCCTTGGACAATGGCTAAAAGAACACAAAGTACCGGGGCTTTACGATATTGACACGCGTGCATTAACAAAAATACTACGCGAAAAAGGATCGATGCTGGGTAAGATAATTTTCGATAACGAAGATCTTGATTTTTACGATCCCAACCTCGAAAACCTTGTTGCCCGTGTTAGTATAAACAAACCCCAAACATACGGCAATGGAAAACACAAAGTACTGTTGGTTGATTGTGGTACTAAAAACAATATTATACGCTGCCTTACCAAGCGTGGAGCTACTGTAAAACGTGTTCCCTGGGATTACGATTACAGTAACGAAGAATACGACGGACTGTTTATCTCGAACGGCCCGGGCGATCCGGCTCTGTGCAACAAAACGGTAAAAAACCTTGAACGTGCACTGCAAAGCAATACTCCCATAATGGGTATTTGTTTGGGTAACCAGCTATTGGCGCGTGCTGCCGGAGCGAACACATATAAACTTAAATACGGACATCGCAGTCACAACCAGCCGGTGCTGCTTAATGGTACAAACCGGTGTTTTATTACCTCGCAAAACCATGGCTTTGCTATTGACAACAACACCCTACCCACCGACTGGGAAGAACTTTTTGTAAACGTTAACGACAAAACAAACGAAGGGATTAAACACAAAACAAAACCCTTCTTTTCTACTCAATTTCACCCCGAAGCAAGCAGTGGACCTGTTGATACTGAGTTTTTATTCGACGATTTTATAAAAAACATTGAACTGAGCAAAAAATAATACGATGGATAATTTTAAATCACACATAAAAAAAGCAATTGTTCTGGGATCGGGAGCACTGAAAATTGGCGAAGCCGGCGAATTTGACTATTCGGGCTCACAAGCGCTTAAAGCACTTAAAGAAGAAGGAATAGAAACCATTCTGATTAATCCAAATATTGCAACGATTCAAACTTCGGAAGAGATTGCCGATAAAATTTATTTTTTGCCAGTAACGGCCTATTTTGTCGAAGAGGTAATTAAAAAAGAAAAACCACAGGGTATTTTATTGGCCTTTGGAGGACAAACCGCGTTAAATTGTGGAGTTGAACTTTACGAGCAAGGTATACTCGAAAAATACAATATCGAAGTACTTGGAACACCTGTACAATCGATAATTGACACCGAAGATCGCGATATTTTTTCAAAAATTTTAAAAAGTATCGATGTAAAAACCCCGACAAGCATTGCCTGTTCGAAGCAAAAGCAGCTGCCCAAAAAGTTGGATTCCCCATCATTATTCGTGCTGCCTACACACTTGGAGGATTAGGGTCGGGATTTTGCTCAAACATGAAAGAGCTTGAAACACGTGCCGACAATGCTTTTTCGTATTCGCGACAAATATTGGTCGAAGAATCGATTAAAGGATGGAAAGAAGTTGAATACGAGGTTGTGCGCGATCAGTTTGACAATTGCATTACAGTGTGTAATATGGAAAACTTCGACCCCCTGGGAATTCACACCGGCGAAAGTATTGTGGTTGCACCATCGCAAACTCTTACAAACAGCGAATACCACAAACTGCGTGAGCTGTCGATACGAATTATCCGAAGAATTGGTGTTGTTGGCGAATGCAATGTACAATTTGCCCTCGATCCGCACAGCGAAGACTACAGAGTTATTGAGGTAAATGCCCGATTAAGCCGATCGTCGGCTTTAGCATCGAAAGCTACCGGATACCCACTGGCTTTTGTGGCTGCCAAACTGGGCATGGGATACGGATTGCATCAGCTGCAGAACTCGGTTACTAAAGTTACTACTGCCTGCTTTGAGCCGGCTCTCGATTATGTAGTTTGCAAAATACCCCGATGGGATTTGAATAAGTTTTCGGGAGTATCGAAACAGCTGGGCAGTTCAATGAAATCGGTGGGCGAAATTATGTCGATTGGACGAAATTTTGAAGAAGCACTCCAAAAAGGCCTGCGTATGATTGGACTTGGAATGCACGGTTTTGTTGGTAATACCGACGAAATCACTCTCGATACTATCGAAGAGGAACTGATTAACCCTACCGACCGAAGAATATTTGCAATAGCCGAAGCCTTTCACAAAGGATACACTGTTGACACAATACACGATAAAACAAAAATTGATCGTTGGTTTTTACACAAACTCGAAAATATTTACAAGCTTCGTTGCGAACTGATACAGTATAACTCACTCAACGATTTGCCCAACGAATTGCTGCTCAGTGCAAAAAAACTTGGATTTTCGGATTTTCAGATTGCGCGAAAAGTATTAAAATCCGACAATGCGCAAATGCAACAGAGCTCTCTCGATGTTCGCAATCACCGCAAACAGCAGGGTATTACTCCATATATAAAACAAATTGACACACTGGCCGGCGAGTATCCGGCAATGACAAATTATTTATATGTAACATACAATGCTAGCGAACACGACATCAATTTCGAAAACGACAACAAATCGGTGGTTGTTTTAGGTTCGGGTGCATACCGCATTGGTTCGTCGGTAGAGTTTGACTGGTGTGGAGTAAACGCTATTAACACAATACGCAAAAACAATTACCGGGCTATAATGATCAACTATAACCCCGAAACTGTAAGTACCGACTACGACAATTGCGACCGTTTGTATTTTGACGAATTAAGCTTTGAACGGGTAATGGATATTTACGATCTTGAAAACCCATATGGTATAATTGTATCAACCGGCGGACAAATCCCCAACAATTTAGCAATAAAACTCAATCAGGAAAAAGTTCACATATTAGGAACATCGGCAAAAATGATAGACAATGCCGAAGACCGGCAAAAATTTTCGTCACTGCTCGATCGTATTGGAGTTGATCAGCCACGCTGGAGTGAGCTTTCGACCCTTACCGAAATCTATAAATTTGTCGACGAAGTTGGTTTTCCGGTACTCATAAGGCCATCGTATGTTCTCTCAGGCGCAGCAATGAACGTGGTTTCGAACAAAGAGCAACTTGAGCAATTTTTAACTCTTGCGGCAAAGGTCTCGAAAGAACACCCGGTTGTAGTAAGCGAATTTATTGAGCAAGCCAAAGAAATTGAAATTGATGCAGTGGCCGACAAAGGCGAAATGGTTGCCTATGCAATTTCGGAACATGTTGAATTTGCCGGAGTACACTCAGGCGATGCAACCATTGTATTTCCGCCGCAAAAACTTTATGTCGAAACAATCAGACGCATTAAACGTATTGCCCGCGAGGTAGCACAAGGACTTGAAATTTCGGGGCCATTTAACATGCAGTTGCTTGCAAAGGATAACGATATTAAAGTAATTGAATGCAACTTACGGGCTTCGCGAAGCTTTCCTTTTGTTTCGAAAGTAATGAAAATCAACCTCATTGAGCTTGCAAGCAAAATAATGCTCGGAATTCCATACAAAAAACCCGATAAATCGTTGTTCGAACTTGATTATGTTGGTATTAAGGCACCTCAATTTTCGTTTCACCGATTATTAAATGCCGATCCGGTTCTGGGGGTCGATATGAGCTCAACCGGCGAAGTTGCTTGTCTTGGAGATAATTTTTACGAAGCAATGCTCAAATCGATGCTCTCGGTTGGATACTCTATCCCGAAAAAGAATATTTTGATATCATCGGGGCCTGCACGTTCAAAATACGAAATGCTTACTCCTGCTAAATTGCTTATCGAAAATGGCTATCGTATTTTTGCCAGCGACGGAACATACAGGTTTTTGCGCGATAACGATATTCCTTGTAAACTGTTGCATTGGCCCGACGAGGAAGACAGCAAACCAAATATATCGGATTATATCAGAGAAAAGAAAATTGATCTGGTAATAAATATTCCGAAAAACCACACCTCGCGCGAATTGAGCAACGGATACCACATCAGGCGCAATGCTATCGACTTTAACATTCCGCTTATCACCAATGCCCGTGTTGCAAGTGCTTTTATACAAGCCTTTTGCAAATACGATATTACCAATCTATCAATTAAAAGTTGGGACGAATATAAATAATTGATTAAAAAAGTAAATTGTAGTAAAAACAAAACAAGAACGAAACTGTTATTACTGTCTGAAATTTAAATATTAATAAAGCAGCTATTAAAATTTATGTAAGTTGCCTTTATTCTGAATTATTATAATTGAACGTATGAAAAAAACACTCATACTTGGAGCAAGTATAAAACCTGAGCGGTATGCATACAAAGCTGCCGAAAAACTTTTACAATATAATCACCAAATTGTATTGATAGGACGTAGAGAAAACTTACTTTTTGAAAAATATCCTATACACGTTGATAAAATTCCTATCGAGAATCTTGATACTGTTACCTTATATTTATCGGCAAAATTTCAAAAAGAATATTACGAGTATATTTTGTCACTCAAACCCAAGAGGGTATTGTTTAACCCCGGAACCGAAAATCCCGAGTTTGAAGAAATTTTATCAAAAAACAATATCGAATTTGAAAAAGCCTGTACACTGGTTTTACTATCAACAAACAGTTATTAAAAACAAAGCTCAAAAAAACAGGAAACTATCCCCTAACAACACCTTGATAATTTAAATTACTGAACTAAAGCGGTATAGTGAATGTTCACAATCCTGTAGGCAAAATATTTTAACTTACTTGTCTCTTTTTCAATAATCAATTGTTATGAAAACTAAAAACGATGAGTAAACGTTATTGATGGTATTATTGGGAAAAAAGTTATCTGTTTTATCTGATCTTCTGATTTATAAATGTAGAAAACATTCATATGATTATACACATTATAAATCCCAAAATCCCAAATACTTCGTTTATTCTTTTTATCAATAATTATTTTATAAGATAAATCCAATCTTTGATAATTTGGCATTTGAAAATTATTCACACCATCAATATACCGGCCGGACAGATTCCAGATATTATCTACATTATCTTGATATGGTAAAGCCTGTGCGTGGTATTCCAAGGTTGGAAAAGTTACATAATTACCTGACAAAAAAACAAAAGAACTACTTACCGAATGTGCAATTTTTTTATCGGATTTCTGTTTCTCGAACAAATCATAACTTAATGCCAATTTAACTTGGTGACGTCTGTCGTATGCATAAGGAAATTTTTCGCCATAATTAATTTGCGAAAAAACACGGTTGCTCCAAGATAAAGTATATGAAGCCCAACCGGTAAACCGCCCCTTGCTTTTATCGGCAAACAATTCTATGCCATATGACTGTCCTTGTCCTTTCAGTATTTTGTCTTCCCATGAACCACTTGACTGATAAACATAATCAGTTTCGAAATAACGTACAACATTAGCCATTGCCGAATAATAACCTTCAACTGAAATATTTATATTTTCGCTTGGTTGACAAAACACTCCTATTGAAAATAAATCAGAAATTCCGGGTTCAATTTTTTCGGTTGAAGTAATCCAAAGATCAACAGGAAATCCATTACCAGTACCCGGGATAACATGAACAAACTGTTTCATTCTTGAATACGATATTTTAAAGGTTGCTTTCTTGAATATGTGGAAACTACCTGCTAAACGAGGCTCTACTCCCCAATAATTCTTTTTACCAACATGATATTGGGAAAACCGTGTTCCTATATTAAGCTTTATTTTATGAGACAATATCATTTCATCTTCAACAAAAATGGCATTTTCGTTACTAATCATTCTCACACTATCTTCTAATACTTTGGAATCGGGAGTAAGAAAATCATAAATATTAGGCGTTAAATATTGTTGGGAAAGCTGAAAACCAAATTTTATTTTCTGATTATTAACCGTCGATAAGTAGTAATTCGATTGGATAGAATAATTATGAATATGATTATAACTTACCTGCAATTTAGCTGAATCAGAATTTGTTTTACTGGTCATTTTTTGATCGTAATAATTCACATATGCCAAAAACTCTGAATATATATTATTTTTGAAAAGGTGTTCCCATTTCAATAAAGCACTTTGATTACCCCATCCAAAACTATATTTACGATTATCGGTATCTGATACTAAACCATTTACTTTCTCAATATATTTATCGCTCCCCTTAAACACACATAATTGCAGTTTGTTTCTGAAATTAATGTTCCATTTTATTTTTGTATATATATCCCAAAAATTATAAGCAAATTCATTCTCTTGATTTAATTTTTGATTTAAACGCAATGGCAAATCCAGCCAAGTCCTTCTACCGGCTATAAAATACGAAGCTTTCCCTTTTTTAACCGGGCCTTCAATCATAATTCGGCCGGCCATTGTACCTACAGAAAAAATCCCCTTATTGTGCTGATAATTTCCTTCTTTTGAGGCAATATCAAAAATCGACGACAAACGCCCTCCATACCTTGCCGGCAATCCTCCTTTGTAAAGCTTGCCGCTACGAATAAAATCAGAGTTGAAATTTGATAAATATCCAAACAAATGATTTGTATTATACATAGGCACACCATCTAATAAAACAAGTGTTTGGTCTGGACTTCCTCCTCTGACACTAACTCCTGTTTGCCCCTCGTTTGTCATAGTCACTCCCGGCAAAAACTGGATAGCTTTTAAAACATCAGTCTCCCCTAAAATCATAGGGATTTTTTTAATTTGCGCTGAACGAATATTATGCATACTCATTACCGGGGCAAACAAAAAATCCTGTTTATTATCGCTAAACACAATTACCTCTTCTAAAATATTTTTACTTGATAATGGAATATTAACAATTGTATCACCATGTAAATCAATTACTAAATCCTGTGTTTCATATCCAACAAAACGAATAATAAAATTGTGTTTCCCTTTTGCCAATTTCATTTGAAAAAAACCGGAGTTATTACTAACTGCACCAATCCCTTGAGATAAGTCCCAAATAGTTGCACCAACAAGGCTTTCTCCACTCTTCATATCCACTGCATATCCGCAAAATGTAAAGGTTTGAGCTTTTACTAAAAATGAAATCAAACATCCAATAACAAGTAAATAACATTTAAAGTTCTTAACATTCATCAGTGGTAAATTAGCTGGTTAAAAATTTCTCTCGAATTTGAATTCATTGAACCAACAATTCCAATGCCCCCATCAATATTTGAGTATACAGATGCAGGATCAATATAAAAAGGAGATTTTCCTTTAACTCTCTCGGCGTCAGAGGCAATCATCGAAGATTTCACATAGGTTGAAAGATGATAATCAAAAATATTCACAATTATTTCATTGGAACGCGCATTACCTCTCAATCCAAAAAAAACATCGATTTGAAACTGATTTCCATATTCGGCTAAAAACAAATATGAGTTGTATAAATAAGCATATTGTTTGTAAGTATCCATTTCTCGATTAAACGGATCGATACATGTACTCCCTGAATAAATTACATCTCGATGTTCTTTTTTAAGAGTATCGGCTACAAAATAATAAGTAGATAATACATTGATCCAAACATAGGCGTTGTTAATATCCTTGTTATTAAAGGTTAACTTAAAATCGTCGTATTCATTATCAATCCTCAGTAAATCAAAAGGTATTACATCAGGAATAAGTGTTTTCCCTTTCACTGTTTCATCATCAACGCTGGCTATTATCTCATATTCTTTTCCGGGAAAAACGTTGTAATAGATAACATACAATCCACTATCGACAAGAATGAATTGCCCCACTATATGTTTATCTTCATAAAGTTCAACAATTGCGTCGTTTATTTTCTGAAATGGCTCTGATGAAATGATTGGACGCGTTAATGATAAGGTTGCACTAATGGAATCATTTGTGGCATCGATAATACAATTAAGTGTCAACTGAGGTTCTTCAAAATCTAAAACAACCTCAGTTGACCGCTCGCAAGACAGTAATGCTGTCATCAATATTATTACTACATATTTTTTAGCCATAAATATACATCTCATAAACACAGATACACAACTATCAATAATTATTATAACCCCTTAACTGATAACGATTAGCATAAGTAATTCCGCGTGACCAAAAATCAATATCTAAATTGTAAATATAAAAATTAGTTTTAGGATGATAACCATGTGTACAATCATAATAATCGAGCATTTGATATACACATGTGCCTTTTATTTCTGCAGAACTTTGCTGTTCTCCTATATAATTATCATATACTATCAGATCTCCCCACTCATAGTTACCGGTTGGGGCAGTATTATTATTATATGGACCGTGCTCATTATATTCATAATGAAGATCAAGATTACTTACACGATAAACTGTTTTATTAGGGCTCCATCCCCCAAATAATCCTTTTGCTTCTTGTAACATAACTAATTTAAATTCTAGCCACATTTCAGTATAATATGTCGTTGTATAGCCATAACCTGTATAATAATTTATAACAGTTTGTAAACTACTGGATAGTCTTCTGTTTCTATCTTCATTATACCTATTAGGAAAAACAAATTTTCCGGCAATTGCTGATTTTGAAGCTGTAAAATTTTGGGGGTCATAAATACGAACTTTACTAGTATCATTAATTATAAAAGCTAAATTTTCTACATCTTCCTTATCTCCGTCAAATATCATATATTCCTTTTCTGCATCAAACTTAAATAATGTCTTTCCAATTTTCATAATCCCGTCAATATTAAGAACCCGACTCCATCCTGTTGCGTAAAAAGGCAATATAATACTGCCATCATTTGAAAAAATTAATTTATCAGAATACATATCTTTTTTTATTTCATATTCATCTATTGTCTTGGCTAAATCTAACTCTTCATGCACCTTTAATATAAATGTATATGCAGAGACAAAACCTAACTCATTTTCCCATGCAAAAAATTCTTCATTTGTCATTTGATCTACCATATTATTAATTGAATCATATACATGATGATTTCTGAATATTAAAAATCCTTCTTTTGATAAAATAATATCTTTTTTTTGTTCTGTTAGTCTCATTTCTTCTTCAAGGTTTAGCACTTTCTCTTTAGAAATTATTTCTTTCTCACAAGCATTTAAAAACAATAAACCTACAACTATAATTATTAATTTTTTTTTCATATTTTTATAAAATTATTGAATCTATATGAGCACCAACTCAAGATTCACATTAACACTAATTAAGGTAGCATAATTTTCGGATTGTGTTGCCTTTATTATATATATATTTCATGTATAGTAAACTGTGCTTCCTTGTAACAGCCAGACAATATTCAAGACAACCCTCCCCAATAAATATTGGGTTAATAACACAATGGTTTTTTCATTGGCATTCTTACGTTATTTAAACTGATTTTAACAAATGATTGTATAGAACTACAATCAAAGAATAGTGTTTCAAATGAATAAAGGGGAATATTCATAATGATGTATATTTTATGTTCAATTTTGTAAATCTACAAAAAAAAAAGATTAAATCAAATCTTTTATAATATTTTTTGCTATAATGTCAAATAAACAATATCACTACAAAATTCGTAATAATCTAAAAATATACAGAATACAAAAGAATAAAAAAACTATTTAAGCGAAGCAGCTAAAAGTACGCGGGCATTGTCGATTGCAGCATTATTGGTTGCTTCGCCACTAAGCATTTTGGCAATTTCGGCAACCCTTTCGTTGTGATTAAGTTTACGTATTGATGTTTCGGTATATGTATCGTTTTCGTTTTTATACACCTGAAAATGCGCGCTGCCTTTCGAAGCAATTTGTGGCAAGTGAGTAATAGTAATTACTTGCATATATTTTGACATTTGCTGCATAATATTACCCATTTTTGATGCAATTTCGCCTGAAATTCCTGTATCAATCTCGTCGAAAATAATTGCAGGCAAGGTTTTCGATTTAGCCACCACGGTTTTAATCGCAAGCATCAACCGCGAAAGCTCACCGCCCGATGCTACCTTATTAATTTCTTCGGGTTTAACACCTTTGTTGGCCGAAAACATAAAAGCTACTTCGTCGATTCCATCGGGGCCAAAAGCAGTTTTTTTGATCAAATCAATTGAAAAAACAGCATTGGGCATACCTAATTGTTCTAGCAATCGGGCTATCTCAGTTGAAATTGGAATCAACAGCTTTTTACGCGATAGGTGCAATTCGTTAGCAGCAGCAGCAAGTTGCTGGTTTTGCTTAGCAATTTCAGACTCAAGTTTCAGTAACTCATCGTCGAACGATGCCGATTCCTGAATTTTACTATCAAAATCGTCGCGCAAGGCAATAAGTTGTTCAACAGTATCGACTCGATGTTTTTGTTGAAGCGAGAATATGGTATTTAATCGTTCGTTTATAAATTCGAGACGTGCCGGATCGTGTTCGGTTTTTAATGCAAGCTGTTCACATTCGTCGGCAATATCGCGCATTTCGAGATATTGGCTTTCGAGCCTCGACGATAACTCACCGGCTTCGGGCAAATATTCAACAAGTTTTTGTATTGTATTGGCTGCATTTTTCACAATGGGAATAATCCCCTGCTCTTCCGAATCGAGCAATTGATATACTTCCGATAATCCGGTTTTAATTTCTTCGGAATGGCTTAACATTTCTTGCTCTTGCTCAAACTCTTCTTGCTCGCCCGGCACCAGTGCTGCTTCGTCGAGTTGAGTGAACTGAAACTGGTAATAATCGAGATCGGCTTTTGATTGATTTGCTTTTTCGACAAGTTCGTTATGTTGGCGTTTAAGGTTTCGGAAATGAGAATATTGTTTCGTATAAGCGTTTAAAAGAGCACTGTGTGCCCCGTACCAGTCAATTACATTCAACTGAAATTTTCGTTTTCCCAATTCAAGATTCGAGTGCTGCGAATGAACATCAATTAAAAGCAAACCAATCTCACGCATTACCTGCAATTGCACAGGTGTATCGTTAATAAATGCACGCGATTTACCCGACGGAGCTATTTCGCGTCGTAAAATTACAGGCAAATCAAAATCGAGATCGCAGTGTTCGAATACTTTTTCGAGTAATTTTGTTTCAGTTAGTATAAATTTACCTTCGACAATACACTTGTTTTGATTATTATGCAATACCGATGTGTCGGCTCGTTGTCCGAGTATCAGGGCTAATGCTCCCATAATAATCGATTTCCCTGCTCCGGTCTCTCCGGTAAGCACACAAAACCCCTGCTCGAAATTTACTTCGAGGTTTTTGATAATTGCATAATTTTTTATTGTAAGGCTACTAAGCATGGTGTTACATTTCGAACTGTTCGTCGGCCGATGTTTTTATTTTGTCGTATTTCGAAGCATTCGACGGATCACATTCTTTCAGAATCTGAATTACACGATCCTGCTCATCGGGGTACGAATTTGAAAAAATACTGACAATCTCACTCGATTTTGAATCGAAAAATATTTGATTGATATACAATCGTGACTTTTTTCGAAACACACGTTGCATAAGGCGCAGCGATTCGGCAATTTCGGCACGGCCACCTTCGAGGCTTTCTGACATTGCATCGAGCCCCTTACGATGATAGTCGTAAAGCATTTTCCGATAATCGGAATAACTGCTGTTGAGCATATGGTCGACCAGCCAATACCGGTTATATTCATCCGATTCATTCGATTTCCATCCTTTAATTGTAACCGGTGTATTTTGCATATCGTTTACAATTTGGCGTGCACGTTCAAAAAATTCGGTACCACCGTTTGGCGAAAACGTATCGTAATCGAAACCAAGAATAATATAAACATAATAAGCCAAAATGCTGGTTAAATTATCTTTATTGCCGGTTTCGGAAAATTCAATCGTTTGATATTCCTGATAGTTTATTCTGAAATATTCGTCGCGGATATTAAGTACCGTAGTTTTGTATGACGAACCGTATACAGGACGTTTGCTTTGCACAACGATTACTCCGGAGTATTCGTCGGACGAGATTTGATTGTTTAGCTGAATATTAATACTGCATTCAATACGTTCGTTGTTCGTGTATTTATGATTAGTCCAGTTTCGGTTATTCAAAAAATCGTACAAATCCATTTGCATGGTTCTGAAAATATTTTGGTTCACATTGGTAATTTTACTAGCATTAACGCTCACATTGCATCGTATTTCCTGCGCTGTAACCAACTGAACTGCAAGCAACAATATAATAATCGTCAAAAATTTCATTGTATCGGATTGTTTAGATGTGTAAAGTTAAAAATAGCCGCGATAATTACAAGGTTAAAAAAAATTCGATGTAATCAACAATATCGACAGCTACCATTTGTTTTGATTTTAACTCAAATTTTGTGATTTTATTATTCCGATCGAGGATTGTTATTTTATTTGTGTCGGTTTGAAATCCAGCGCCACGATCATTTAACGAATTGAGTACAATAAAATCAAGATTTTTCTTTTGCAGTTTCAGTGCAGCATTTTTTTGTTCGTCGTTGGTTTCGAGAGCAAAACCTGCAAGCACTTGTTTCTTTGTTTTCAATCGTCCGAGTTCTGCTGAAATATCGGGGTTTGCAGTTAACGCAATAGTCAGATTATTGCTCTTGCGTTTTAGTTTAGTATCCATCGGCTCAAGGGGACGATAATCGGCAACAGCAGCACACATTATTGCACCATCGGTTTTACCAAAAAGCCGTGTAGCCTCATTGTACATTTGCTTGGCCGAAACAACATCAATTTGTTTAACCAAAGGATGTTTGATTGTAAGATTTACCGGTCCTGCTACCAACAGCACATTAGCACCTCTGTTTGCTAACTCAGCAGCCAACGCAAATCCCATTTTTCCTGATGAATAATTACCAATAAATCGTACGGGGTCGATTTTTTCGTGGGTAGGCCCTGCAGTTACAAGGAAGGTTTTACCGCAGAGTTTTTTTTTTGATCGAAAAAACGCACAAGTTCTTCAATAATGCTTTCGGGTTCTTTCATCCGGCCTTTACCAACCAATCCGCTTGCCAATTCGCCCTGATCGGGTTCAATAATAATGTTTCCGTACGATTTCAGAATTTCGATATTCCGTTGATTGGCTTTATGTGCAAACATATCGAGATCCATTGCCGGAGCAATCATTACCGGACATTTCATCGACATATACGAAGTAACAAGCATATTATCGGCAATGCCGTTAGCCATTTTACCAATAGTTGAAGCAGTTGCGGGAGCAACCAACATTAAATCGGCCCATAACCCCAGGTCAACATGGCTATGCCAGGTTCCGTCGTTTGCACCAAAAAATTCACTAATTACAGGTTTTCCCGAAAGAGCTGACAGAGTAACCGGAGTAATAAACTGTTTGCCTGCCGGGGTAATAACTACCTGCACATCGGCACCTTGTTTAACAAGGCCACGTAAAAGCACAGCTGCCTTGTAAGCAGCTATACTTCCGCTTATTCCCAGTACTATTTTTTTATCTTTCAGCTTCATTGTAATCGGGCTGTGTTTTTAGTGTATACACTTCAAATTATATCCATAAATTGTATACTTAAACTAAATCAAATAAACACACAGTAAAGCAATACATTAAAAATTGCTTTTACGTCCATCTTTGCTCGGATTACGATGATAAATTCGATCTTCGACGAACTCTTGTGTTGCAATAAGATTTGGTTTAGGAAGACGCTCGTAAAACTTCGAAATTTCGATTTGTTCACGATTTTCAAAAATCTCTTCCAAATTATCAGAATACGAAGCAAACTCATGGAGTTTTTGATTCAACTCTTCTTTCAATTCCGATGAAATTTGGTTTGAGCGTTTAGCCAATATCATTACAGTTTCGTAAATGTTACCGGTTGGCTCGCTTAATTTTTGAATGTTACGCGGAATAGTTGTTCCGGCAGCTTTTGTTTTTTTGTAATCCATATTTGTTTTATTTTCTTAATTGTCGGTATTTATAAAATTTCACAAACTTGCTTCTTCTTCGGGTTCATATCCCAACTGACTCGAAATTATGCGAAAATCACGTTTCACTTCGCGGGCATATTTACTGTCGGGAAACTCGTCAATAAAATTATAGTATTCGTCGCTTGCATCGTTTAAACGCTCGCGTTTTTTCGATTCAACACTATTAACTGCTAACACATATTTTGCTTTTAAAAGCATATAGCGCATTTCTTCGCGATGTTTCGACGAAGGAAAATCAGAAAGGCAATTCGACAAAGCAACAATTGCTGCTTTGTAATATTCCATATCGAAATATATACGTGCATTAAGATAAGCCTTATAGGCAATTTTTTCACGCAATTCGTCAATCAGAATATTTGCCTCTTCGACTCTGTCGCTATAAGGAAAAACATTTTTAAACAGTTGAAAAGCATCAATTGCCTTATTTGTAAGCTCTTGGTCAAGTTTTGGGTTTGGAGAATCCTTATAATAGCAATAACCAATCATAAACTGGGCCTCTTCAACATGTTTACTTCGCGGATACTGTTCAACTATATTTCTGAAATAATAACCGGCCATTACAAAATCCTGCTGTTCGAATAAACTTTTGGCATAATAGTAATACAACTCATCGCCACGCGAAGTTCCTCGATAAATATGAACTAAATCCTGAAATAAAGCATTGGCATGAGTATAATCACCGGTTTGGTAATACTCAACAGCTTTTTTATACTTATATTCGTAATCGGTGCTTTTGGCAACCTTATTATAATCGCTACACGAAAAAGCAAACACGCTAATAATCAGTAATAAAATAATTTTTTGACTCATAGTATAAAATGTTGTGCAAAAATAGACTTTTATATTTAATAAAGAAATCTGCAAATTAAAGAATTATGCTGTACTCCGAAATTTTTTATTGAAATTTAACAAAGTTTGTAATAAGCTGTAAAAATTTTACATTTGCAACGTTTAATCAACAACAAAACGATGGATATTTTTGATAAACTAAGAATGAATAAAGGGGAACTGGGCCAGTATCAAAAGCAGGCTCATGGATATTTTATGTTTCCAAAGCTGGAAGGTGAAATACGTCCTCGCATGAAATTCAGGGGAAAAGAAGTTTTAACCTGGAGTTTAAATAATTATTTAGGGTTGGCTAACCACCCCGAGGTTCGTGAAGCCGATGCACAAGCAGCGCAAGAATACGGACTTGCATATCCAATGGGCGCACGCATGATGTCGGGGCAAACCAGCAAGCACGAAGAACTTGAAAAAGAGTTAGCCGATTTTGTTGGTAAAGAAGATTCATTTTTGTTGAATTTTGGTTACCAGGGCATGGTATCAATCATTGATTCGATTGCCAGCCGAAAAGATGTAATTGTATACGATTCGGAAAGCCATGCCTGCATAATGGACGGAATTTTTCTGCACAAAGCAAAAGGTGGCAAGAGTTATGTTTTTCAGCATAACAACATCGAAAAATGTGAAAAAATGCTTCAATTTGCCACGCGTACATGCAACGAAACCGGAGGTGGTATTTTATTAATTACCGAGGGAGTATTTGGCATGGCCGGCGATCTTGGACAGCTCGATGAAATTGCTGCGCTTAAAGAAAAGTACAATTTCAGAATGTTGGTTGACGATGCTCACGGTTTTGGAACCATGGGAGAAACCGGTGCCGGTACAGGGCAACATTTTGGAGTACAAGAAAAAATTGACATTTACTTTTCGACATTTGCTAAAGCAATGGCCGGTATTGGTGCTTTTGTTGCTGCCGATCAGGATGTTGTTGACTTTTTGCGCTACAACATGCGTTCGCAAACTTTTGCAAAATCGTTGCCCATGCCTATGGTTATTGGCGGATTAAAACGCTTGCAACTTTTGAAAGAACGTTCGGAATTGCGCGAAAATCTCTGGTCAATTGTTAACCATTTGCAAAACGGGCTTAAAGCTCAGGGCTTTGATTTGGGTGCTACCAATTCGCCTGTTACTCCGGTTTATCTTAAAGGCGGTGTTCCCGAAGCAACAAATGTAGTTATGGATTTACGCGAAAACTACAATGTATTCTGTTCAATTGTAATTTATCCTGTAATTCCTAAAGGCGAATTATTACTTCGCCTTATTCCTACTGCGGTTCACTCAATCGAAGATGTTGAGTATACTATTCAGGCATTTACCGAAGTACGTAAAAAACTCGACGAAGGAAAATACAACACAACACAAATTGCCAATGTTTTTGAATAATTGGTAATTTGCCAACGCATATTTATTAAGGCTGCTTTTTTTAACAAAGGCAGCCTTTATTTTTTTCATATACCGGCTAAATAAACAAAAATACCACAATACCAGACAACAAAAAACCGCTTAGATAAATCTAAACGGTTTGAAATATTTCACCTAAGGAGTTTATGCTATTTTACTTTCTTCACAATAGCCTTAAAAGCTTTTGGATGATTCATTGCTAAATCGGCCAAAACCTTACGGTTAATGTCAATATTTTTTTGCTTAAGCAAATTAATGAAAGTTGAATAATTCATACCCTCGGCACGAACAGCAGCATTTATACGCTGAATCCATAGTGCTCTGAAATTACCTTTTTTACGTTTTCTGTCACGGTATGCATATTGTAAACCTTTTTCGTAGGTATTTTTAGCAACCGTCCAAACAGTTGCTCTTGAACCAAAGTATCCTCTGGTTTGCTTCAGGATTTTTTTCCTGCGTGCACGCGATGCAACATTATTTACACTTCTTGGCATAATTTTGAAATTTTAGGTGGTTAGCGTCTCTGAAATTTTTATACAAAGATCTTTTGGGCTAATTCACCGGTTAACTACTATGATTAATTCTGATACAAAAGATTACTTCATTGCGAGCAACTTCTTTACATTGTTTTCGTCGGATTTATCGACAACACCAAAGTAAGTAAGGTTTCGCTTTTGCTTTTTTGTTTTTTTAGTCAAAATATGACTTTTAAAAGCATGTTTTCTTTTGATTTTACCTGTGCCGGTAAGCTTAAAACGTTTTTTAGCTCCGGCATTTGTTTTCATTTTGGGCATTATTCTGCTTTTTAAAATGATTACCTAATTATTTTTTTTTCTTAGGTGAAATAAATATTGTCATGCGCTTACCCTCAAGTTTGGGCATTTGCTCTAATGTTCCGAATTCTTCTAATTCCTGTGCCAATTTGAGAAGCAAAATTTCGCCTTGTTCTTTAAACAAAATCGAACGTCCTTTAAAAAACACAAAAGCTTTCACTTTTGCTCCATCTTTCAAAAACTTTTCGGCATGGCGTAATTTAAACTGAAAATCGTGTTCGTCGGTATTTGGCCCAAACCGAATTTCTTTCACTACCACTTGTACCGCTTTTGCTTTCATCTCTTTTTGTTTCTTTTTTTGTTGATAAAGAAACTTTTTATAATCGATGATTTTACAAACCGGAGGTACAGCTTTGGGTGAAATTTCAACCAAATCAAGTTCCATTTCGTCGGCCATTTTCAAAGCCTTTTGAGTTGGAACCACTCCGGGTTCTTCGATATTATCGCCTACCAGGCGAACTTCGGGTACTCTAATGTGATGATTGATTCTGTAAGCATCTTCTTGCCTTACAGGTCGTCTGCCTCTTTGTGTTCTTGGTGCTATTGTACAGTCCTCCTATTAAATTAGTAAATATGTTTAGCTATAAATCGATGTTAACTGATCGTTTATCTCTTTTTTGATAAAGTCAGTAAATTGTTCAATCGACATTGTTCCTTTGTCGCCTTCGCCCTGACGGCGTACCGAAACTGAATTACTATCAGCTTCTTTTTCGCCAACAATCAGCAAGTATGGAATTCGTTTAAGTTCGTTATCTCGAATCTTCCTGCCAATCTTTTCGTTACGATCATCGACAACGGTGCGAATATCGGAAATATTTAAAATATTTGAAACTTTTTGAGCGTATTCGTTAAATTTTTCACTAATTGGCAATATTACAACCTGTTCGGGTGTTAACCAAAGCGGAAATTTACCGGCGGTATGCTCAATTAATACAGCAACAAAACGCTCCATTGATCCAAAAGGTGCTCTATGGATCATAATTGGCCGGTGTTTTTGGTTATCGGCTCCGGTATATTCAAGTTCAAATCGTTCGGGTAAATTGTAATCAACCTGTATGGTTCCTAATTGCCAACTGCGGCCAACAGCATCTTTTATCATAAAATCGAGCTTCGGGCCATAAAATGCTGCTTCGCCTGTTTCGGTAACTGTTTTCAATCCTTTTTCGGCTGCAGCTTCAATAATTGCTTTTTCGGCTTTTTCCCAATTTTCATCGCTCCCAATATATTTATCGGTATTGTTCGGATCGCGTAACGATATTTGTGCTGTATAATCGTTAAACTCAAGAGCTTTAAATATGATAAAAATGATATCGATTACTTTTTTAAACTCGTCTTTTAACTGATCGGGAGTACAAAAAATGTGTGCATCGTCTTGAGTAAAACCGCGTACTCGGGTTAAACCATGCAACTCGCCACTTTGTTCGTAACGGTAAACTGTTCCAAACTCGGCATAGCGAATTGGAAGATCTTTATACGAATGCGGCCTCGATTTGTAAATCTCGCAATGATGCGGACAGTTCATCGGTTTTAACAGATACTCCTCGCCTTCTTGCGGAGTATTAATTACCTGAAACGAATCTTTTCCATATTTTTCGTAATGCCCCGATGTTTTATACAAACGCACATCGCCAATATGAGGAGTCAGCACCTGGCTGTACCCAAACGTTTTTTGAACTTTTTTCAGAAAAGTTTCAAGTTGCTCCCGCAATTGTGCTCCTTTAGGCATCCACAAGGGCAGGCCCATGCCAACATCTTGCGAAAAGGTAAACAAATCCATCTCTTTGCCAATTTTTCGATGGTCTCGTTTTTTGGCTTCTTCGAGCAAAACTAAATACTCATCAAGCAATTTTGCCTTTGGAAATGTAATGCCATACACACGAGTAAGCATTTTATTTTTTTCGTCGCCACGCCAGTAAGCTCCGGCAACACTCAACAATTTAATTGCTTTAATACTCTCGGTATTGGGTAAGTGAGGTCCACGACACAAGTCAGTAAAATTTCCCTGACTGTATAATGTAATGGTACCGTCTTCAAGCTCACTAATAAGCTCAACTTTGTAGTTATCACCTTTTGCTTCAAAAAGCTTCAAGGCATCGGCTTTTGAAATTTCTTTTCGAACGACATCGTTTTTCTGACGAGCCAGCTCAAGCATTTTTTTCTCAATACTTGCAAGATCTTTTTCGGCGATAACCATTTCGTCGGGTAAATCAACATCGTAATAAAAACCGTTTTCGATTGCCGGGCCAATTCCAAATTTTGTACCGGGATAAAGAGCTTCAATTGCTTCGGCCATAAGGTGTGCCGATGTATGCCAAAAAGCATGCTTGCCCTCTTTATCGTCCCACTTATGCAAAACTATTGCGGCATCGCTGTCAATTTTGCGATTCAAATCCCACAATTGATCATTTACTGTAACAGCCAATACTTCTTTGGCCAAACGCGGACTTATCTCCCGGGCTATTTCATAGCCTGAAACCGCTTGAGCAAATTGTTTTATGCTCCCATCGGGTAATGTTATATTGATCATATAATTTGTTCTTTATCAAAAATGGTTGCAAAGATAATGAATATCAAAAAAAATCAAGGGTTTAAACCAATTAATTCAATCGAAAACAACAATTAAATATTTTACATACTCCGAATACTTTTCAGAGATAAAAAAATGTACTTATTTTACGTGCGCAAAACTCATAAATATGCAATAATATCGTTAAACAATGAGTTTTGAGAAAACGAACATTAGCATCAACATTGTGCATGCAACTTTGTTAAAACAAACAAATAACCTAAAATCAATTATATAATGACACGGTTTACAATTCTTGTATTTTTTCTGTTGATATATACATTTTCATTTGCCCAAAAGCAACTTGCATTAACCGATTTTGTTATCGACAATACATTTGATTACAAAACAGTTGATGGCTTAAAACCAATGAACAACGGAGATTATTATTCAATAATAAAAGATGGCCAATCAATAGTAAAATGCAGTTATAAAACAGGCGAAGAAATTGAAATTTTGTTTAGCCTGACCGATATTATCGATTGTCCTATTGATAAGTTTTCGGACTACACGTTCAGCTCCGACGAAAAAAGAATTTTACTCGAAACCAATAAAACACCTATCTACCGACGATCGTACACCGCAGATTATTACATTTGGGATCAGTATACCGAGACCTTGTCGGAGTTATCGGAATATGGATCACAGCAAGCTGCAACATTTTCGCCAAATGCCGAAAGAGTTGCTTTTGTGCGAAACAATAATATTTTTATAAAAACCATACGCTTTGGCACCGAGCAACAAGTTACTAACGATGGTCAAGCAAATAAAATCATTAACGGAGTTCCCGACTGGGTTTACGAAGAAGAGTTTGCATACAACTGTGCTTTTGAATGGTCGCCAAACAGCGATAAACTGGCTTTTGTAAAATTTGACGAAACCGAAGTAAACAATTATTCGATGCCTGTGTATAAAGGACTTGCTCCCGAAAAAACCGAATATGCACTATATCCGGGATTTTATACATTTAAATACCCCAAAGCCGGACAAAATAACTCAAAAGTAAGTGCCCATATATTTGATGTAAAAACCCGAACCACCATCGAAGCAAATATTAAAAACACCGATGAAAATTATTATTTACCGCGGATACACTGGGCTCCAAACGGCGAAAATTTAGCCATTTTTGTTCTTAACAGGCAACAAAACGAGCTGCAAATTTTATATGCAAACCCATACACCGGCGATACCCGCACACTCATTACCGAAAGGAATAAAAAATATATCGAAACCGACTTTTTGTCAAATTTCAGATTTCTCGATAATAAAACACATTTTGTTGTACTAAGTGATCGTAGCGGCTGGTCGCATTTGTATTTGTACAAAAACAATGGCTTTATCGAAAAACAAATCACTTCGGGAAATTTTGATGTGACCGCTTTTTACGGTTACAATCAGTCAAAAGATGAATTTTACTATCAGGCAGCAAAAATATCGCCTCTACAGCGCGAAATATATTCGATCTCGGGCGATGGAAAAAAACAGCAAATTCTTAGTCCCGACAAAGGGACCAACAAGGCTGTTTTCAGCAATAATTTTAATTACTTTGTCAATTATTCATCGAGCAGCACTACCCCGCCCCGTGTCGATGTATTCAACTATAAAGCTAAACCTATTCGTACCATTGAAGAAAACACTGCGTTGGCTCAAAAAATTACCGAATATGCGATGCCTTCGCACAATTTTTTCACGATAAACACAACACAGGGTGTAAAATTAAATGCGTATATACTTAAACCATATGATTTTGACAGCACAAAACGCTATCCTGTTATTATGTATCAATATAGTGGCCCTAATTCACAAGAAGTAACAGATCAGTGGAATATCGACTGGCATTATTACCTTGCACAACAAGGATATATTGTTGCTTGTGTTGATCCAAGAGGCACTGCAGCACGTGGTGAAGAATTCAGAAAATGTACGTACATGCAACTGGGAAAACTTGAATCGGACGATCAAATTGAAGCTGCAAAATACCTGGCTTCGCTCCCGTATATCGATCAAAACAAAATTGGAATCTGGGGATGGAGCTTTGGTGGTTTTACAACAGCGTTAAGCATGGGTAAAAACGGTAATATTTTTAAAGCCGGAGTTGCTGTTGCTCCGGTAACAAATTGGAGATATTACGACACAGCTTATACCGAACGGTACATGCGTACACCATTACAAAACCCCGGAGGTTACGACGATAATTCTCCAATAAACAATATTGAGTATTTAACAGGAAATTTATTGCTGATTCATGGTACTGCCGATGATAATGTACATGCTCAAAATGTATATGAATATTCTGAAGCTCTGGTACAAAAAGGAATCCAATTCGACATGCACATTTATACAAACCGAAACCATTCAATTACGGGAGGAAATACAAGAATGCATCTTTACACCAAAATTCTCAGACATTTTGATAAGAACTTAAAATAGTACGAAACAATATTATTCGTGTTGAGTCTCTGTATTTTCGTTTTCGGCAATAATATCCTCAAGTTTTTTGATCAGGTTATCTGCTTTCTCAATCGAATTATTTATTTTTTCAATTTCAAGCTTATCCTTAATTGTTTTAAGCTTTTCTTTATATTCATCACGCCGAGCAATGATTTTTTCGAGATACTCTCGTTTTTTCTCGATAGCTTCTGATTTTGCTGCTTCGTCAAACACTAAATCCTCGGGCGATTTTTCTTCGACAAATTCTTTTTGAATTTCGATTTGTTTTGGAATGAATGTTTTCTCGTCGCTTCGACGCTGGTTCATAAAAGTTGGCGATACAATCTCTATTTTTTTTGAATGCAAAGCATCCATCACATTTGCATTGAGACTTGATGAAGTACTAAAAAATCGTTTGCTATCGTCAAGAAAACCGTGAATTTTATAGCTGACCGAAAAATCACCCAGATCGGTAATATACACGTATGGATTACTTAACCCGGTATTTTCAGCTGCCTCTTTGAGTGCATCTTCAATTAATGATCGCGAAACATCGTACCCCAACGATACACTCGTTGAAATTACTGTATTTGATTTGCGGGTAAGTTTAACCGGGTTTGTTGCCACATAAATGTTTGGTAATGTAACAAAATTACTGTCCTCAAGCTGTATTTCGATATGAAAAGCACTACGCCGAATAACACGCCCCTGGTAATCTCCAATTTTTATTAAGTCACCATTTTTAAACCGGTTCATCGAATTGTTCATAAATCCGGCAAGCAAATTTCCTAAAATGGTTGTTGAGCTCAAAGCAATTCCGGCACTAATTACTATTCCAAAAAGACTCAGAATTTGACCCTTCAAACTTTTATCAATAGGCAATACCAGTATAAAAATTAAAAAACCAATCAGGCCTACTAAAAATGCAATTATCCGACGGGCAATGTTCCCTGACCATTTTGCTGTTTTAAACCGGTTAAAAATCCACGAATTAAAAACGAGTAAAATCACAACCACCAAAACTACTCCTGTAGGTTCGATAAGGCTTTTTAAGGTATTGAGAATAATTTCCATAACATGAATGTAAAAAAAATCGCTGATATAAATATACATCTAAATCGATTTTCTATTACAATCAAAGCAGGAATATAGAAAAAAAACCAAAAAAAAAGGATGACATCTGCCATCCTCTGAATTCTAACTAAACCTAAACCTAATCTATGAAAAATCTTTATTGCTTTCTAACACTACAAAAATACGTCAAAACTTAGTTAAGTATTGAAAATCAAAGTTAATTAATGTTAACATTTATGTTGTGGTAAATCAAAACAAAACGAATATAAATGTGTTTCTAAAGATATCGAAAAATTAAATAATTGATAAACAAAATAGCAAAGCATATTCGTTTGTATAATACTATATAGTATACGGTAAAAAATATTAACTTTGCTCACCTCAAACATAAATATCGAAGATTTAAGCATAAAAATCATACATATCATAAACAAACATTCAAATTATGACAACAAAGTACGTTTATACTTTTGGAAATGGTAAAGCCGAAGGTAAGGCAGACATGAAAAATTTGCTGGGTGGAAAAGGTGCAAACCTGGCCGAAATGAATCACATTGGAGTACCGGTTCCTCCGGGATTTACTATCACTACCGATGCATGTACTCTTTACAACGAAATTGGAAAAGAAAAAGTTATTGAACTTTTGAAAGACCAGGTAGAGTATGCAATGAAAGAAGTTGAAAACATTATTGGAATGGGATTTGGTTCAAAAGAAGACCCATTGTTAATGTCGGTTCGCTCAGGAGCACGAGTTTCGATGCCCGGAATGATGGATACTGTACTAAACCTTGGAATGAACGACGAAGCCGTTGAAGCTCTTACAAAAAAATCGGGTAATGCCCGCTTTGCATGGGACTCGTATCGCAGGTTTGTACAAATGTATGGCGATGTAGTTTTAGGAATGAAACCCGAATCAAAAGAAGACATCGACCCTTTTGAAGCCATAATGGAAGAAGTAAAGGAAAGCAAAGGAGTAGAAAACGATACCGAACTTGATGTAAACGATCTGAAAGAGCTTGTTAAAAAATTCAAAGCTGCTGTAAAAGAAGTTACAGGACACGATTTTCCTGCAAACCCATGGGAACAACTCTGGGGTGCTGTTGCTGCTGTATTCGACAGCTGGATGAATCCCCGCGCAATTTATTACCGCGCAATGCATCAAATTCCCGAAGAATGGGGAACAGCAGTAAATGTGCAAGCTATGGTGTTTGGTAACATGGGCGAAAACTCAGCTACAGGTGTAGCCTTTACACGCGATGCTGCTACCGGCGAAAATATTTTTAACGGCGAATACCTAATCAACGCTCAAGGCGAAGATGTAGTTGCCGGAGTACGTACCCCTCAACAAATTACTAAAGAAGGTTCGTTACGATGGGCTGTACTTGCCGGAGTATCTGAAGACGAACGAAAAGCAAAATATCCTTCGCTCGAAGAAGCTATGCCACAAGCCTACAAAGACCTTTTCGAAGTTCAAAGTAAACTTGAGGTATATTTTAAAGATATGCAAGACCTTGAGTTTACAATACAGGATGGAAAATTGTGGATGCTCCAAACCCGTAACGGTAAACGTACTGCCGCAGCAATGGTTAAAATTGCGATGGATATGCTTAAAGAAGGCAGCATTGACGAAAAAACAGCAATCCTCCGCCAAGAACCCAATAAACTCAATGAACTTTTACATCCTGTTTTCGATAAAAAAGCTATTGAATCAGCTTTTGTATTAGCTAAAGGATTACCTGCTTCACCTGGAGCAGCTACCGGACAACTGGTATTCCATGCCGATGAAGCACGCAAATACGATTCAACCATCTTGGCGCGTATCGAAACTTCGCCCGAAGACCTCGAAGGAATGGATGTTGCTAAAGGTATTTTAACCGCTCGTGGAGGTATGACTTCACACGCAGCAGTTGTAGCTCGCGGAATGGGAAAATGCTGCGTTTCGGGAGCCGGCGATGTAAAAATTAACGGAAGAGCACGTACACTTACTGTTAAAGGAAAAACATTTAACGAAGGTGACTGGATTTCGCTCAACGGATCAACCGGTGAAGTATACGAAGGTAAAATTGCAACTATCGATCCCGATTTAAGTGGCGATTTTGGAGATATTATGGAGATGGCCGACAAGTACCGGACAATTAAAGTTCGTACAAATGCCGAAACTCAACGCGATGCTTCGGTAGCCCGTAAATTTGGTGCCGAAGGTATTGGCCTTTGCCGTACCGAACACATGTTTTTCGAGGGCGAAAGGCTTATCCGTATGCGCGAAATGATTCTTGCCGACGACGAGGCCGGACGACGTGCAGCATTAAATAAACTATTACCTATTCAACGCAAAGATTTTGCCGATGTGTTTGAAGCAATGAACGGATTGCCTGTTACTGTTCGTCTCCTCGATCCACCACTCCATGAGTTTGTTCCTCAAGAAGAGGAAAACCAAAAACAAATGGCTCAGGAAATGGGAATTTCCATTGAGGTAATTAAACAAAAAGTTGAAGACCTCCACGAATTTAACCCAATGCTTGGACACCGTGGATGCCGTTTGGGAAATACATATCCCGAAATTACCGAAATGCAGGCTCGCGCCATTATCGAATCGGCTCTCGACCTGAAAGCTAAAGGAATTGTTGTTCTGCCCGAAATTATGATTCCTCTTATTGGTACTGTAAAAGAATTTAAACTACAGGAAGATATTGTTCGCGGAACTATTGATGCTGTTTTTGCTGAACGCAACGACAAAATTGAATATCTGGTTGGTACAATGATTGAAATTCCTCGCGCTGCAGTTACTGCCGATGAAATTGCCGAAGCTGCCGAATTTTTCTCATTTGGAACTAACGACTTAACCCAAATGACTTTTGGTTACTCACGCGACGATGCAGGTAAATTCCTGCCTATTTACCTGAAAAAAGGCTTACTCAAAAACGACCCATTTCAGGTATTAGACCAAGACGGTGTAGGACAATTAGTTAAAATGGGTATCGAAAAAGGTAGAAGTTCACGCAAAAATCTTAAAGTAGGTATTTGCGGCGAACATGGTGGTGAACCGAGTTCGGTTGAATTCTGCGTACGCGCCGGAATGAACTACGTTTCATGCTCTCCATTCCGTGTTCCAATTGCACGCCTTGCTGCTGCTCAGGCTGCATTAAAAGCATAGTATAGTTATTTCTTATATGTTAAAACCACAACTTTTTCAAGTTGTGGTTTTTTTTATTTATTTTATTCATGCCCTACCCGGCAAATCATGCAAGCGAATTTTTTTATACACTAAATCAAAAGAATAAAAAAATAAATTACGAAAAAAATCGTAGATGCTTGCAACTACGAAAATAATCGTATATATTTGTACGAATAAAATCGTAGATAGTTATGAGTAAAATAAAAACAACACCTACTGCATCTGAACTTGAAATACTAAATGTACTATGGGAACAGGGTCCATCAACCGTAAAAACTGTACACGAGAAATTAATGTCGGTAAAAGATGTAGGATACACCACCACGCTTAAAATTATGCAAAACATGCACGATAAAGGTTTTGTGTCGCGAAAACCTAAAGGACGCAGCCACATTTATAAAGCACACTACGAACAGGATGAAACCCGTGGACGACTGCTCGACCGCTTTGTTGAATCTACATTTTCAGGCTCAGCTTCGAGCCTGGTTATGCACTTGCTTGGTAACAAAAAAACAAGCAAAAAAGAGCTGAATGAAATTAAACGTATTGTTGACGAAATGGATTCGAACATAAAATAATTGCTATGAACGCTTTATACAATTTTTTATCGGCTGAATTTATCGAAGCCTTTGGATGGACAATTATTCATTCGTTGTGGCAGGGAATTCTTATTGCAGGTGCAATCATTGTTGTATTTTCGCTCATGCATCGCAACAGTGCACAAGTAAAATATCTTATTGGGTATTTTGGGCTCATACTCATGTTAGGTTGGAGTATTCTTACTTTTTCAAATGCTTATGAATATGCTTCCGAAAAAAATGCCTTAAAACAAAACCTAACTGCCACTTCCGGTTTTGCAAAAATGTATATCGAAAAAAAAATAACTCAGTATACTATAGAGACTCCACAATCGAACAGTGCAATTAATTTGAATACGATCAAATTGCGAAGCTTTTTTCAACGCAATTTTCATATCGTTGTTGCATTTTGGATGGCAGGTTTTTTATTGCTGGTATTCAGAATGGCCGGAGGCTTATTATATAATTATAAATTACGAACCCGAGGTGTAATTGCAGTAGATCAACAATGGATAAAAACAATAAGCGAATACTCCAAACGCTTAAAAATAAAACAAAAAATTGACACGTTTTTTTCACCTCTGGTAAATAGCCCGCTAACTCTTGGTGTTTTTAAGCCGGTAATTCTTTTCCCGGTAGCAGCATTTACTGGCTTATCGATAAAAGATGTTGAGGCAATTATTGCACACGAGTTGGCACATATTGCACGTCGCGATTATTTTTTCAATATTATTCAATCACTCATAAAACTCATTTACTTTTATCATCCCGGTGTGTGGATTATATCATCGTTAATTGATGCCGAACGAGAAAATAGCTGCGACAATATCGCCATTCGGTTAACAGGCGATAAAAATGCGTACATCAGAACATTGGCAAACGCTGAATTAAGCCGAAATCAAAAATTCAATCCGGCCATGGCATTTGCTTCACACAGAGGAAGCATTCTTAATAGAATAAAACACATTCAAAAACAAAAAGCAATGAAAACAAACTTTATCGAAGGCCTGATTGCTGCTACAATAGTAATTACAGGCTTTGCTCTGGTGTCGTTTACTTCCGACAACAGTGCTCACTCGTATGTTTTGTCAAACAACGAAATGACTCTGGAAACTTCTGAAAATACTCCCCCCTTAAATACCAAAGAGTGGACAAAACACGAAGTTGACAGCTTACAGACCGGCATTAAAAAACAAATTGCCGAAAATGAAAACCTCGACGGAATTTCCGAAGAGATTGAACGCATGGTTGAAATCGCATTATCTGAAAGCAATTCTGAATTGCAAGCTGAAATTATGGCCGATATACATAGTGCTTTAGCCGATATCGATATTAACAAAACTGTAAACGAAGCAATGCGCGAAGCACAAAATGAAATCCGCAGTGCCCAACATGAAATAGACAAAGACGAAATACGCCGCGACATGGAAGATGCGCGACGTGATATACAAGAAGCACGGCGTGAAATTGAAGAAGCCAGACGCGAAGTAAACGAAGATTTACGCAAAGAACTCGAAAATACCGATGGCCTGACAAAAGAAATGATTGAACTTTCAATTGAAGCTGCTAATGCAGGTATTAATATTGCATCTACGGTTCTTAACAGTATCGATATTGAGGCTATTGTGAGCAGTGCTCTTTCGGGAGTTAGTGATGTTCTTCAGGAACTAAGCGAAATGGATATCGACTCAATAAATAACTCCGATTCATTTTCGCAAGATGACATTGACAGACTGAAAAAAGATCTTGAAGAAAAAGAAGCTCAAATAAAAGCCGAAAAGAAACGTTTAAAAGAACTGGAAAAGGAATTGAAAAAATAGTTTACTGCAAAAATTCAGTGTGAATAATGCATGCAGTTTTTACAAATTATTTGTGTTGCCGCTTTTCAATTTCTTTTGTCCTTAATGAATCTTTGTACGTATTGTGCCGGTTCATTTTTTCGATCGACAGGTTCGAGTCGG
>CAZARW010000014.1:0-48580 GCA_964487645.1 uncultured Prolixibacteraceae bacterium
GCGAGTACCCCTGTCCGTTCCATTCGGCCTCGTTGGGTGTTGTTTGTGAATATCCTACATTTGTATAAAAAACTAAAAGAATAACAGAAAAGAGAGAGATAAGAATATTTTTTTTTCGAATAGATGAACCTGATTTCATCCTTGTTGAAGAATAATTGTAAAAGCACAAAAACCTTCCTTTTAGATAATGTATAATTTTACTCATATTAAAGATTTTAGGTAAAACGGTTTAATTTAAGATATAAACATCTTTTTTTCCTAAATTGTTTACCTTATGTGACAAAAAGCACATAAAAAATCTTTTTTTATTTATATGATGCCTTATACGTGCAGGATACGAGTATAATTTGTGATATATATTTTTTTTTGTTTACAGTAATATTTTTGGAGCAGTACAGTTAAAAAAACACAAAAGCCGGAAAAACCGGCTTTTGTAAAAAAGTAAAGTATACAAATATTAAATTATTTCTTTTTAGCAGCAGCCTTTTGTTGGCGCTGAAGATCTTCGAGACGTTTTTGAAATCCCGATTTCTTTTTAGGTACTTTTTTCTTATTAGCAAAAAGCTGAGCCCTTACCTTATCTTCGTCAACCATAGAACGTATGAGGTATGTTTGACCTATAGTAAACAAGTTTGCAAGGAAATAATAATAGCTCAAACCCGATGAGTATGAATTCAGGATAAACATAAAAATGAGAGGCATAAAATACATCATATATTTCATCCCGGGCATAGCACTGGTATCCTGAGTTTGCCCCTGTAAACGAGTTTGTAAAATGGTTGTAATCGTCATTAACAAAGTAAACAAACTCACATGATCGCCATAACCAAAAGGCACGGTAAAAGGCAAGTTAATAATTGAATCGTAAGTTGACAGGTCAGTAGCCCATAAAAAGCTTTCCTGCCTCAATTCAATAGATCCGGGAAAGAAATAAAACATTGCAATTAAAACCGGAAACTGAAACAACATTGGCAAACAACCTCCCATAGGATTTACACCAACTTTTTTGTATAAAGCCATTGTAGCTTGTTGGCGCTCCATTGCCTTGTCGGACGGATATTTTTTGTTAATGTCGTCAATTTCGGGTTTCAGAACACGCATTTTAGCCTGCGAAACATACGATTTGTAAGTAAAAGGAAATACAATAAGTCGTATCATCACAGTAAGGATGAGAATAATTATTCCAAAATTGTCGATAAAGCGACGTAAAAAGTTAAATGTAGGAATAATCACAAAACGGTTTACTTCGCGAACTACAGGCCATCCAAGGTTAATCAATTTTTCGAGGCTGTATCCGTGTTCTTTAAGGGTTTGATAGTGATTTGGCCCAAAGTAAAAATCCATTCCGTACGCATTCTCCGAACGAGGATCGAAAGGCAAACCAATATCGGAAGTAAAACGAGCAACATAAGCATTTTCTTCGTCGTATTTTTCTGAAGCAATAATTGCATTATCAAAAGCATCATCGGCCATTAACACGGTCGAAAAGAAAAGTTGTTTATACCCGAACCATTTGACTGGAGTATTAATTGTTTCTTCATCTGATTTGTTAAGGCTGAGGTTTTCGAGATCGTCGTTTTTAAATTTGTAATACAGAGTTGTATATCTGTCTTCACCATATTTCGATGCTCTCTCTTGTCGTGGCACATCAAAATTAAAATTAAAGCTAAGGTATCCCGAATTGGTTTTCACCAAATCGCCCATATTGTGCATTTTTATTTGATAATCGACCACATAGGAGTTGTGCGTAATTGTATATACATAATCGATATACCTGTTATTTCCGGCATTAAGTCTGAGCACAATTTGTCGGGATGTTCCGGGATTTTCAGTATTAAATTTAATTCTGCCTTCACGGCCTATAGGAACTTCAGGGCCGCTTACTTCGATGTGTTTTTCGTTTATTAAAGGTTCAAAAAACAAATCATCGGTTTTAATTGTACGGTTTTGTGCAAAAAACGATAAGTTTTGAGTCGACTTATCGCCCTCAATTAAAATAAGTTCGGTTGAATCGTGACGTTTATAATTTTTTAGTTCAACCGAGTAAATTCGACCGCCTTTGGTTGACAACTGCACCTTTATCAGGTTGTTTTCGAGTGTAATAAACTCTTCGTTACCTTGTGCTGATACACTAAAGTCGCCATAAAGTTTTTCAAATTCATCGTTAGCAGTTTTCTCGTCCGATACAGATTCGGGAACTTGCGATTGATTTTGGTTTTCCTGCTCAGCCTTAAGCTCAAGCTCGTATTCCATCTGCCGGTGAAGCATTTCAACCGAATCGCGTTTTCGTTTTGCTTCTTCAACTTCTTGTTGCGAAGGTTTATTCAAATAACTAAACCCTATGAGAACTGCAAAAATTAGTACCAGACCAATTGTTGTATTTTTATCCATTCAATCAGTTTTTTATATTGATTTTTATTTATTCAAACATGCTTTAACAAAAGCAACAAATAAGGGGCTTGGTTTTAAAACAGTACTGCTGTATTCGGGATGATATTGTACACCCACAAACCACTTATGCCCTTCAATTTCGACAGCTTCGACCAAATTCGTGTCGGGGTTAATACCTACAGGCATCATTCCATGTTTTTCGAATTCGCTTCGATATTTATCATTAAACTCATAACGATGTCTGTGCCGCTCTGATATTTTAGTTTTATGGTATGCTGCAAAAAGCTTGCTTTCCTTTTTAATGTTGCATGCAAAAGCTCCAAGGCGCATAGTTCCGCCCATATTTGTTATTCCTTTTTGCTCTTCCATTAAATCGATAACCGGATAGTGAGTGACTTCATTCATTTCGGTCGAATCGGCATCGTTAAAATTCAGCACATTACGTGCAAATTCAATTACGGCAATTTGCATACCCAGGCAAATACCTAAAAAGGGAATATTGTGAATTCGTGCATACCGGGTAGCTTCAATTTTTCCGTTTATGCCCCTGTGTCCAAATCCCGGAGCTACAAGTATTCCATCAAGTTCACCAAGTTTTTTATCGACATTTTGCGGAGTGATTTTTTCGGAGTGAATCATTTTCAGATTAACACGGCATTCGTTAACCGCACCGGCATGCACAAACGATTCGACTATTGATTTATATGCATCGGGCAATTCAACATACTTACCTACAAGTCCGATTGTTACTTCAGCTTTAGGATTTTTATGTTTTTTGATAAATGAATTCCACTCGTCAAGGTTGGGTTCTTTTTTTGCTTCGATTCCAAATTTTTGTAAAACGGTTACATCAAGTTTTTCCTCTTTCATTTTCAGAGGAACCTCGTAAATGGTTGAAACATCAATTGACTGCACAACCGAGTTTTCGTCGACATTACAAAAGAGTGCAACTTTTTTCCGGATACTCTCACCTAAGTCGTGTTCTGTCCGCAATACAAGGATATCGGGCTGTACTCCATTTTCGAGCAAAGCTTTTACCGAGTGTTGAGTAGGTTTTGTTTTAAGCTCTCCCGAAGCATTAAGAAATGGCACAAGAGTTAAATGAATAACCATTGCCGATTTTCCCAGCTCCCATTTCAATTGCCTTACCGCTTCGATATATGGCAGCGATTCCATATCGCCAACAGTTCCTCCAATTTCGGTAAGCACAAAATCGTATCGTCCTTTTTTACCGAGGATTTTAATATTCCGCTTAATTTCGTCGGTTATATGAGGTATTATTTGAACAGTTTTACCTAAATAGTCACCACGCCGCTCTTTGTTAATTACTGTTTGATAAATACGACCGGTTGTTACATTGTTTGCCTGCGATGTCGATTTGTTCAAAAAACGTTCATAATGGCCAAGATCGAGGTCTGTTTCGGCTCCATCGTCGGTAACATAACACTCTCCATGTTCGTACGGATTTAATGTTCCGGGATCGACATTGATGTAGGGATCGAGTTTTTGAATGGTAACCGAAAAACCTCGGGCCTGCAATAATTTTGCAAGCGACGATATGAGAATCCCTTTCCCTAATGAGGATGTTACCCCTCCGGTTACAAATATGTATTTAGTTGACAAACTGTAAGTTATTTAATTTATTAGAAAAATAAGTTGCAAAGATAAACATAAATTGTTTGCTTCAAACGGTAATAAAGCTTAAAAAAAGGCCTGATAATATTCAGGCCTTATTATTTATTCATCACCATTGTCGGCTTCGTCAATAATTCTGATTTTTTCTTTCAAATATTCAATTTGTTCTTCGTTGTTAGCAATTTTCTTTTGCACATCGTTAATAAGTGCTTCGGCGTTTTTCGAATTAGCAAAAAAGCCAATGTTGTTTTTTAGTGTAATCAAATCGTTTTCGAGTTGTTTGAGTTTCGACACAAATTTGTCGCGCTCGGCATACACACGATTCTGCCCACGGTTTGTATTTTTCAGGTCTTCGACTTTGCTTTTATATTTCAGCAAGTTTCGGTCTTTATCGTCGACACGTAATTTATCAAACTGTTTGTTTATAGCATCGCGAAACCGTTTTTGCACATCGTTTTTGTTAGCATAAGGCACGTGTCCTATTTCGTTCCACCGGCGATGAAAATCTTTAAGTTTTTCGAAATCTTCTTTTTCGTTTTTACTTGTTTTAAAGCTAGTAACCTCTTCAATTAACTCGTTTTTCAGTTTCAAATTTTCAACCTGCGTATCGTCAATTGTGTTAAAGAAATTCGATTTTTGCTCGAAAAAATAATCGCATGCTGTTCTAAAGCGCTTCCACACAACATCGGAATGTTTACGTGGCACAGGGCCAATATCTTTCCATTTTTTTTGAATCGATATATATTCTTCAGTTGTTTTTTTCCAGTCCTTACTTTCTTTTAAGGCTTCGGCCTGTACACACAAGTCAATTTTTAGCTGCAAGTTGTTAGCCTGAATTTCTTTATGTTTTGCATAAAACTCTCTTTTTTTATCAAAAAAGTCATCGCAATCTTTCCGAAATCGTTCATAAATTGATGTGTTTTCTTTTTTAGGAGCAAAACCAATTGTACGCCAATATTTTTGAATTTCGATAATTTCTTTTGATTTAGCTTCCCACTCTTTATGGGTTTTCAAATCGAGAGCCAGTATCTCTTCAACTTTGTCGCAAAGTGCAGCTTTGGCCTCGAGATTTTTTTTCTGCATCTTTTTTCGATTTTCGAAAAACTCCTGATGCTTTTTATTAATTTTTGTTGTTGCATCTTTAAATCGCTCCCAAAGCTCTTCTTTTTTATCGCGTGGCACAGGGCCTATTTCGCGCCATGTATCGTGCAATTTTTGTAATTGAGAAAATGCTTTTAAAATTGAAGGTTCAAGCAGCAACTCTTCGGCTTTTTCGCATAAGCCAATTTTCTCTTCCATGTTTTTTTTCAGGTCGAGATCACGTAACTCTTTATTGATTTTTATGTAATCGTAAAAATTTTCGACATGGTGGTGATAATTCTCCCACATATCTTTCATGCTCGATTGTGGAACCAAACCAATATCACGCCATTTTTGCTGAAGCTCTTTAAACTCTTGAAACGTTTTATTAATTGATTCTTTACGGTTTACAAGCCCCTTAATATCTTCGATTATTTGATATTTAATTTTTAAATTTTCTTCTTTTTCGGCCTCAATTTCTTTGTTGAATTTGAATTTGAGTTGTTTATAATCGTTCAATAAATGTTTTAAATCCTGTTCGTAGGGATCAGCACTTGGCTTAAATTCTTCTTCGAAGCCTCCATTATCGATAAAATTTTTCTTTTCTTCCTGTACTTTAAGTTTGTGCTTTTTATAAAAATTCGATTTTATCAAATCGACTTTACCTTGCATTTCGAGGTAATTCTGAGTCTTGAGTAAATCTCTGAATTCATTAATGAGTTCGACTTCAGATAACTTTGAATAATCGATTTCAGGTTGACTTTCGGCAGGTTTATCGGCAACTGCCTCATCTTTTTGAGTTTCGGACTGTTTATTCTCAACTTCGCTTTGAGCGTCAGATTTTTCTTGAATTTCAGCAGTGTTTTCTGAGTCATCGGCTTCAGACTTTGTGTCATCAGACTTCTCGTCGTCCACATCCTGAGTATTTTCCGAAACTGGCAACTTTTCCTCGCTGTCGTAACTTTCATTTTCGGTCTGAGCCTCAGCGTTTACAGAAGTTTCAAAATTATTTTCCTCTTTTGGTTCTGCGCTGTTGCTTTTCTCTTTTAATTTTTCATTAACCTGAGAATTTTCAGGCGAAACATCAGAATTTTTCGATTCTTCGGGTTCATTTACTTTCTCAACTTCAACTTTTGGTGTTGAATTTTCAGCCTCATTATGAGGTTCATAGTGCATTTTTTCTTTAGGTTCCATTTCAAATATATATTTGTATACAAATTCAAATCACACAACTTGTTAATTTATTGTGGCTTACGAAAATAACTATTATACGCCAATAGCCAAATGTTTTTGAGCAAAAATAAGCAATTGAGGCTATTAATCCGTAGAAGAAAATAGTTTTACGGCGATGACAAAGAAATAAAAAATGTTTTTATTCGTAGTGTTTTTCGAAGGTTTTATTCCTCTTATTTATAATTATATCACAATGGCTACTCCTTACTTCACAGCAAAAAAAACATTGTTCATACATTGTATGGAATCAAAAAATAAACATTCCTTCAAAATAAGGAAAGCAATTCCCTTAAAATCATTTTATGAAAAATATTCTTGCTTTTAGTACATTTGCCGGCATAAAGCTTTTTTAGCCATGAGAATTGATGTACTTACAATTTTTCCCGAACTCCTTGAAAGCCCGTTTTCGCATTCGATGATAAAACGAGCTGTTAGCAAGGGTTTTGTCGAAATTCACACTCACAACATTCGGGATTATTCAACCGATAAGCATAAACGGGTTGACGATTATTCGTTTGGAGGCGGAGCCGGTATGGTTATGATGATTCAGCCTATCGAAAGCATAATACTTAAATTGCAATCGGAAAGAGAATACAATGAAATTATTTACATGACTCCCGATGCAAAAGTTTGGAATCAGTCAGAAGCGAATACACTATCGATGGCCGAAAATATTATGATTCTTTGCGGCCATTATAAGGGAGTTGATCAAAGATTACGAGATTTATACATCACAAAAGAAGTATCGATTGGCGATTATGTGCTAACCGGAGGCGAACTTGCTGCAGCAATTATTATTGACAGTACAGTGCGATTAATTCCGGGGGTTTTGGGCGACGAAACATCGGCTCTTACCGATTCACATCAGGACGGGTTACTTAGTCCTCCGGTGTATACGCGCCCTGCAAATTACAACGGACACAAAGTTCCTGAAATATTGTTGTCGGGTAACGAAAAGTTAATTAATCAGTGGCGTGAAAATAAAGCATTAGAAATCACAAAAAAGATTCGGCCTGATATGTTTGGTAAGTAAGTTCGACACAATTAAAGGCCGGTAAATATTGCCGGCCCTTCAATTTTCGATTCATTTAAACTAAACACTACGTTAATAAATTCAATAAAAACAAGTTCAACTGTTGCAGCTTGTCAATATATACTCTCGGGAAAACACAATTCGCCCTTCATAATTTTATCGATAATTCCGAAAAGTTCGTCCGAAACATTTGTTTTACTAACAAATCCTTTAAAGCCCGACTCGATCAATTGTGTCAGGTATACTTTTTCCTGATACATTGTTACTGCAATAATTTTAATGCTCGGATAATTATAATTCAGTAATTGCGCTGTTTTAACTCCATCAATGCCGGGCATTTCGACATCGAGCAACAGAACATCAATTTTATGCAGAAATTTAAATTTTAAAAGATCCTCGCCCGATGTAAAAACTGCAACTATTTCAAATTGCTCATTGTTTTCGAGTAAGGCAACTAATCCTTCAAGAAAAGTTTTGTTATCGTCGACTATTGCTATTTTAATTTTTTTATTCATCGAGCATTGTTGTCGTTAAAAGTTATACATGCTACAACGATTTCAAAATTACGGCTTTTTAAACTTGGATAATAGGGTATAATTCTGAAAAGAAGAGCATAAAACCCTATTTGGCATCAGGGAAAACCCTTATAGTAAAATTTTAAATTTCGATCAGTTTATTTTTTAGCGCAAAAAGAATCAGCCCAGTACTGTTTTTTGCTCCGGTTTTTTTCAGCAAACGTGTTTTATGCGTTTCAACAGTTTTCACACTAATAAATAAATTTTTAGATATTTCGTTATTCGTCATTCCTTTACAAATAAGGTTCATAACATCGATTTCGCGGTCGGTAAGATCAAGTTTTTTTATAAGTTTTTGTTTTTCTTCGAGTTTCGGAATGTTCATTACCACCTGTTGCAATAAACTGGGTGAAAAATAGCTTTGTTCGTTCATCACATCATAAATTGCTTTTTCGAGTTCATCGGTAGTGGCTTCTTTTAGCACAAACCCCGAAACTCCGGCTTTAATCATTTCGTAGTAGTATTTTTGATCACTGTACATCGACAAAGCAATAAAACGTAACGAAGGGTTTTTAATTTTTGCTTCGCTAGTTGCTTCAATCCCATTCATAAAAGGCATCTCAATATCGATAAGAACAAGATCGGCCTGATGAGTATACAAATTTTCGATAAAATCTTTTCCATTTGCATACTCAGCCACAACAGTAAATTCAGGATTTGCAGCAAGTAAACTTTTCAGGCCTTCGCGAAATAATGTATGATCTTCAACAATAATTATCCGAACCATAATTTTATATATTTGTTTCAATTACAACTTTTACACCTTTACCAACCGATGCATCGAAATCAATTTTTCCTGCAATTGATTTTATGCGCGATTTAATATTTAAAATACCCAGCCCCGGTTTGTCGATATGTTCAGAGTCAAAGCCTTTACCATCGTCGGCATATATTAATTGTAACTTTTTCTCTTTTTGCAGTAATTCAATGTATATGTTTTTTGCCTGGGCATGTTTTATTGTATTATTAATAAGCTCGGTAACAACTCTATAAAGTGTTAATTCAACAATTTCGTTATATTTTTGGCCGGCATCAAATTTATAATGAATTTTTGCCTCCGAAACACTCGCCACTTTTTCAATAAATACATTCAGAGCATTTACCAAACCAAAGTTACGCAAAACATGCGGACTAAGGTTGTTTGAAATTTCTTTTATTCCCATAAGTGACTCATCGATAAGTTGCGAAAGTTTTGTAAACGATGCCTGTTCACGCTCATCAAACTGTGCTTTTTTAAGGTTGTGCAAATATATTTTACAGGTCGACAACAAAGGCCCCAGGCCATCGTGAAGGTCTTTTGCAATTCTACCCCGCTCATTTTCCTCGGCTTTAAGCGATACTTCGTATACTTTTTTCTCAAGCTCTTTGCGGGCACTTATTTCGTTAAATGCAGTAACTACAGCAGGCTGACCTCTATAGTTAATACGTCGGCTCCGGATTTCGACCGGGAATGATTCTCCTTGTTTATTGCGGATTAAATACTCAGCAACAACAACTCTTCCGCTGTGAGCTTTTTCAATTTCGCCGGCTACTTTTCGCATCGAGTTAAAATCAAATATATAATCAAATATGTTTATGTTTTGCATATCCTCGTGATTTAACCCGGTAAGTTCAAAAAACGTTTCGTTGGCCGATAAAACTTTTAAGTTTTGATCAAAAATAAAAATTGCATCACTGGTATTATTGTATATATTTTTAAAGTTTTCTTCACTGTTCTTTAGAGCTTGTTCTGTACGCACAAGGCTCGAAATATCGTGCCCAATTCCCATAAAATACGAAATATCGTTACGCTCGTATGCAATAGCCGAATGATAAAAAGGAATTTTTTCTCCGGTTTTGGTAAGTAAGTTGGTTCTGAAAAAAATTGTATTGCTATTGCGTGTGCGTGTAAAAATTTCGCTTTCGTAATCGTAGCGGGTATCAACAAACAGATTTTCGAACAGTATATTGCTAAGTTCGTCTGATGAATACTTACTTACATCAACAAGCCCATCGTTCCACTGGATCAGATTTTTGTGATTTTCGAAAATATAAAACACCCCGGGCAAAGTATCAATAATGCTTTTTCCAAAGGCTTTTTGCTCTTCAATTTCTTTTTGAATTTGCTGATGCAGAGTAATATCGCTAAGCAATATTTGAATACGGCTATCGGGAAATAAACTTACCCTTACCTCAACTACCCGCTCTTCGTTCTTTTTATTAATTACTTTCATTAACGAAACCCGGGTTTTTTGTGGCGAAAGATTTTGCAAGCCTTTAATTACCCTTTCGCGCATATCGGGGATCACAAAATCGCTAACATTTTTCCCAATAATATCGTTACTTCGATACCCCGACATATTTTTGAAAAAATTATTTACCATCAACACTTTCCCTTCACGATCGGTAATCATAATTCCTTCGGCAGCCTGTTCAAACAATAAGCGATATTCCGATTCACGTTTTTCGGTTTTTTTAAGAGTTTGCATATACGCTTTTTCGAGACGAGTAACCATAAGTATAAGCGAATAGGCCACAACCAAAAGGATCAAACCTTCCGAAATCCACAAATTCTTTTTCATAACCATTTGCTGAATATCAAAATCGTAATCCAATACTCCAAAGCCATACAACAATGCATAAACTGCATACGACAATGCCAGCAAGAACAAAGCAGCATAACCATATCTGCGTCCGGCAACAAAAGCGACTAACACAACAAATAATACATAAAACGGAATGATACCAGAAAAAAGCCCTAAACAATGAATTCCACTTAAACACAAAACCAATAAAATCAAACCCGAATAGTATGCTTTTGTTTTATATGTGAGCTTTTTACGTAAAAAGAAAATTGTTATAAAAAAAACAAAAATGACTATCTGAACAGAATAAACAGCAAGCCAACCGGTAACCGTTGCACGCGAAACCGACAAAAGCAATACAGGTAATGATATTATTGCATAGAGCAAGAGCAAATAATCAACAAGTGTATTTTTAATACCATCAATTGTTTGGGTATATTTATCGTTTGTAAAGATTTTTTTCATCCAGTATTTGTTTGTTTAAATAGAGATTTGTCGAAAATGAAAATTACAGAATTATTGGCATAACAGCAATTTATACTAATAATAAATGTAGCAATTGCAAGTTTATAAAACCTAATTTAAAGTAAACAAAGGCAAAAGAATCCAAAGCTTTTGATAATAATTGTTTCAAATTCGATAGTAAGAAGTATTTTTGCGAACCGTTTTTTTTGAAAACAAAATCAGACAACGTAAAATATATGAGTTTTAAGAGTGAAATTGAACGCCGAAGGACATTTGCTATTGTAAGTCATCCCGATGCAGGAAAAACAACATTAACCGAAAAACTGTTGCTTTTTGGAGGAGCTATACATGTTGCCGGTGCGGTAAAAAGCAATAAAATAAAAAAAACAGCAACATCCGATTTTATGGAAATTGAACGGCAACGAGGTATTTCGGTTGCCACCTCGGTTATGGGCTTTGAGTACAACAATTATAAAATTAATATACTCGACACCCCGGGGCACCAGGATTTCCAGGAAGATACTTTCAGAACACTTACTGCTGTTGATAGTGTAATAATTGTAATTGATGCAGCAAAGGGAGTTGAACCGCAAACCGAAAAACTCATGAATGTTTGCCGTATGCGAAAAACTCCGGTAATTGTTTTTATTAACAAAATGGACAGGCCAACTGACGACATTTTTAATTTGATTGAAGACATCGAGAAACAATTACAAATTGTAATTAGGCCTTTAAGCTGGCCAATAAACAGCGGTCCTGATTTTAAAGGCGTTTATAATATTTACAAGTCGAATCTCTCGTTATTTAATCCAAATATTCAGGAAATTGACAAAGCAATAACTCTTGAAAACTTAAACTCAAACAAACTGGATCAATACATTGGCGAAAATGATGCCGATAAACTCCGTGAAGATGTTGAACTTATTGAAGGTGTTTTTCCTGAATTTGATAAAACCGATTATTTAAACGGCAACATGGCACCGGTGTTTTTTGGTAGTGCTTTATATAATTTTGGAGTACAAGAATTGCTCGATGCATTTTTACAAATTGCCCCCTCGCCTAAACCAATTGCTGCCCAAGAACGCGAAGTTTCACCTTACGAAGATGCTTTTTCGGGATTTGTGTTTAAAATTCACGCCAATATCGATCCCAACCATCGCAGCCGTATTGCTTTTGTAAAAGTATGCTCAGGTAAATTTGAACGCAACAAAGTATACCAACACAACCGATTAAATAAATCATTCAGAATTTCGGCACCAACAGCTTTTATGGCTGCAAAAAAAGAAACAATTGACGAAGCTTATCCTGGCGATATAATTGGCGTACCCGATACCGGTAATTTTGTAATTGGCGACACTCTTTCAGAAGGTGAGGCACTACACTACAAAGGACTTCCCAGTTTTTCGCCCGAGATGTTTCGTTACATAGAAAATGCCGACCCCATGAAATCGAAACAACTCGAAAAAGGAATTGATCAATTAATGGACGAAGGTGTTGCTCAGCTTTTCAGAAACCAGTTTAATAACCGAAAAATTATTGGCTGTGTTGGTCAATTGCAATTCGAGGTTATTCAATATCGGCTTGAACACGAATATGGAGCAAAATGCCGATTCGAACCCATTCAAATGTACAAAGCCTGCTGGATTGAAAGCAAAAAACCTGAAGTTTTAGCTGAATTTATTAAACGAAAACAACAGCGTATGGCTAAGGACAAATACAATCGAGATGTATTTATGGCCGATTCGCCGTTTATATTGGATATGGCTCAGCAGGATTTTCAGGATATACAATTCAAGTTCACTTCGGAGTTTTAATATTTACATGCAATAATTACACACGCAAAAACAGGTATAATGTAATATTTATACCCCTTTGCTTTGGCCTAAAACAAAAATAAAACACACTATGCATTGTTTATCAAGCACATACAACGCAGAAAAGGCCACAAGTTAGTATTTAAGGCATATTCTTATAAATGTATAACAAGTATCATAAATATTTCCACCACCAACCTTTTGATTATAGGTATATTTGTAATGAATAATTAAAGGGAAAAATTTGAAATAATTATGGAGGTAAAAAGAGAAGAAAAAACAAAAATTAAGAATGCATTTTTTTTTATTCGCGGGTTCGAATTAGGTATTATCAGTATTATTTTTGGACTTTTACTTTTTTCGTTTTTAGTAATTTTTTAAACAAAGTGCATTTCTCTTAAAGAAAGTATTCAAACAAAAAAGCAAAATTAAACCATAAAAAAATGGCTGTTCTTTAAAAAAAGAGCAGCCATTTTTTTATGAAGAATTTATCAATTCAATATCATTTCAACATCTCCTGTAATTTTACTCTCAAGTACTTTATACGACCGTGCAAAATTCAGAATGTTTTCGACACTCCTCTCGGGTGCTTTAATTTGTTTTTCATTAAACAAGTAATAGCTGCTACGAGTGCAGTTTTTATTTTTTGAGTATTTGTTAATAAAAAAGTGTAAAGTAAAAGTTTTCATCATAGGCAATCATTATTAAATTGGTTCATCAAAATATAGAACGAAACAAACCAATAAAATAGTATGCCTCTGCACAAAAAAATCAAAGCATCCAGCCGGCTGCAACCATACACGTCTAACTAACAGCGAATTATCACTACAAAAAAAATAATCCGATTTCAAAATACTCAAAAAACAAACAGTAAAGTTTTTAACAACGTGTAAGAACTATTCCTTTGCTTTCGATTATTTTTCGCAAATTGATTAAAGCATAGCGCATGCGGCCAAGTGCAGTATTAATGCTCACACCAGTTTGTTCCGATATTTCTTTAAAACTCATTCCCAAATAATGGCGCATCATTACTACCTCACGCTGATCGTCGGGCAGTTCATCAACCAATATCCGAACATCGTTTAATATTTGTTCATTAATAATCATATCCTCGATAGTATCATCTGAAAATTTTGAAGAATTGAATAAATCAAAATCGTTACTATCGTTCGAATACGTATTCAGATTTTTTTCACGCCTATAATGATCAATAATCAAATTATGGGCAATTCGGGTAACCCACGAGGCAAATTTTCCGTTATCGGTATATTTACCACGGTTAAGCGACTTTACAACTTTAATAAAAGTATCCTGAAAAATATCTTCAGCCAAATGATGATTTTTCACCGTAAAAAGAATATAGGTGAAAACTTTGTCTTTGTATCGATTAATGAGAATTTCAAGTGAAGAGAAATCACCACCTAAATAGGATTGAACCAACTCATTATCGCTCAGTTTTTTTCTGTCGATCATTACCTTGTATTTATGTATTAATTTAAGGTAGAGTTGTTTCTATATAAGTATCTCCTATCGTTTAAATGGTAAAACAAATTGTTAACTTTGCTTCAAAAATACGTATTTTTCATAAACACACAAATATTTTTTTGATAAATGTCAGATAAAATAATTATTCCGAGCTATATACACATAAAAGGAGCCCGGCTTCATAACTTAAAAAATATCGAATTAAAAATTCCCCGCAACCAACTTGTTGTCATAACAGGAGTATCGGGATCGGGAAAATCGACACTTGCTTTTGACACGCTTTATGCCGAAGGACAAAGAAGATATGTTGAAAGTATATCGGCCTATGCCCGACAGTTTTTAGGCCGTATTCAAAAACCCGAAGTCGATTTTATTAAAGGTATACCACCGGCAATTGCAATTGAACAAAGAGTAAATAACCGAAATCCGCGCTCAACTGTTGGAACCAGTACCGAAATTTACGATTATTTAAAACTCTTATATGCGCGGATAGGTAAAACAATATCACCAATTTCGGGTAAAGAAGTAAAAAAACACGATGTAAGCGATGTTGTCAATTTTCTTTATAAACATGTTGAAAATACCCGTGCTTTAATATTGTGTCCGTTTAAACCCCAAAAAAGCCGCAAACCCGAAGAAGAATTGAATCTTCTATTTCAACAGGGTTTTACACGCCTCGAATTAAACAACCAAATACTCGACATTAACTCGGCCGAAACCATCGAAAAAATTTCGGATAAAAAAAATCCCTTCAATATTGTAATCGACCGCATTACTGTTCAGAATAATGATGACACAAGCAGCAGGATTGCCGATTCGGTACAAACAGCGTTCAACGAAGGAAACGGGACATGTATCGTAAAAATTATTGAAAAAAATGGTCCCAGCATTGTTAAAGAGTTTTCGCACAAATTTGAACTCGACAACATTGTTTTTGAAGAACCATCAATTAATTTGTTCAGCTTTAACAATCCGGTTGGCGCTTGTACTAAGTGCGAAGGATACGGTAAAGTAATTGGAATTGATGAAGATCTTGTCATTCCGAACAAAACCCTTTCGGTTTACGACGATGCTGTAGCCTGTTGGCGCGGCGAAAAAATGTCGGAATGGAAAAATCAATTAATTCTTCATGCCGAAAAATTTAAGTTCCCTATTCATAAACCATACGAACAACTAAGTACCGAAATGAAAGAATTACTCTGGAATGGAAATAAATATTTCAGAGGAATACATTCGTTCTTTAAGTTTCTCGAAGAAAATAGTTACAAAATTCAATACCGGGTAATGATGGCGCGTTACCGCGGAAAAACCACATGCCCCGAATGCAAAGGTTCGCGGCTAAAAAAAGAAGCAGGATATGTAAAAATTAACGAAAAATCGTTACAAGAACTTGTTTTAATGCCTATTTCGGAACTGAAAGTGTTTTTTGAATCACTTACAATAAATACTACCGAACAAAAAATAGCACAACGCCTGTTAAAAGAAATTAATAACCGACTTGATTTTATGTGTGAAGTAGGTTTGGGATATCTTACTTTAAACCGGCTTTCGTCAACTTTGTCGGGGGGCGAATCTCAACGCATTAACCTGGCTACCTCGCTCGGAAGTGGCTTAGTGGGATCGATTTATATACTTGACGAACCAAGCATTGGCCTTCACTCGCGCGATACACACCGTCTTATTAATGTGCTAAAAAAATTGCGTAAGATGGGCAATACTGTTGTAGTTGTTGAACACGACGAAGAAATTATTAGAGCAGCCGATACAATTATCGACATTGGCCCCCATGCGGGTATTCACGGCGGTGAAATCATGTTTATAGGCAACCAAAAACAATTGCAGAAAGACACCAATAGCCTTACTGCAGCCTATTTGTCGGGTAAGCAAAAAATCGAAATTCCCACATCGCGTGTAAAATGGAATAATTTTATCGAAATTATTGGTGCCCGCGAAAACAACCTAAAAAACATTGACGTAAAAATCCCTCTCAACACAATTACGGTTGTTTCAGGAGTAAGTGGATCGGGAAAATCGTCGCTTATTAAACAGGTACTTTACCCTGCTCTGGCTAAACGATATGGCGGTTATGGAGAGTATACCGGCAAACACACTAAACTACAAGGCGATTTGCATTTATTGCACAACATTGAGTTTGTTGATCAAAACCCCATCGGAAAATCATCACGATCAAATCCGGTTACTTACATTAAAGCATACGACGAAATTCGATCGTTGTTTGCCGCTCAACAAAGTGCTAAGGTTGCTGGTTTTAAACCCTCACATTTTTCGTTTAATGTTGATGGTGGACGCTGTGACGAATGCCAGGGCGAAGGCCAAATTAAAGTTGAAATGCAATTTATGGCCGACATATATCTAACCTGCGAAAGTTGTGGCGGCAAACGCTTTAAAGACGATATACTGGAAGTAACATACAAAGGAAAAAATATTGCCGACTTACTTGAAATGACCGTTAACCAAACCATTGAATGGCTAAAAGACGATAAAGACAGCACTGTTAAAAAAATAATAAAACGACTAAAACCTTTACAGGATGTTGGGCTTGGATACATAAAACTCGGGCAATCGTCAAATACCCTATCGGGAGGCGAAAGCCAACGTGTAAAACTTGCATCGTTTTTATCAAAAGAAACAACTGAACATACTCTTTTTGTTTTTGACGAACCAACTACAGGCTTGCATTTCAACGATATTAAAACCTTGTTAAAATCATTCAGAGCACTTACCAACCGCAATCACAGTGTGCTGATTATTGAGCACAATATGGATGTCATAAAATCGGCCGACTGGATTATTGATATGGGGCCTGAGGGTGGCGACAAAGGTGGAAACATTATTGCTTGTGGCACCCCCGAAGACATAGCACAATGTAATGAATCGTATACCGGATTTTTTTTAAAGCAAAAATTAAACATTAATAATTTGTAAAAGCATATACAATTCGTATAAAAGCATTATATACCTTTACAAAAAAACATATGAAACTATGACTGGAATCAAAACCAACGAAAAACACATAAAAAACCTTTACTCTACAAATTCATCGATAGTTGCCGACACCCTGGCCAAAATCAAAGAATCAGGCAATAGCAGTTACATACCAGTATTAATTGACTTGTTACACAACACTCGCGAAGAACAAACAAGCAGTTCAATTCTAGATATTCTTTCGGAAATTAAACATGCCGATGCTGTTCCATTTATGGTTGAAGCCATAGAAAATGACAAATACAGTAAAATTCATGAAATGCTCATTCGTTGTTGTTGGGAAAATGGCCTCGACTACAGCAATCATCTGTCGGTTTTTGTAAGCCACTTAATAAGCGGAAGTTATATGACCGCATTTGAAGCATATACAGTAATCGAAAATACTGAAACAAAAATATCGGAGACATCGGCAAAACAAATGATAGATCAATTGCAAAATGCTCTGAACAATAATACACCTGCCGACCGAAAAACGTTAATTGATGCAATTATAAAACACTTACAATTTATTGTTTAAAAACGAAAAGAAAGCCAATATTCAGATTCTTATTTGCTCAATAAGTTAATTTCGCGAAGCAAAATTTCACGATACGATTTTCCGATTGGAAGCGATTCAATACCTTCAACAGTAAGAACCTCAACAGTATTCATTTTTATTGTTTCGATTTTACTGCGATTTACAATATATGAACGATGAATTCTGAAAAACTTTTCAGGAGGCAGCTGATCAATAATTCCTTTCATTGTAAAATGAATGGTATATTTCTCGTCAAAAGTATTCACTACAATGTAATTTTCAAGAGCTTCAATCCATATCACCTCTTCGTATTGTAAACGTTTAAGGCTGGCATTGTTTCTGATAAAAAAATCTTCTTTTGAATTTGATGCAGGAAGCATTTCCTCACGCAGCTTGCTGAGTGCTTTTTCGGCTGCTTTAAGAAAACGAACATAAGTAACAGGTTTCAATAAATAATCGGTAACGTCGTATTCAATAGCATCAAGTGCATATTTTTCTTTTGATGAAACAACAATAATTTGCACAGGATGATCGCCCAATGATTGCATAAACTCTACTCCGTTCATATCGGGCATTTCGATATCGAGAAAAATCAAATCAATTTTTTCTTCATCTTTTCTGATAAAATTTATTGCATCAATTGCATTCGAAAATGAAAAATATTGATCGAGTAAATCTGTTTTTTCAACAAATTTTTCAAGCAGTTTCCTCGAAAGTTTATCGTCATCAATTATTAAACAATTCATGATTTTGTTATGAGTTTAGTCAAATATAATTAAATATACCATTTATTGAAAATAAAATATCTTTCTAGTTCGGATTATTTTTAAAAAAATTATCGACCAGCGAATCGCCCTTTCTGATTGATGTTCTTAACCAGTCAATTAACAACTCATCCTGTTCATTTTCGGTGAGCTTCCATTGTACATCCAATTGGTGCAATTGAAAACTCAAAAAATGTAAAATTACAGCAGCCGATACCGAAATGTTTAAACTTTCGGTAAAACCAACCATTGGAATTTTCAGAAATTCGTCGGCATTATCGATTACCTGCTGCGATAAACCATTAAGCTCAGTTCCAAAAAATAAAGCTACCGGCCCTTTATTCAGATCAAAATTTTCGAGAGTTACATCATCGGTATGTGGAGTTGTGGCAACAATTCGATATCCTTTTTTGCGAATTGACTGAATAGCATCCAGAGTATTATTTTTATGCTGGTTGTAATTATGCAAAGTAAGCCACTTTGATGATCCAAGCGCAACATCGGGGTTAATTTCGAAAGTGTTGCTATTTTCGATAATATGTACATTTTGAACACCAAAACAATCACATGTACGTAATACTGCACTTGCATTTTGGCTTTGATAAATATTTTCGAGAGCCACAGTTATATACTTCGATCGCATACTTACAACCCTCTGAAAGAGGGACATCCGATCAGGTGTAACAAAACCTGACAGATAGTTTATTAATTCTTTATTTCGATTCATTTTCAGTTTCAAAAATAAAAAAAGGGAGTACAATTTATGCCTCCCTTACTAATTTTTTTTTCCAAAAGTGCATTAAACACTTTCTGCCAATTCGCTTCCGGGTTTGAATTTCACAACAGTTTTAGCTGCTATTTGAATTTCTTTACCAGTTTGTGGGTTACGTCCTGTACGTGCACTTCTTTTAGCTACAGAAAATGAACCAAATCCTACTAAAGCAACACGGTCACCAGCTTTAAGAGCTTCACTGGTTGCATCTATAAATGCATCTAACGATTTTTTGGCATCAGCTTTTGTAAGGCCAGCTTTAGCAGCAATGGCATCGATTAATTGAGCTTTATTCATAAGTTGAGATTTAAGGGTTATAAAACTACGTTAACTCTCACAAATATATTGTTTTTAGTGAGTTTTGCAAACTTTAAATCCGAAAAAATAATTGAAAGTATTAGTAAAATAGGGGTATACAGAATTTTTGCACCGAAATATGCTTAACAAAACCCAACAACAAAAAATCGCTAACGCCTGTTTTTCAACACATTAATTCACATATCAATAAAAAATTAGTTTAATAGAGCTTAATAATATTTTTCTCAAAAAAAAATCATGCCTTATAACATTTTGTGCTATATAATTTGTTTATAATCATAAAAAAAACTCAAAAAAGGCTTTACAAAAAACCAAATTCATTAATTCAATAAATGAAAAGCTATTGTAAAAAGATTTGAAAATAGCTGAAGTAATATTTGGGGGTATAAAAAAAACATATATTTTTGCAACGCATTTCAAAAGAGATGCATGACTGTTGCTCACAAAAGTTTCATTAAAACTACGTTCAGAGCAATATTTGGAGAGATGGCAGAGTGGTCGAATGCGGCGGTCTTGAAAACCGTTGACCGTGCGAGCGGTCCGGGGGTTCGAATCCCTCTCTCTCCGCAAAACCCAAAGCCTTGCAAGCAATTGCAGGGCTTTTTTATTTAATCGAAACTACAAACTTGTTTGCAAGGTTAAGGTAAAATAAAAACGCCCAATACCCGTAGGGTAAAGCTTGGGTTTTGAACCCCATATCAAAAGGAAAAATACTGGGATCGTTTTTTACAATCCCTCTCTCCGCCTTCGCCCTTTAAACATTCAAATAAAGCAAACTTTGGATTCTTTTCTTCTCTGTATTTAAACAAATTATTCGACAGGTTTCCGGCGGACAAGTCCGCAAAACCCAAAGCCTTGCAAGCAATTGCAGGGCTTTTTTATTTGACCGAAACTGCAAACTTGAATCATTAAAAAAAAAGAGAAACATTTTACTGTTTCCCTTTTTCATATACTATAAATACATTAAATCGCTGATTGATTACAGTAAATTATACTGAATTATAACTCAAGGTCAACATCATGCAATTCAACCCAGGGTAATCCTTGTTTCGCCACTTCGTCCATAAAGGGATCGGGGTTAAATTCTTCGACATTAAACACCCCATCGCCTTTCCATAAACCTTTTAAATACATCATTGCGCCCACCATTGCGGGGACACCGGTTGTATAACTAACCCCTTGAGCACCGGTTTCGGCATATGCTACCTGGTGGCTACAATTATTATATATGTAATACGTTTTTTCTTTACCATCTTTCAGTCCGCGTATGCGGCATCCTATTGAAGTTTCACCGGTATAGTTTTCGCCCAAATCGCCCGGATCGGGTAACACTGCTTTCAAAAACTGTATAGGTACAATTTCTTTCCCTTCGTACATAATGGGTTCAATACCTGCCATTCCAATATTTTGGATTACCCTAAGATGAGTAAGATACTCCTGCCCAAAAGTCATCCAAAACCGGGCACGTTTAATTGTAGGGAAATTTTTCACCAACGATTCAAGTTCTTCGTGATAAATCAGATACGATTCTTTAGGGCCAATATTGGGATAATTCAACGGCTTATGAATTTGGTGTGGTTCGGTGTATTTCCATTCACCATTTTCCCAAAACTTTCCTTTTTGAGTAACTTCACGAATATTAATTTCGGGGTTAAAATTTGTAGCAAAAGCTTTTCCATGATCACCTGCATTGCAATCAACAATATCGAGGTATTGGATTTCGTCGAAATGATGTTTGGCAGCATACGCAGTATAAATACTCGTTACCCCGGGATCGAAACCACAGCCTAGTATTGCCGTAATTCCTGCTTCTTTAAATTTATCTTTATATGCCCACTGCCAGCTATACTCAAATTTTGCTTCGTTTTCGGGCTCGTAGTTTGCAGTATCAAGATATGCTGTTTTTGTTTCAAGACAGGCATCCATTATAGTTAAATCCTGATAAGGTAAAGCAACATTTACTACAATATCGGGCTTAAACGAATTGATCAGCTTAACCAATTCGGGCACTTTATTGGCATCAACCTGAGCCGTTTGAATTTTGTTTCCACCCACAGATTTTGCAATTGCATCGCATTTTGATTTTGTACGACTTGCAAGCATTATCTCGGTAAAAATATTGGGATTTGCTGCCATTTTATGAACAACTACGGTTCCCACACCACCGGCTCCAATAACTAATACTTTTCCCACAATAATTTTATTTTATTTATTAATAATCAATTATATATAGATTTAACTCAAGCAAAAACCTATTTAAACACTATTTTAGAACAAAATATACCGGATAATGATCACTTATACCACCATAATATGATCGGCCATATGTGCGGTTAGGTGATTCAGCTCCTTGCGAATTGGTATATGTCATAAATTTTTCTGAAAATATTTTCCCGTCATCAATGCTAATTTTTAACCCTTCGGGTTTATTAATCATATACCCCGAAACAATAATATTATCAAGCATATTCCATGTATCACGATACTTATATGATCCCCGGCCTGCTTTATACTCGTCGTACATTAAATTTATCAAAGAGGTATTTTGCGGCTTACTGTTGTTTGGCAAAGCCACTAAAATATCGGTTAAACTCATATTTTCGGGTTCGTCGTTCATATCGCCAATAATAATAATGTTTGATTGTGGATTTTGTTTAATTATGCTGTCAACTTTACGACGAACAACCGAAGCAGCAAGAATTCGTTTCGGCTCAGAACTATCGGCACCTCCACGCCGCGAAGGCCAGTGATTCACAAAAACATGGAATATTTCATCCTGAATTTTCCCCTCAACATATAAAATATCGCGCGTAATAAACTCCGGCTCTGTAGGGCAAATTACCGGGATCGATTCGGTATTAATTACTGAAAATACTGCAGAATTGTATATCAATGCACAATCAATTCCCCGAAAATCGGGCCCATCCTTCCACACGTATTTATATGCTGCTCGTTGTAGTCGATTTTGCTGAATAAGATCGTTTAATACGATGTCATTTTCAATTTCGCATACACCAAGCAATATGGGTAAATTCACAGTATCGATAGAATAAATAACTTTTGCCAGGTCGTCAAGCTTTTTATCGTATTTTTCTGTATTCCATTTTTTGGGCGAATCGGGTAAAAAATCTTCATCAAAGGTTAAGGGTGCATCAATTGTATCAAAAAGGTTTTCGACATTGTAAAAAGCCACAGTATATGGAGGGTCGAATCTGGGCTCAGACTGGCATGCAACTACTACAATTGCAACACATATTCCTATAATATATTTTAATTTTTGCATATCTGTTTTCTCTCTTAAATGAATGTACCAAAGTACACTATTTTTAAAAAAGTAGAAAAATATTTCTATCAGTTATTTATGCTATTTTTGCATAAAATTTAAAAAATACAAAATGATAACAACCGATCAACTCGAGGTGCTGCTCCGAAGTGTACCTCAATATTTTCTTTTTGGTGCAGCTTCGCTGTATATTTTTGCCTGGATAGAAAAAAAACATAAATATGGTATTATTGCCGATGCTTTGCTAGCAATTGCAGGTATTGCATCGTTTATTGTATTGATAAGTGGAATGATTCCGCCATTAAGCTCAGAATTTGTCAATACCGAACACATAAAAATGCTTATTAACATGCTGGTAATGTTGTCGGGTATAGGTTTGCTGGCTATAATAAACCTTATAATTAAACGCGTAAAAAGCAAGCCTTCAAATCCTCTTTCTATAATTATCTTTATTCTTACAATATTTGTATTTTTTGGCATGACCCGATTATCAAAAATTGATTTTCAACTCAACAACGACAAGCAAATCGAGATAACCGAATAAGCAGCTACTTAAGCCCTGTTTTATTTTAAAACGTAAAATTTAATACTCAATATGAAACAAAATATTGATTGTCTCTTTGTTTGTTATAAGCTATTATGAATAAAAATTGTATTTTGCAGACCCAAAAAAAAATCCGTCGTTTACTGACACACCATTACAAAAATGGATCAAAATAACAGGATAAAGTGCAGACAGAAATATTTGAAAGAATGGAACACAGAAATAAAACAACAAATAGCAGTTTCCCTAAATCAACATATACAATAATAAAACCACAACAAAACACAAGTTTCGAATTGGAATTAAGAAACTGTGTTGAACAAATTAAAGATTTATCTGAAAAAAACATTTCGATTTTCAGAATCAATATATTTAGCAAAACATACAGCGAAACCGATTTTAACAAACAATTAGCAAGTGTTGAAAAAACACTTAACGATGCATTTGGGCAAAAAAAACCACCCTACAGCCTGATAATGGAAGAACCCTGTGAAAATTTTGCAGTAATATGCGAAGTTGGATACATTAATCATAACAAACAAACACAAGTTACATACGGCACAGCAGCCAACATACCTTATTGTAAAATTGAAACCTCTGATTATTGCGAATTCTGGCTTACAGGTTCACATGCAATTAGTCAATCGGAAAGCATTGAAAATGATTCGATACAGGCTTTTGATAAATTACAAAATGCATTCGACACTCTGAAAATTGATTTTAACAACATTGTTCGTCAATGGAATTATGTAGGCAACATTTTGAATAAAGTATTGCACAAAAATGTTTATCGCCAACACTATCAAATGTTTAACGAAACACGCAGCGATTATTACGGAAAATTCAGGCAAACTACATTTTTTCCGGCAGCTACCGGAATTGGCATGACAAATAATGGAGTGAGCATTGATTGCATGGCAATAAAAAACAACAACAAAGAGGTGCAAATTATACCTCTAAGTAATCCGGGGCAACGTGAATCGTACGAATATAAACAAGAAGTATTGGTAGGAGCACCTGCCGAAAACCGCAGCCAAAACCAAGCACCACAGTTCGAACGTGCCATGCTGTTATGCCACAACGATAAAGCAAAAATTTATATTTCGGGTACAGCTTCTATTATTGGTCAAAAAACAGTCGGTATCGACGACATTGAAGAACAAACCCGTATTACTATTGATAATATCAACAAACTTGTTGCGCCCGAAAATATTAAAAACCATTATCCTGCCATTAAATATATACCTCAAACATACAGCTACATAAGGGTATATATCAAAAACAAAACCGACTATAGGAAAGTAAAAGATATTTGCTCTCAAATTTATGGAAATACTCCGGCAACATATATTGTAGCCGATATTTGCCGCGATAATTTATTGGTTGAAATTGAAGCCGAAATGCAATAACTAAATTTTAACTCCATTTAACTGTTTATGTTTCATTATTTGCTTATATTGATTATATTGAATTAGTCTTATCTGCTACAAACACTGCCTGCATATTTAAATTATTTTATTTATTAAAAAAGTATATGCAAATGAAAAAAGCAGTATTTACCTATATCATTCTGCTTATTTTTGGACTCAAATCTCAAGGAGTTGAGATTATATATAACAGAGCCGATCAAAATAAATTAACGCACTTATATGTTGCCGATATTGTAAAAGACAATATGGGATATATGTGGTTTGCAACATCAATGGGACTAAACCGATGGGATGGTTACAGTTACAAATACTTTTTAAGCGATGTTTCAAACAAAAAATCAATATCGAGCAACAAAACTACAAGTTTATATATTTCGGCCAACAATCAAATTTGGGTAGGCACATCAAACGGACTTAACCTGTTTGATCCGGCTACCGAAACCTTTGAGCATTTTTTACATCAACCCGAAAATGACAAATCAATTATTTCGAACAACATTATTTGCTTAACCGAAGATCAAAATGGCACACTTTGGGTTGGTACCGACAAAGGCATTTGTTCGCTCGATACTACACGAAATGAATTCAAAAAATTTACAAATCCTGAACTTGAAAAAATGCTCGACAACAATTTCGAAGTTCGGTCGATGTTTAACGATTCGAAAGGCAATATATGGGTTGGATTTAATGATGGCGGATTGCTCATAATAAACACGCACAACCAGCAGGCTACAATTATTGAATATTTTGAATACCAAAACGAAACAATTTATTTATCGAGTGTAAACAAAACGGTTGAGCAAAGCAACGGAAAAATTTTGGTGGCAACCTGGAGCAATAAAATTGTTGAATTTACTCCTCGTCAAAACGATTACCGTATACAACCATGGGAAGGAAATAAATTTTTACAATCATCAACAGTTGAACACCTTACTATAGATAAAAATCACGATATATGGATTGCCGATCAACATAATGCAATAATTCATTATAAAGCCAATGAAAAAACGGCAAACAAATACACCCCAACCTCAACCGAAAATCCAATACCAACAACACACTTATCCCGTTTAACAACTATTGACAATAATGTTTGGGGAGGCACGTATAACCATGGCTTTTTTATTATCGATTATTCGCATAAGCCAATACAAAACATTTCGCCTGATTATATAGCCGAAAATACATTTCAAGTATCGGCAATTGAGTTTGTTTCACCTCATTACATTGTGATAGGTACAACAGGCGACTCGTTATATGTATACAACGAAAAGAACAAATCGTTTTTCACAGTAGCGCATAAATACTCATTAGCAAGTACTGTTCATTTCGACAAATACAATCAGAAACTATGGATTGGCGGGTATTCAAACCAACTATACGCTTTTTCGGTAATAAAAAATACACTCGAGAGCGAATTCAATTACTCATCGTTTTATACACCAAATGTTATTGAAAGTAACGACTCACTTGTAATTGTTGGTTTTTGGGGACAAGGCTTAAAAATATTTAATAAAAACACCGGCCGTTTTTATAACGCCGACAGCACCAATAGTAAGAGAAACTTTTCTGCTCTCGATATATATGTTGATAACATGGATGTTTGGATTACCTCAATTAACTCGGGGCTTATTAAATATTCAATACTCAAGGATAAATTCACTTTTTATTTGCCTAAAAATACAAAAAGCATATTGCCTAATAATCAAACCAACATAGTATTGCGATTAAGCAATCAAAAACTCTTGGTAAGCACCCTTGAGTTAGGCATTTGTTATTTCGATGAACAAACCGAAACCTTTGAGCCGGTTGGAATCGAAGCCGGAATCAATAATTTACACGTAAAATCTATTGTCGAAGATAATAATCAAAACATATGGATTATAACTGAGCGTGATATAATAAAAACGAACAATAGATTTAACACGGCAATAAGCTACACCATTTACGACGGTGTTAATTACGGAATTGAGCACAAAGCAGCAACATACAGCGTGTATTCGAACAATTTATACTTTGCCGGAAACAAAGGACTACAATACTTTAAAACAACCGAATTGTATATTGACAGTTCGTCGTCGGAAACTGTGATTAACGACTTCGAAATATTTAACAGGGCTATAAATCCAACGGACAATATTGCAGGAGGAAAATCTATTAGTTATGCCGATCAAGTACAGCTCTCGTGGAAAGAGAATTTTATCAGTATCTATTTTTCGGCAATGCATTTTAATCACAATGCTTCGCAACAATATGCTTACCGACTTAAGGGAATTAACGACGAATGGAATTTTGTATCGGCCAATAATAATTCAATTACATACTCAAATCTTACACCTGGAACCTATGAATTTGAAGTAAAAGCATCGAATAAACAAGGCATTTTTAACACTAAAGCAAGGTCTCTTACAATTGAAGTTTTACCTCCATTTTGGCAAACCAATTGGTTTCGAATTATTATTGTTTTGTTTTTTATTGCCCTATTAATCCTCTTTATAAAAATTCGAGAAATAAATCTGATTAAAGAAAAAGTTAACCTTGAGAAACAAGTACGTAAACGCACATCGCAACTGAGCAAACAAACCAAGCGCATGCAAATTCAAAACAAAGAACTCAAAAAGGCCAATCAAATAAAAAACAAGTTTTTTAGCTTGATATCGCATGATTTACGCAATCCAATAGGATCAATTATTCAACTTTCGGATTTATTGGATGAAAACTTTGACAATTTTGGCAGCGATCAAAAAAAAGAGCTCATTCATGCAATATCGGAATCAACTCATCAAACCATGATTTTACTCGAAGATTTGCTGGTATGGGCACAATCGCAAACCAATAAAATAAAATACAAAATACAAGTAAACAACATCAACAAACTATGCCGCGAAGCTATATTAAGTGTACTTATTCAGGCAAAAAGCAAGAAAATTACAATTGAAAACAATATTCCCGAAAACATTGAAGTACTGGCCGACACCAATACTGTAAAAACCACAATCAGAAATCTGTTATCGAACGCAATAAAGTTTTCGCCAACAGGTTCGTCAATTCAAATTGATTACCGGATAATCAATAATAATATTGAGATATCGATAAAAGACCAGGGTGTTGGAATAGCGGAAAACAGGATAAAAAAGATATTCGACATTGGTGAAGAAACAAGCACTGCAGGTACTCATGGTGAAAAAGGCACCGGATTAGGCTTAAGCCTATGTCGAGAGTTTATCGAAAAAAACGGAGGTACAATTCGCGTTGAAAGTACCCCCGGTAAGGGTTCAATATTTTATTTCACACTGCCTTTAACGTATTGATATTTTTATTTTTGTACAAAAGCCTTAATAAATTCATCGCCTTGAATAGTGCCAAATTTCCCGTTTTTGGCGCTAAGCTCGTCGTAAACTTCAACACTGTCGGGATTATTTCCCGGTTTATAAATTATAAAAGGAATAGCATCGTGTGTATGTGTACGCAAAGCACAAGGTGTTGGATGATCGGGTAAAATTGCAATAGCCAGTTCTTCATTCATTTTACCTGCAGCATCAAGTATGGGCTTAACAATTCGAGAATCGAGGTATTCAATTGTTTTAATTTTCAAGTCAACATCGCCTTCGTGGCCGGCTTCGTCGCTGGCTTCGACATGTAAATACACAAAGTCAGTATCGCCACTCAAGGCGTCAATAGCTGCTTGAGCCTTTCCTTCATAATTTGTATCAAATAATCCGGTAGCTCCTTCAACTTTCAAAACTTCCATGCCGGCATATACACCAATTCCCTGAATTAAATCGACTGCCGAAATTACTGCCGATTTTTTAATTCCAAGCATATCGAACAAGGTTGGCATTTGAGGTTTATTTCCGGGCGACCATGGCCAAATTGAATTCGCAAGATCTTTTCCGGTTTTGTTACGCTGTTTATTTATTGGGTGATTTGCCAATATAACCTGCGATTTCAAAATTAAATCGTTTAACAACGCAGCAGTTTTTTCGGCTCCGGGGCTCTTTGCCTTTATCATAAGAGGTTTAAATGGTTGATCGGGCACATCGTGTGGAGGAGTACAATCGAGATTGGCATTACCGCCTTTAATTACCAACAAATGCCGATACGATACTCCCGGATAAAATCGAACAGTTTGTGACCCAAGTTTTTCATTTAATGTTTTAATTAACTCGTGTGCCTCGCTTGTTGAAATATGCCCTGCCGAGTGATTTTTTATATTTTCGTTTTCGATACAAATTAAATTACATCGCAAGGCCATATCGTTGGGTTCAAGTTCAACTCCCATGCTTGCAGCTTCGAGCACTCCCCGCCCCTGATACACTTTTTCAACATCGTATCCGAGCACTCCCATGTTTGCAATTTCGCTACCGGGATGCATTTGTGCCGGTACAGTAATCAACAATCCATTTTGCCCCTCTTTTGCAAGTTTATCGATATGAGGAATATTTGCTGCCATTAAGGGAGTTTTACCTCCGAGTTTATCAACAGGCAAATCGGCCATGCCATCGCCTAAAATAATTATATGTTTCATTGTGTTGTTCCTTTATAAATTATTATGAGTCTTATTTGTTTAAAACCTCATGGAATTGTATATCTAAAAATCAAAAATACAAAATACACTTCGATATAAAACCAAAGCGAATAAAAAGTAACAATTGTTAAATAAAATAGTTTTTCAAAAACACTTTTGAAGTATCAATATGATTTAGTGCAAACCCTCAACATTTTTAAGCTCTTCGCTTCTGTCGATTGAAAAATCTCCACCATAAAAATCGCCGTTATCGGGTAAAATCAATTTATAGTCGGTAATAAATCCTACTTCCATTGTTCCTTCATCCATTTCGAAATTGATTAAATGTCCGCCTCCGGTTCGGTCGGCTGTCAAAAAGTGCAAATGAAAGCCTACCACATTAATTCCTTTTACATAATGCGGGCAATAAAAACCAATAATATCCCCACGCACATTTTCAAATGTAAACTCAGGCTGATTACTGGTAACCTCGGCCAAAGGGGCATAAGGCCGCACTTGAACCGGAACACTGCGGGTATGCACTGAACTAAAAGAACCCGAAATTTTTATTAAATAAAAAATATTGGGAGTAGGAAAAAACCGATCAAATTCATTTTTTAGCGAATCGATAGTAAGCTTTGATAAATTGAACGATCGATCGGTATATAAATGCGTAACTGCGGCAAAAGGAGTATGCACCGAATCGTTTGGTATATTTACATTTCCACGGGCATCAATCTGAAAAACAGTATCGTTAAAAAACATCATTTCGCCATCAAGGGCATCAAAGGTACCAATATCATAATTTCCGTGTTTTTTCAAATCCGAAAGCGGATAAAAACCATCGTAAAACCCCTGCATAAGAGCATCGATAACCGACACTTGCAGCAAAACAGGCCGTTTGTTGTCTTCGAACTGATTTTCTGAATTAACACAACTCAAAAAAAGGAAAAGAAATAAAGGGAGTATATACTTCATTGTATTTATTTTTATGCTGTTTTTTTACACATTTGCAATTCGGATAACATCGGCAAAAACACCTGCAGCCGTAACTCCGGCACCGGCACCATAGCCTTTTATGAGCATAGGATACTCTTTGTATCGTTGTGTTGTAAACAAAATAATATTGTTGCTTCCCTCAAGCTCGTAAAATGGCGATTTACTATCGACTTCGGATAAAGCTACCGAAGCTTTTCCCTGATCGTATGTTGCAATAAAACGCCAACGTTTATTTTGCGAGGCTAAATGAATTCGTTTTTTCTCGAACTCATCATCGAGCGCTTTTATCTCATTCCAAAATTTATCAATACTTCCATCAAAAAGTTTTTCAGGAATAAAACGCTGCACACCAACCTGGTTTTCTTCTAACGAATAGCCGGCTTCACGTGCCAGTATTAAAAGTTTCCGAACTACATCTTTCCCACTCAAATCGATACGCGGATCGGGTTCAGAATATCCGGCTTCTTTAGCCAATTCGATAGCCCGGCTTAACGATGTTTTTTCGCTCAGAGCATTAAAAATAAAGTTTAATGTACCCGACAATACAGCTTCAATTTTAATAATTTTATCGCCACTGTTAATCAAATCTTTAATTGTTGATATTATTGGCAAACCGGCACCAACATTGGTTTCGAAAAAGAATTTAATCCCGTTTCGCAATGCTGTATCTTTCAGCATTCGGTAATTGCTGTATTGCGACGATGCAGCCACTTTATTTGCAGCTACTATCGAAATCCGCGAATCGAGTATTTGCTGATAATACTCCGAAAGTTTTTCATTAGCAGTACAGTCAACAAAAACTGAATTAAAAAGGTTTTGATCTTGCATTTTACTTACAAACCCATCAAAATCCGATTGAGAAGATGAGCCTTCAAGTTGTTGTTTGTAATTCTCCAAATCGAGCCCATCGGTATCAAACACCATTTTTTTGCTGTTTGCAAGACCAACAAGTTTTATTTTCAATTTCTGATGCTCAAGCAATGTTTGCTGTTGCTGTTTAAGTTGCTGCACAAAATTACTCCCTACAGTTCCAATACCCACCAAATAAAGATTAAGTTCTTTGTATGTCGAGAGAAAGAAAGCCTCGTGAACCACATTGAGTGTTTTCCGCAAATCATCGGTTTTAATAACCCACGAAATATTCAGCTCCGAACCGCCTTGTGCAATAGCACGAATATTGACTCCGTTTTTACCCAAAGTATTAAAAAGCTTGCCCGAAATACCGGCACTTTCTTTCATATTTTCACCAACAATAGCTACAATCGAAAGATCTTGCTCAAGCAAAATTCCGTTAATATAGCCAATGTTCATCTCGTGCGAAAACTCGTTTTCGAGAGCATTTTTTGCAAGTTCGGACTGGTTATTTCCGATTGCAATTGAGATTGAATTTTCGGACGATGCCTGCGAAATAAGAATTACATTAATTTTATATTTAGCCAATGCAGCAAACATGCGCATAGCAATACCGGCAACACCAACCATACCGGCACCCTGCAGGGTCAACAATGTAATATCCGAAATTGATGAAATTCCTTTAATCGGGCGCTGCTCTTTTCCGTATTTTTTTTGATATCCAATAAGAGTTCCTTCGGCCTGTGGATCGGTAGTATTTTTTATCCACACCGGTATGCGTTTACGAAAAACGGGCAATATTGTTGGCGGATAGATAACTTTTGCTCCAAAGTGCGATAATTCCATTGCCTCGGAGTATGTAAGATAATCGATAGTATATGCTTTACGAATTACGCGTGGGTCGGCAGTCATAAAACCGGTAACATCGGTCCAAATTTCGAGTGCCGAAGCATCGAGTGCCGAAGCATAAATAGCAGCAGTGTAATCGGAACCGCCACGCCCTAATGTTGTAGGCACACCCTGCATATCGGAAGCTACAAAGCCCGGAACTAAGGCTACTCCCTTAAAACCGGCAAAAGCCTTTATAATGTTTTGATTGCTTTGAGCAAAATCAACCTCAGCTTTCAGAAAATTGCTGTCGGTACGTATAAGCTGCATGCTATCAAACCAGGTGGCGCCAAAATATGCAGCAATAATTGTAGACGAAAGCATTTCGCCCATTCCGCCAATACGATCGAGTGTACGTGCCGAAAGTTCTCCAATCATCGATACTCCGCGAAGAAGATTCTCGAACTCACCCAGCAATCTTTTTACTTTTTCAATTGTTTCGGCTTGCTTACTTTCGGGCACCAATGCTTTAACGGCATCGATATGCCGGGCATTTAAGGTTTCGAGGTTTTTTGCGTCAAAAGTTTTGGTATTGGCAGCCGTTTGAGCCATATTCAAAATCTGATCGGTTACTCCACCAAACGCCGATACAACAACAATTACATCGTCGTTTACATTTGCAACAATTTCTTTTACTTTCTTCAGGTTTTCGATACTGCCTACCGAAGTGCCACCAAACTTTAAAACTTTCATCGTAATTTTACTTTTCAATAATTGTTTAAATACCTTTTACATAAATCTAAAAAAAACAATTCGGGTATTATTTTTCCAAATTTGGTAAAAATAGTGCTTTTGATCGAATTAAGCATTGATTATGACAATCAAAGTAATTGCATTTGTTTTATAAAAAATCAATGTTGTCAGCTTAAGCAAAAACAATTTGTACAGATTGCGAACTTTGCGAAGCAATCTAAAATTTTAAGCAGACAACAAGGATAAAAAGTACATAATAAAAAAATGAATATTATTTAATCGATTGTAATTTTTACCGTGCAAACCACACCAATAATGTACAACAGAAATACAAAACCAAAAAAGCAAACCAATTGTTTAATGTTAAAACTCAAATGAAACTTTTTTCAACTTAAATAAAAATCATTTGTTATAGGTTTTGTAATTTTTTTGAATAATGTTTTATAAAAAATTATCATATTGCGAAGCGTATGATTATCGAATTAGAAAAAGCAGTAAGTATAAATACATGAAGAAATTAATTTACATATCAATATTTTTATTGATCTCTGTCTTTTCATTCGGAGAGAATATCAGCCGGGAAAAGGCATCTGAATTTGCCAAGAGTTTTATTGAAGCAAAAAATATGAAATCGCATGCAAATATTGCATCGGTGCATGAGGTTTTATACAACGGTATAAACACTGCCTATATTTTCGAACTACATCCCCGTGGCTTTATCATTACATCGGCAAGTGATAAAACCGAACCTCTTATTGGCTATTCGTTTAACTCAGGGTATGTAAGCCCCGGGCAATGGCCCGATCAGTTTACATGGTTAATGGACAAAGCCAAACAAGAAATATTTGAAGCTACAAATAACGAGCAACTCGAACGCAATAAAGCGTGGGACGGACAACATACAGCTCCTTTAAAATCGGGTAATGTAAAAGCTGTTAAACCAATGCTTAAAACCATATGGGATCAGGGGAACAAGTGGAATATGTTTTGCCCCGAAGACGAAGACGGCCCCGGAGGCAGAGCATGGGTAGGATGTGTAGCTGTATCGATGGCACAAATTATGTATTTTCACGGATACCCTGAAAAAGGCGTTGGCAAAAAAAGTTACGTTCACAGCACATATGGTACACAATTGGTTGATTTTGATAAAGCCGGAACAATTCCCTGGGATTCGATGAAAACAAGCGGAGCCGACGAGTTTAATGCAAAACTTTTATACCAATGTGCAGTAACTGTCGATATGGACTTTGGCCCCGATGGATCGGGAGCATTAACTCAAACTGCTGCTGGAGCACTAAAGATTTACTTTAACTATTCGCAAACAACAAACCATAAATACCGTTTCGATAACGACGAAGAGTGGATTAATAAAATTATAGAAAACCTGCATAACAGACAACCCATTATTTACCACGGAAACGGAAATGACAATGAACCCGGCCATGCCTGGGTTATTGACGGAATTGATGAACAGGGACTGTTTCATAACAACTGGGGATGGAGTGGATCGATGAATGGTTATTTTAGTATTGACAACCTTGCTCCAGGCAGCAACGATTTTAATTTTGATCAAGGAGCTGTTTTAGATATAAAGCCAAAAACAGCCGGCCCTTTCGATATTTTGCTTACAAAAACCTCAGTAACCGAAAAACAACCGGCAGGAACATTTATTTCTAAAGTTACCATTGAAGATGAAATTCCCGATTCGAGTTACTCATACCAGCTAAAAGGAAATCCTATTATATTTGGCGATGAAGGATATGCTCCTGCTAAATTTTATATCGAAAACGATTCGTTAAAAACACTCGAAGAATTTGATGTTGAAAAACGCGATAAATACATACTTTTTATCGAAGTGAGCGATACGCGCGGAAACAGTTTCGAAAAACAATTTGATATTGCTATTGAAAAAGCCGTGAGTGTAAACAACATAACTCAACAATCATTGTGCAAGTTTTATCCGAATCCGGCCTACAATTATTTAACTATCGAAAAACCCGAAGCTGCCCATATTTCAATATATACCCAGCAGGGGCAACTTGTAAAAAGTTTCTTTTCGGATAACCTGAGCGAAACAATCAACTTACAAGGATTAGATAACGGAGTATACTTTATTAAACTTAACGGCAAAAAATTGAATACCGCAAAACGCTTTTTGAAAAAATAAAAAACATCAACTTATTTAACGCATTCGTTAAATAACTGAATTACATCAGAATTGTTACGTAACTTGAGTTTATTTGATTTAATAAGTGCTTTTACATCAGTATTTTCGAACATTTTTATAAAAGCTTTTTTGGTAGCCCGTTCGGTATAAGTACCATCCGACAAATAAAGCCCACGAATTACATTAAATCGTTTTCCCTTATTTTTATCAAGTTTAACAACATCGTAGGCCATACCATCGTGATGATTCATTGAATAAACACTTGTATAATATACCGATGCATCGGTATCTGTTCCGGTTCCGTACGCCCCTCCGGTATTGTCAGATTCGCTTTTATCAACTCGTAATCGTTCTAAGAGTGTGTAATCACCGTTTTGTTGAACAAGCCGGCAAATGTAATCATTCGAAAAAACATAGGTTTGTTCCGAAATTTGCAACTTATCAATTCCCAATGCTCTGTCAACTCCTTTAACCACTTTATCGTCGGAGTAATATACAAACTGCTGGTTGTACACATCGACATTATAATAAGCCTCAATTGTTTTATTGTCGTCAAAAAAAACTGTTCCGGGAACAAAATCGCTGTATAAATAGGGCCATTTATCGGTTATTGTTTCGTGTATAGTTACCTGCCCCAAAACGGTGCTCACTATAAGCATTAAAGTAAAAAACATTAAAGTAGGTTTCATATTTATCGTTTTTTTCTGTTCATATTGCTTTTGCACAAAGCAATTATTAATAATCAGATAGGTGCAATGCATAAAAATAATCAACATAATTAACTTATCACACCCCAGTTAAATTTTGTCTTTTTCATTTGATTGAGTTTTTTTCTGAACAGGTTGTTTGCTTCCGATTCTAATCCCGGATCGGCATCGATAATATCGGCAGCAATGTTTCGGGCATGTTGTAAAATTTCGCCGTCGCGTCCAAGGTTTGCAATTTTAAGGTCGAACCCCAGTCCGCTTTGCTGAGTTCCTTCAAGATCGCCCGGCCCGCGCAATTTCATGTCGGTTTCGGCTATTTCGAAACCATCGTTTGTCCGCACCATTGTTTCGAGCCTTATTGTACTCTCTTTCGAAAGTTTATACGACGACATCAGTACACAATACGACTGCTCGGCACCGCGCCCTACCCTGCCCCTCAACTGATGCAATTGCGAAAGCCCAAAACGTTCGGCACTTTCAATAATCATAACACTTGCATTAGGCACATCAACTCCAACTTCAATTACAGTAGTTGAAACTAAAATTTGAGTTTGGCGATTTTTAAAACGCATCATTTCCTGGTCTTTTTCGGCAGGTTTCATTCGGCCGTGCACCATGCCCGCTTTATACTGAGGAAAAACCCGACGTATACTTTCGAACCCGCTTTCGAGATTTTTTAAATCGAGTTTTTCCGATTCCTCAATTAACGGATATACAAAATACACCTGCCTCCCTCGCTCAATTTCATCGTGCACAAACTGATACACCTGCTTGCGCTTATTGTCGTGAAAATGCAATGTTTTTACTGGCTTGCGCCCGGGAGGTAACTCGTCAATAACCGACACATCGAGGTCGCCATATACAGTCATTGCCAAAGTACGGGGTATTGGAGTAGCTGTCATTACCAAAACATGTGGAGGGATTGTGTTTTTGGCCCATAATTTCGCGCGTTGTGCCACTCCAAAACGATGTTGCTCATCAATTACCACAAACCCAAGGTTCCGAAATTCAACTTTATTCTCAAGTAAAGCGTGAGTTCCAATCAAAATGTCGAGCGATCCATCAAGCAAGGCCGAATGAATTTGTTTACGATCTTTTGTTTTTGTTGATCCGGTGAGCAAGTTTACCGAAATATTTAAGTCTTGGAGCATTTGGCTAATTGTTTTAAAATGTTGAATAGCCAAAATTTCGGTTGGAGCCATAAGGCAAGCCTGTGTTTTATTGTCGAGAGCAATAAGCATACACATAAGCGCCACCAGGGTTTTTCCGCTTCCAACATCACCCTGTAACAATCTGTTCATTTGTTTACCCGATCCGGTATCGCGACGAATTTCACGAATTACTTTTTTCTGAGCACCAGTCATTTCAAAAGGAAGACATTGGTGAAAAAATGTATTGAAATTTTCTCCGACTGTTTCAAAAACATGCCCTTTAAATTTTTCGGTTCGTCGTATTTTTAAACTCAAAATTTTCAGTTGAATAAAAAACAACTCTTCAAATTTTAGGCGAAACCGTGCTTTTTGTAAGTTTTCGTTACTGTTTGGAAAATGTATACAATACAATGCTTCCTGTAACGACATCAGCTTATGTTTTTGAACAAACCATGCAGGAAAAGTTTCGTATATTTTTGATTTTATGCTATTTGCCAGATTTTGTTGTAATTTCAGAATTGCCTTCGAAGTAAGGTAATTCTTTTTCATTTTTTCGCTTGTATTGTAAAAAGCCTGTAATGTTCCTCCGGCATTTTTGCGGTTTATATCAAATACTTCGAGTTCGGGGTGTACCATATTAAGTTGCCCGTTAAAAACCGATGGTTTTCCAAAAAGAACATATTCAATACCCGGTTTAATATTTTGAATAACCCATTTTACCCCTTTAAACCATACCAGCTCAACACTCCCGGTATTATCAAAAAACTGAGCGGTTAATCGTGCTTTTCGTCCTTCACCAACTTTTTCAAACTTTTGTATTTTACCAATAATTTGCACATACTGCATATTCTGATTTATCTCGCGTACAGTATAAAACTTAGTACGATCGATATATTTATACGGAAAATAATACAGTAAATCGTAAAAAGTTTCAATTCCGAGTTCAGACTTAAGCAACTCGGCTTTTTTGGGCCCTACCCCCGGCAAATATTTTATTTCGCTGTTGGCAATCATGCTCCAAATATACTATAATCGCCTAAAGCTTTAAACTCCTTGAACCGATTTTTATAAGCCAACAAAAACAAAGTATTGTTGCAATTTTGCTAATTTTGGTCTTTACAGCATTAAATTACCCGAAAAGAAAATGACTAAAGCCAAAGCCATAAAAATTTCAGATGCAAGGAGTGTTTTCATTCTTTTTTTTATAATAAATAGTGTACAAAGCATTTTTACACCCTTGCTTAACGACGAGCCTTATTATTGGCTTTATGCTCAACAACCAGCTGCAGGGTATTTCGATCATCCGCCACTTATTGCCTGGTGCATATGGCTTGGTTCGTTTGTTTTTAATAACGAATTAGGTGTAAGGTTTTTAGCCATGCTGGCCGGTTCACTTACGCCTCTTGTGATATATAAAATCATCGAAAAAGAAAACAAGGGCAAAATCAACATCAAACTGTTTTTACTGCTCATGTTATCATCGATATTTATTAACCTGTATGCCTTTATGGCTATTCCCGATACATTGCTGTTATTTTTTACTGCTGCGTTTTTTTTACTGTACCAACAGCTTTTAGTAAAACCAAATTTTAAAATTGCTTTACTAACGGGTATTGTTTGTGCTTTGCTTCTTTATTCGAAATATCACGGAATACTCATTATTGGTTTTACTGTTTTATCGAATCCCAAAGTTTTTAAACAAAAGGCTTTTTATATAGCAGCAATTAGTGCATCACTTTTATATTTACCACATGTTTTTTGGCAAATAAACAACGACTTTGCAAGCTTACGTTTTCACTTACTCGAAAAAGGAAATCAATTTGAAATAAAACATATTTTAAGTTATATAGGCGAACAACTTATACTTTCAGGTCCTGTTGTTTTATTGCTCTTTACCATACGCCAAAAACCCCATAGCAAATTTTTGTTTACCCTTAAATTTGTCAGTCTTGGAGTGTTTGCTTTCTTTTTCATTTCATCGTTCAGAGGGATGGTAAACGCCTATTGGACATTAATTGCCTGGCCGGGTTTGCTTATACTTTCATATTTTTATATCGAAAACCTGAAACAAACAAAAACGTTAATCAAGAGCATCCTTTATTTTGGTGTAATGCTTGTACTATTAATGCGCATAAATTTTATTTTCGGCAGTAAACTTATACCGCATTTTAATGCACACAATCCCAAACAAATGGCACATCAACTTGCTGACACATTATGCAACGATGCCGTTTTTTTAAACACATTTATTGATGCTTCAGCATACAGTTTTTACTCCCACAAACCGGCCTATGCTATAAATAACTCACAGTATAAAAAAACCCAGTATAACTATTTGAGTAAAGCTGAAAATCAAATACAAGGCAAAACCGTTACTCTGATATCGCATTATAAAATCAACAATTTAAGTCGCCAAATACAGATCACTAAAGGGAAAAAGTATTATCTCACTCCTATAAAAGATTTCAGAAGTTTTCAAACCCAATGGAAAATTGAATGTAATTTACCCAAACAATGCAAAACCGGTCAAAAGTTGGTTTTACCTATTACGGTAAAAAATATAAATACAAAAACCAAAAGCAATAAGCCTTCAGATTTTTATCTTTTACTTACATTTTATAATAGCGAAACAGGGTATGTACATACTAAACACAGATACTATGAAGAATTGCCCGCAAGTTTTGAAAACTTTGAAATATCAACCCCATCGATACCAGGCACATACAAAACACACTTCAGCATAAGCCCCGACACATCGATGACAATGCGAACCTTCAATAGCCATATAAAATATATTCGGGTAAAAGATTCACCTCCCACATAAGTTCAAAATTTATTTTTTTACCAGCAATACTACATTCTCTACGTGATGAGTATGTGGAAACATGTCAACCGGCTGTACTTTCTCAACTTTATATAATGTATCGAGCAATTCGAGATCGCGAGCCTGGGTAGCCGGGTTACAACTCACATAAACAATACGATCAGGAGCTGCATTTAAAATCATTTCGATTACTTTTTCGTCCATTCCTGCTCGTGGCGGATCGGTAATTATAACTTGCGGGCTGCCATGCTCAGCAATAAAATCATTGTTCAGTACATTTTTCATATCGCCGGCAAAAAACAAGGTGTTATCGATACCATTTAATTCCGAATTAATTTTTGCATCTTCAATAGCTTCGGCAACATACTCAACACCTACAACTTTTAGAGCATGGGCAGCTACAAAATTCGCAATAGTTCCGGTACCCGTATACAAATCGTATACAGTTTCGGTATTGTTAATGTTTGCAAAGTTTCGAACAATTTTATACAAATCGTAAGCTTGTTTTGGGTTTGTTTGATAAAATGACTTGGCTCCAATTTTAAATTTCAAGCCCTCCATTTCTTCAATTATATGATCGGTTCCTTTGTACACAATTACATCCTGATCGAGAATTGTATCGTTTCCTTTTTGATTAATAACATACATTAACGAAGTAATTTGCGGAAACTTATCGGCAAGCATGTTAAGCAAAGCTTCGCGCTGATCTTTTTGTTCGCGAAAAAACGAAACAACAAGCATAATCATTCCGTTTGTTGACGTTCGGATAATAACATTGCGCAAAAAACCTTCTTGCTTTTTAATATCAAAAAACTCAAGATTGTTTTCGATAGCATATTCGAATATTGCATTTCGGATTTGATTTGACGGATCGGGCTGTAACCAGCATTTATTTATTGCAACAACCTTATCAAATAAACCGGGCACATGAAAACCCAATGCATTTGTTTGAGTAATTTCATCGGATTGAGCAATTTCTGATTCGGTTAACCAGCGTTTGTCCGAAAAGGTAAATTCGAGTTTATTCCGATAAAAAGTTGTATCGGCCGAGGGCAAAATGGGTAACATGTCGGGCAATTCAATTTTTCCAATTCGCTGTAATTGATCAGCAACCTGCTTTTGTTTGTATGCCAATTGTTTGTTATACGGTAGATTCTGCCACTTACATCCGCCACAAATTCCAAAATGTTCGCAAAAAGCATCAACTCTTTCATCCGACAATTTATGAAAAAACAGTACGCGCCCTTCGCTGTAGCGTTTACGTTTTCGGGTAATCTGTACATCAACAACATCGCCGGGAACTGCATGTGGTACAAAAACCACCATGTTGTTGATTTTGGCAATTGCTTTTCCCTCGGCTGCTATATCTATTATTTCGACCTGCTCGTAAACAGGTTTGTTTCTTCGGTTTTTTCGACCCATGATTTTTTCTTATTTATGCGGCGCAAAACTACGTATTTGCATGGCACCGTGCAAGCAAAAATTCCAAAGCTATTGAATCGTTAAAAAATAAATTTTATGAATCTTTCCACTCAAGCTTTTCGTCAATTCGCACATGCAGGCTTCCGTTGTCGAGCAACCACCTGAGCACTTTTTGAATATGGCTCTCGTTACCCCTGAGCTTAAAAAACAGTTCATGTCTGGGCACAGCCTCTTTTTGCAGAATCAATTTTATATCTTTTACAATGCGTCTGTATTCTAAATTACTAATTCCCAACTCTTGTAAATTCTCGCATACATCGCATTTTCCACATCGTGTCGAATCTTTTTCGCCAAAATAATTTAACAACATCCGGCTACGGCATTTCACTGTCGACTCGGCATAATTCAATATAGCGTCTACTTGTTCGGTATACCGGTTTTTTCGCTCAGTATAGTTGTTTTTCGAGATTACCAGATGTCGTAACTCAACCCGTGGCTTCAAAAAAACAATAAATGGAGTATCTTTTCGGGGCAAATAATGAATGATTTTTTGCGTATCGAGAGCATTAAGATATTTGTACACTAAATCAATCGAAATATTTGCACGTTTGGCAATCAGCTCTTCGTTTATTGGGCGGTAATCGGTAAACATTCCGCTATACGAACGTAAAATCAATTTAATAAAAGCATCAAAATTTGCATTCGAAACCTGAAAACTGTACAGATCGTCGCGGTTTACCCTAAAATATAATAACGAAGGCCGGTTCAGTTCGTCGGTTAATTCAAGGTAGCCGTCCTGCTCAAGAATTTTTAAAGCACTTAAAGTATACGAGAACGAAAATTTATATTTTTTGGCAAAAGCTATAAGATCAAAATCATAATTTATTCCTTTGCCCGAACCAATGGCAACTTGTAAATGATTGCACAAGGCTTCGTAAGTACGTTTAATGTGATCGGGGGGCGGAAACTTTTCGGCAATTCCTTTTTTGAGGCGTACTTTATCGGTATTGTTATACAACAACAAAGCCACGGCATTTTTACCGTCGCGCCCTGCCCTTCCGGCTTCCTGAAAATACGCTTCAATTGAGTCGGGCACATCAACATGCACTACAAAACGCACATTGGGTTTATCAATCCCCATCCCAAAAGCATTGGTTGCCACAATAATTCTTTTCTTTCCGCTGAGCCACTCTTCTTGCCGCAAATTTCGGCTATCGGCCGATAATCCGGCATGATAATAGGTAGCACTAATACCACTGCTTACAAGCTTTTCGGCAATTTCTTTTGTTTTTTTCCGACTCCGGGTATAAATTACTCCACAGCCTTTTGAGTCTTTAAGCGAACGAATGAGGTACCCGATTTTATCATCTTCGATGCGCACTTTATAGGCAAGATTTTGACGCAAAAAACTTTTTCTGAGCACATTTTTTTTATCGAAGAGCAATTTTTCCTGAATATCGTCAACAACTTTAGGAGTAGCTGTTGCCGTAAGAGCCATAATTTTAACATCGGGGAGCATTTCTCTGAGTTCGGCAATCCGTAAATACGATGGTCTGAAATCATACCCCCATTGCGAAATACAATGCGCTTCGTCAACAGCAATAAGGTTAATGTTCATTTGCGGTAAACGTTCTCTGAAACGTTGTGTCGAAATGCGCTCAGGCGAGAGATATAAAAACTTATAATCGCCCCACATAGCATTATCAAAAGCCACTTTTATTTCTTCGGAAGTCATCCCCGAATAAATAGCTAATGCCTTAATGCCTTTGCTTTTCAGATTTTGCACCTGATCTTTCATTAAAGCAATAAGAGGTGTAATTACCAAACAAATTCCCGGTCTCGAGAGTGAAAAAACCTGAAAAGTAATTGATTTACCGCCACCGGTGGGCATTAGCCCCAGAGTATCGTTTCCCTGATCAACCGATTGGATAATATCCTCCTGCAAAGGCCTGAATGTCTGATATCCCCAGTATTTTTCTAATATGTCGGTAAAAGTGCTCAAAATGGTCGGATTTTAATCAACAACAAAATAAAATAAATATCTCGAGTATTTGATCAAAAGCAATAAAAAACAAAATTGAAATTGCAGCACATAATATATGGCAATACACACAGAATACGCGAATTTTTCTTAGCTTTGCACACACAAATTTTTAATATAAAACCATACAAATATGTCGTTTCTATCAGACAGAATAACAAGCGAAGGTCTAACATTCGACGATGTGTTATTAATCCCTGCTTTTTCGGAAGTACTTCCTCGCGAAGTTGATCTATCAACAATGCTTACACGCAACATTAAGCTGAATACTCCAATTATTTCGGCAGCAATGGATACCGTTACCGAATCGAAACTTGCAATATCAATTGCCCGCGAAGGTGGAATTGGTGTGATTCATAAAAACATGAGCATTGAAGAACAGACAAAGCAAGTAACCATAGTAAAACGAGCCGAAAACGGTATGATATACGATCCGATAACTGTTGAAAAAGAAAAAACAGTTGCCGATGTGCTCGAAATGATGAAAGCCAATAAAATTGGAGGAATTCCGGTTGTTGACAAAGACGGGTATTTGGTAGGAATAGTAACAAACCGCGATTTGCGTTTTGAACGTCGGCTCGACAAGCTTATTAGCGAGGTAATGACCAGCGAAAATCTTGTTACAACAACCGAATCGACCGATTTGGAAAAAGCTGCCGATATACTTCAGCAATACAAAATTGAAAAATTGCCGGTTGTTGACAAAAACAACAAACTTATTGGCCTGGTAACATACAAAGACATTACAAAAGCTAAAGACAAACCTTTTGCCTGTAAAGACCATAAGGGACGCTTACGTGTAGCTGCAGCGGTTGGCATTAGCGGCGACAGCCTTGAGCGAATTGATGCTCTTGTAAAAGCCGATGTTGATGCAATTGTAATTGATACTGCCCACGGGCATTCAAAATATGTTCTCGAAACTCTTCGCCGTGCAAAAGCAAAATATCCCGACAAAGACTTTATTGTAGGAAATATTGCTACCGCCGAGGCAGCAACCGACCTTGTGCTTGCAGGTGCCGATGCTGTTAAAGTAGGAATTGGCCCGGGGTCGATATGCACAACCCGTGTAATAGCGGGTGTGGGTGTTCCGCAACTCTCAGCCATATACAATGTAGCTAAAGCAATTAAACCCTCGGGAGTACCCGTTATTGCCGATGGAGGATTGCGCTATTCGGGCGATATTGTTAAAGCCCTTGCTGCCGGCGCAAATTCGGTTATGGCCGGAGGTTTATTTGCCGGTGTTGAAGAATCTCCCGGCGAAACGATTCTTTTTCAGGGACGGAAATTTAAAGCATACCGAGGAATGGGATCGGTTGAAGCTATGCAAGCCGGATCGAAAGACAGGTATTTTCAGGATATGGAAGAAGATATCAAAAAATTAGTGCCTGAAGGTATTGCCGCTCGTGTTCCGTACAAAGGTACTTTGTACGAAGTATTGTACCAAATGATTGGTGGATTACGCTCTGGCATGGGATATTGCGGAGCGCAAAACATAAAAGCTTTGCACAATGCTAAATTTACTAAAATTACAGCTTCGGGGGTCAACGAGAGTCATCCCCACGATGTTGCTATAACTCGTGAAGCTCCAAATTATAGTAGCCGATAATATTTTTTAACATATGACGTTTCAAAAAATGGCACGAAAAAGGTAATTTGTGCCACTTTTTGTAATATAAAGCGAGATGTTTTTTAATCATAAATATTTAATACGCAGTACAATGAAAAAAGCAAGCATTATTTTAGCAATGTTTATTTCTTCATGCTCATTATCATCGAGCAATAAGATTATTGTTGAAATTGGTGATAAAAAATTTACTAAATCCGAATTTGAACGTTCGTATAAAAGAAACAACAGCCAGCTAAAAGATGAGCAACAAATTCTTTCGGCCGAAGATTACATGGATTTATTTATTGATTATAAACTTAAAGTAATTGAGGCGCAAAACCACGGATTAGATACCCTGTCAGAATTTAAAGACGAATTAAAAACATATCGCGAAGAACTTGCACTTCAGTATTTAACCGACATTACCATTACCGATGATATGGTAAAGGAAGCTTACCAGAGAACAATTACCGAAATAAAAGCAAGCCATATCTTACTCGAATATCCGTCAAATGCAACAGCCGACGATTCGGCAAAAGTTTACGATAAACTGATTGATATCAGAAATCAGTTTTTAAACGGCGAAAAAACATTTGCCGAACTTGCTGCACAGTATTCGCAAGATCCATCGGCCAAAACAAACCAGGGAGATTTAGGATATTTTAAAGCATTTAACATGGTAGCCGATTTCGAAGATGCAGCATACAACACCCCTGTTGGCGAAGTGAGTATGCCCTTTGAAACTCAGCATGGTTTACACATTGTATATGTTACCGATAAATACGAGTCGGAAGGCGAAATTAAAGTTGCGCATATAATGAAATCGTTTAAAAGCAATGGTGGCCTTAACCCCGAACTTGAAAAAAATTTGGAAACCGAAATAAACGAGGTATATACTCAACTAAAAAATGGTGCCGATTGGAACGAAATGGTTTTAGAACACTCGGACGACAGAAGTACCATAAGAGAAAATGGCGAAATGCAATGGTTCACCAAAACCTTTATGGTCGAAGAATTTAGCAATACTGCATTTGATCTTGAAAAAATTGGCGATATCAGTAAACCCGTACGCACTCCGTTTGGATGGCACATTATTAAACTTGTTGATCGCAGAGAACCTAAAACTTTTGAAGAATTAAAAGATGACCTCGAATATAAAATCAGGCAAGACCCCGACAGAAGCATTCACAGCAAAAAAGCATTTATCGAAAAACTAAAATCGGAATATCCTCTTGTAAAACACGAAACCGATTTTGAAAAATTTACACAATATCTTGAGAAACAGGGCGAAGAAATTAATGAGAAAATACCCGACAGCATATTGCAATTAAAGCTTTACACTGTAAACAACGATAAAACATTTACAGTAGATGATTTTATTGATTTGCAAAAAGAAAAGAAACAAGTATACGAAAGGTTCATCCCTCGCATTATGATGATGCACCTTGGTTTTTACGAAGACGAAGTGTTTATACTCTACGAAAACACTTTGCTCGAAAAAAAATACGACGATTTTGCTCAAATTGTTGAGGAATACCACGACGGAATACTCCTGTTTGCAATAATGCAGCAGGAAGTATGGGATAAAGCCATGAAAGATACAACCGGACTGAAAGAATTTTACGAGCAAAACAAAGACAAGTACCTTTGGGATAAACATTTTGAAGGTATGCAAATATATGCACATACTCCGGGAGCTTATAAAAAAGTTGAAAACCTGGCAAAACAAGGCATTACAAACATCGATACAATTATGGCCATGATTAACACTAACGGCGAAAAACATGTAACCATTCGTGAAGGAAAATGGGAACAAGGCGACAATGCTAAAATTGATCATTTAGTATTTGACCAAATGGAGCCTCGCAAATTCAATAAAAACACTGACTTTGTATACGGAGAAGTTAAAGAAGGAGGTACTCCAAAAACTCTTGACGAAGCTTATGGATTTTATGTTTCAGACTATCAAGAAGTACTTGAAAAACAGTGGATTGAAAACCTGAGGGAAAAATACCCAATTAAAATACACAAAGGTGTACTAAAATCAGTAAGCAATTTATAATTTTATAATGCATTGTATGAAACAATACTTTACGAATACCATAATTATTCTGCTCGTTTTATTTGTAAGCTGCAACAGGCAACTTACTAACGAAAACAAAGAAGTATTGGCCGAGATTAACGGAAAATATTTATACAAAGATGATGTGCTGAAAAAATATCCTCTGCAATTTGAACAATCAGATTCGGCTCAATTTGTAAAGCAATACATTACCAATTGGGTAAAAAATCAATTGCTGGTTGCCGAAGCCGAGAAACATTTATCAGATGAAGAAATGAATATTCAACACGAACTCGATAACTATCGGAATAAATTGCTGATTCATAAATACCGCGATAAAAAAATACAAGAAATACTCAAACAAAACATCACACAGTCACAAGTCCAACAATTTTACACAAACAATCAAAATTCATTTATACTGTCAAGCCCTATTGCACAAATTAGTTATTTAATATTTCCGAAAGAAATTGATATTCCTCAGAATTTCATCAATCAAATGGTAAAAAACAAGGATAAACTAAACAACGACACAGAAGAATTTATTTTCGGGTATGCAAAAAAATACGATAACTTTGATAACAATTGGTTATATATTGAAAATTTGCTCAACAATACAAAGCAGCAAATACCAAATATTGATCATTATTTGAAAAATAATACTACCTATACTTTTGAAACCGAAACAGAAAAACATATAATCATTATTCACAACTATATTTTGAGCAAGCAAATTGCTCCTGTCGAATTTGTATCCGAACAAATAAAAGCACACATTTTAAATAACATAAAATTAGATTTTTTAAGAGAAATTAAGGATAGTTTATACAATAATGCCCTTAAATACAATACTTTTAAGGTCTATAACCATTAATCATTTATTATGCAAAAAAGCACGATTGCAGCTGTAATCATTATCATACTCAACAGCCTGTCATTTAACAGTATAGCGCAAGATAAAACCATTGACCAAATTATTGCAGTTATCGGAAGCAATATCATCTTAAAATCAGAGATTGAATCGATGGCTTTGCAAAACCAGGCACAAGGAATAACCACCGACGGAGACATGAAATGTGAAATACTTGAGAATTTACTCATCGAAAAACTGATGGTAGCCGAAGCCGAACTCGATACAACTATAATTGTAACCGACAACCAGATTAACCAGCAGCTCGATATGCGTATTGAGTATTTTATGCAACATTTAGGATCAGAAGCCGAAGTGGAAAAATATTTCGGAAAAACCATACCACAATTAAAATCCGAACTAAATGATGTTATTCGCAACGAAATTCTCAGTTCTCAAATGCGATCAAAAATTATCGAAAATATTAAAGTTACCCCTTCTGAGGTACGCTATTTTTATCGGCAAATGCCCGAAGAAGAAAAACCAAGTATAAATGCCCAGTACGAATATGCGCAAATAACACTGATTCCAAAAATTGAGGAGAATGAAGAGATCCGGATTAAAGAAGAATTGCGCAATATTAAAAAACGTGTCGAAGAGGGCGAAAACTTTTCGATGTTTGCTGTTTTATATTCAGAATGCCCCAGTTCAAAAGACGGAGGTGATTTAGGCTTTTTTGGGCGTGCTGCAATGGATCCCGCGTTTTCGGAAGCTGCTTTTAATCTTAAAATCGGACAGGTTTCAAATGTTGTAGAGAGTGAATTTGGATTTCACATTATTCAAATGATCGACCGTAAAGGCGATAGGGTTCGCTGTAAACACATTTTGATGAAACCCAAAAC
>CAZARW010000015.1:0-18348 GCA_964487645.1 uncultured Prolixibacteraceae bacterium
GGTTGGTAGCAATGCGTAAGATTAATCTGCGGGTAAAGTACTAATTTTCAACTCCCTGCCCCGCTTCAACTTCGGTAAGTATGCGGACTGGAACGATGCACGAAAACCGCGCCTAATATTACAAGTAAAAGTTGCCTTACATTTAAGGCAACTTTTTTTGTGTAGCTGCAACATCTTTGTAAATTAGCACATATTTCAATTACACTGTTTTCGATATACATTTTATATATGCTAAAAATACTGCTCTACCCTTTTATGATTGTGTATGCACTAATTGTTTCGATACGCAATTTTATGTATAACTCGGGCATACTCAGGCAACACGAATTTGATATTCCCATAATAGCAGTAGGCAACATAACCGTAGGCGGCACCGGCAAAACCCCCCATGCCGAACATTTATTATCGCTTTTGAAAAAACAATTTAATGTGGCTTTTTTGAGCCGCGGGTACAAGCGCAAAACTAAAGGCTTTATACTTGCAACAAACAAACTGGGCATTGCCGATATTGGTGATGAACCGGTACAGATTAAACAAAAATTTCCCGAAATACCTGTAGCCGTATGTGAAAACAGAGTTAAAGGAATACAAAAACTGCTTAATACCAAAAAACTCAATATTGATGCAATTATTCTCGACGATGCTTTTCAACACCGGCGTGTAAAACCCAACATCAATATATTGCTGATTGACTACACCCGGCAAATATTTACCGACACCCTGCTGCCTGTTGGCCGTCTGCGTGAATTTATCAATGCAAAATACCGTGCAAATTTTATCATTATTACAAAGTGCCCGCCTACATTAAAACCCATTGAACAACGCATTATAAAAAATAAAGTTGATATACGTCCTTACCAAAACTTATATTTTACCAGCATTGTATATGGAGAAATTACTCCGGCCGAAAAAGGATTAAGCCTGTTTAACAACGATATGCGCAAATACACCGTGCTGCTTATTACCGGCATTGGAAACCCTGCTCCTCTGGTTGATTATCTGACACCACAAGTTGGCGAAATTGTTCATTTAAACTACGCCGACCATTATACTTTTAAATCGTCCGACTTAAACACTATATGCGAAAAATACGAACAAATTGACATACGCGATAAAATTATTATTACAACCGAAAAAGACCTTGTTCGCTTAAAATCGGTCAAAGAAAAACCCGAAGGCTTTATCGAAAAGCTTTATTACATACCCATCGAAATACGATTTTTGGACAAAACAAAAGAAGCCTTTAACAAAAAAATACTGAATTATGTTACAGAAAATAAAAGCAACAGCAAATTTTATAAAAAGCAATAGCAATTTCAAAGGGAAAATTGCTGTAATACTGGGCTCGGGACTAGGCAATTTTGTCGATAAAATTTCGGTTGAACACACACTCCCCTACAGTTCAATTCCCAATTTTCCGGTATCGACAGTAGCAGGGCATCAGGGTAATCTGATTGTTGGCACATTCAGAGGCAAACAAATACTGGCCATGCAGGGACGTTTTCATTACTACGAAGGCTACAGCATGGACGAAGTAACTTTTCCGATACGTGTTTTTAAAGCTCTGGGGATTGAGTACCTCATGGTATCGAATGCTGCAGGTGGCACAAACTACAGCTTTGAGGTTGGCGATATAATGATGATTACCGACCACATCAATTTGTTTGGCACCAATCCACTCATCGGAAAAAATCACGATACTTTAGGTCCACGTTTCCCCGATATGTCGAAAGCCTACAACCCTGCACTGTGCGAAACGGCTCACAATCATGCCCAAAAAAACAACATCCGCATGCACGAGGGAGTATACGCAGGACTTACCGGCCCCAGTTTTGAAACCCCGGCCGAATACCGGTTTTTAAATACCATTGGCGCCGATGCTGTGGGTATGTCGACCGTACCCGAGGTAATTGTTGCAAACCATATGAGCATGAAAGTTTTTGGCTTATCGGTTATTACAAACAATGGCCTCGATTTGCCCGAACATGGAAATCAACACAACGAAGTGGTTGATGTGGCTCAGGTAGCCGCTCCAAATGTTGAGTCGGTACTGGGTGCTGTTATTGAGTCGATTGAATAAACAATTGATTGTTATGCAATAGTGTTCGGTAAAAATAAATAAAATTATTTATAGTTTGTCGCAAGCTCGCAACGACGGCTGTTTAGTACTATGCACCGAGAAAAAACGCGAAATACATAGACTTACTGTGCTGCACCGAATTTATTTAACTGAGAAAACTTTTTTTTCGAGAATAAAAAGAAATTGAGTACAATACTGCCTTTAAAAATTTGCCGATGATTGCGGGTATTAACAGTTTTCTGTATTTGTGCCCGTTTTTGTTTAAGTACTGTTTTGTTTTTATAGTATGTGCGGTGAGCATCAATTACAGCTTTAGCATTTTTCCATTCAAAAGTTGCCACAAATTTTGCAATGGCCGTAGTATCAATCAGCATGCGAACAAACATCACCAGGCTTAAATGCCTGCCGGTATAGTTTTTATAGAGAGTAAACAGGCTGTTTCTGAAATTGAGGAACAATTTGCGCGGGTTGTTATACTCGAGGGTTGCGCCACCGTAATGGTATACAGTCGACAAAGGAGCATACATTATTTTAAAACCTCTGTTTTTTAAGCGCCAGCATAAATCGATTTCCTCCATGTGAGCAAAGTAATCGTCGTCGAAACCATTGCACAACCAAAACGCATTGGCTTTAATAAAGAGGCACGCCCCCGAAGCCCAGAAAATTTCGCCCGGGGAATTATACTGCCCGCTATCGGGTTCAATCACATTCATTATTCGGCCACGGCAAAAGGGATAAGCATATTTATCGATAAAACCACCTGCAGCTCCGGCATGTTCGAAACGTGAAGGATCGCGGTCGGATAAAATTTTGGGTTGCACAGCCACAATATCATCATCGTGACGAAACACTTGTATGGCGTTATTTAACCATCCTTTACTCACACGCACATCGCTGTTGAGCAAGCAATAAACATCGGCCTCAACATGGGCTAATGCGCGGTTATACCCTCCGGCAAATCCATAGTTTTTGTCGAGCTCAACAATTTTTATTGCCTCATAATTTGCCCGCACAAACGATAATGAATCGTCGGTAGAGCCATTATCGGCAAGTACCAGTTCAACATTTTCATCGTTTGTGTTTTCAAGTAAGTACGGGAGATATTTTTCGAGATGCTCCCGTCCGTTCCAGTTTAAAATTACAACAGCTGTTTTCAAAATATTCAGTGCCTTTTGTTTTTCAATAGTTAAAAGTATATGCAAATATTTTCTGCCATTTTGCATCGAGGCAGCAAATTTAACTCAAATGTTCTTCTTTTTTGAATTTCCACCGTTTGTGTGTCCAAAAATACTGATGAGGATTTTGGATTATTGATTTTTCGAGTCGTTTAAAAAAAGCCGAACTAATTTGCATAGTGCTGGTATTTTGAGGTTTATCTTCGAGCATTTCGAACCGGGCCTGATGGTGTCCGCGTGAAATTTTACGAACTTCGAGATAAACAATTACGGCATTTGTTTTTTGAGCAATACGTTCGGTTCCGGTCATTATTGGCACCTGTCGGTTCATAAATGTGAGCCAGTTTTTTAAATCGTTTGCCGGTGGCCGCTGGTCGCTAATAAAGAGGGCAATCCACGGTTTTTGCTGTTTGCTTTGAGCCAGCAGTTTTCGGTATGTTTCGCGCATTTCGAGCGGTATAGCTACCCGTGCCCGCAAGCTGCGATACAGTTCATCAAATGCTTTGTTGTGTAAGTTGCGGTAAATAAAATACGTGCTTTCGGGATATTTGTTTTGAAACAACTGCATAAACTCCCAATTGCCAAAATGCCCGCTAACAACAATCACGTTACGTCCGGCCCGATGATGTTTGTAAATCAATTCGATATTTTTAAGTTCAAGACGATTTTTATCGCGTTTAGTCCACACATGCGATAAATAAAGGGTTTCGATAAACATATCGGCAAAGCCGCGGTAGAATTTTTTTTCGATTCGGCGGATTTCGGCATGTTCTTTTTCGGGAAAAGCATGTTTTAAATTGTTTGCAACCACTTTACGCCGGTAAGCCACAATATAATACATAAAAAAATATAAGCCGTCTGAAATCAGGTAATGAAACTCAAGAGGAAACAATTGCATGGGCAATGCACAAGCCTTTAAAATATAATATCCTATACTTTTGTTCATGCTGAGTATGATAGAAAAATTGAAGGATTATTTACTAAAAATATTTACAAGCAAGCTGTCTTTTGTTGAAGCATCAATTTTAGCAAAAAAAGCGCTAAGGGCTTCGGATGAAATGTGCTGTTCGCTCAGCAGGTTTTTCAAATCAGAAAACTGACTGCCTGTAAGCACGTTTTGTGCCTCGGATAAAAAAGTTTGCTCCTTTTGGTCAAGCGAAAGTTCGAGCATAGCGGTTTCGATAATTTCGCGCGCCTGATCTTTTACCGGATCGTGAGGTTTCCCGCCCGAGTGGTCGCGCAACGACCAGCTTGAAAAATGATAATTCAGATTTTCGATCAGCGAGATTTTCTCGTCGTTAGCTCCAAATATTTTTTTCAAAATAATTGAGGCTTTTATTTTCCATGCTTCGATATCGAAATTTGGTTTATCAAAATCGGCGAGCAATTGTTTCAGTACAGCATTTTTTTTATTGTCCATGGTTTTCATTTCCAAGATGTTTGTGCACAATTTCGTAAAATTTATCGAAATACGCGTCATTGGCAGCAATAATGTCGCCACTGAATAAATAGGCGGGAGTATTATTAAAATCGCACACTTTACCACCTGCCCGTTCAAGAATAAGAGCAGCAGCAGCCATATCCCACGGGTGCAGGCCATATTCCCAAAACGCTTCGAACCGACCGCATGCCACGTAACAAATATCGATAGCCGCCGACCCGAGCCTGCGGATTCCGGTAGTTTTTTGCATTATTTCGCGCATCGAATCGAGGTAAATTTCAACCCTGTCGAGATCGTAATACGGAAATCCGGTAGCAATAAGAGCCTGTTGGTGTTCGGCAGCAGTGCTTACCCCAATTTGTTTATCGTTTAAAAAAGCGAGGCTTCCCTCCCAGGCTTTAAATACCTCGTTGTGCGAAATTTCGTGCACCACACCCAGTACAATTTGCTTATTGCGCATAAGTGCCACGCTAATTGCATGGGGTGTAAGCCCGTGAATAAAATTTGTTGTACCGTCGATAGGGTCGATTACCCAATTGTAGGTTTCGCCTTTTTTTGTACTGGTACCTTCTTCGGCAATAAACCCGGCTTCGGGTAAAAGCTGCCCCAACTCGTCAACAAGTTTCATTTCCGACATTTTATCAATGTAGGTTACAAAATCGCTGTGCCCCTTTACTTCTATTCCTTTGCTTCCACGAAAATTTTCGCGCTCATGATTTATCATTTCGGCTGTTTGTGCAAGCAAAACACAAACCTTATCGCATAAGAGTTTTAAATCGATTGGCATAGTCTTATTTTTTTATCACTTTCACAGTTTTGCATCCAAAGAGTGTATGGGTTTTAATCAAATACATTCCCGGAGCATAATTTTGAGGCAAGGTAAATAAATCGAATGAATATTTCCCCTGAGTATCGAGTGAATACGTATGAGTTTGTCGCACATTTCCCATAAGGTCGATAATTTGTATTGTACAGTTTGTTTTTTGGGGAGTATAAATCTGCAAAGTAGTAAAATCGGCAAAGCACACGGGAAAACATTTTACATCGAACGCAGCATCGGCAATCTCACTATTATCCGACAGATTATTGCTCACGCTGTTTTTACGTCCCGGAGTACCGCCAGCTACACTAGCTGCCCAATTTTCGGGGACACTGTTATCGTTTTTTGCATCAATCAGCTCAATGGTTGAGTGGCTCGAGAGAGGCTCGGTTGGCCATGGATTCGCGGAGCGAAAGTTTACCTGATCAATTAATTGCAAGTTACTGTCGTATAAACGTACCTGATCGCCCTGGCTAGTAAAGCCATACGCAAAACTGCCCTGCACATTCAGCAGGTTCGAATATTGAGTTTTAAAGCGAACAATATCTGAACAAAGCACAAGGTAATCGCCGGGATTCATTTTGGTTCCGGCTTTAATCATAAAAATATTTTTCTCCTGGCTGTCAATCAGCCGCCAGTTGCTTAAATCAACAATTTGGGTTCCGGCATTGTACAATTCAATCCAGTCGCCGGCATTGTTATCGGGCGGTGATATGTAATTCACTTCGTTAATCACAATATTCCGGTCAATTGTTTGATCGTACTCAAACACAGCCCTAAGGGCAGTATTATTCGTTAAGGTTAAAGTAATTTTTCGTCGATCCGATTGGCTGTCGCCTTCCCATTTCACAAAGCGGTATCCGGGCATTGCCATAGCCTCGAAAGTAATGGGCACATTGCAAAAATATTTCCCGGTAAACGGGTACTCCGAAGGAATAATTGAATGCACTTTTATGCGCCCGGCAAGTGGAGCCGACACCGAAAGCTGAACATTGCATATTTTACCAAGATCGAAATAATCGCTAAAGTGCTGCAATACATAATTTTGTCGGTGTGTATTAAAGGTTTCGATTACCGGGAACTTGTTTTCCCAATCGGCATAGCTTCGTCCCCATTTTTGCTGATGCATTTCAATTTCGGGATCAATCAGAGCACGTACCGAATCGAGTACCGAATTCATATTGGCGGGTTGAAATGTAGTGTTGATAAGATCGGCCATGCGGTTAATAAAATTAAACCGAAATTGCTCGTTCGTAAGCAGTTTTCGGAGCAACAAGGTTGATTCGGCAGAGTTAGGCCACGAGTTATTGTATTGCTCGGTAGCAAACTCAATTCCGTTTTCGGTATATTCATCGTTCCCGTATATTCCCAAACCAAAATCGGTATCGTACAAAATCCACCGCCACTTACTGTACAGGCTTTCGGTATTCCAATATTTCACGTTATTATCGGGCCAGTCGCGGTTATTAATAAAAATTTCGATAAGCTGATAATCGGTAAAACAATCCACATCCATCTCGTTTTGCACATAGTGATATTTTTCATCGGTATTGAGAGTATTGTTCGATAAATAATTGCGCAATTGCGTATATCGCTGTCCGTTTCCTTCGATAACAGTATTTCGCATTTCGAGGCGGTTAACCACATCGGGATCAACATTATGGTTTGTAGCCATATAGTATTCGCCGGGTTTTTCGCGTGCATTGAGTATGCCCCAGTATTCGCCATTAAGATATATTACCGAAGGCTGATAAGCCAGGCGATCGACATTAAGATTTTTTACCAACTCCGACACGTAAGCATCGCGCAACATGGTGTATTGCCAATCGTTTCCCGAGTTTCGGAGCATAAACGATTTTAGCTCGGGGTAAGCCCTGTCGGTAAAAATGTGATTTGGAAATCGGTTTTTCCGGTATTGGTTTCGTGCAAAAACTGCCATCGATTTTTGGGGATTCATTCGCGAGTAGCCCCCAAAAATTTTTATCCCGGCCATTTGGCTAAACATCGGTTGTTTGTTTTTATTAAAAAACTCAATGTTAATTGGTTTTTCCCAGTCCATCCAGTAGTTTGCTCCGTAATGCGGATCTTGAGGTTCGGCATTTGGCCCTTCGACTAAAATTCCCTCGTAGTAGTCGAAAAAATCGTCAGGATTTCCGGCAATTGAAATTACCGGCAGGCTGTGTCCCGAATTTCGGAAATACGAAGCTGAAAACACATCGCGGTCGCGCACACCATTTCGGAATGCTGCTGCCCTGATTACACTGCTTGAGTTTATCTGAATTGGTTCAGAGTACACGGGACTGTCAACAGTAGGCCACGAACCGTTTGTAGTATAGCGAATTATTGCCTGCGGGCTTTTAGCACTCAGCTCAACTGCCAGGGGTGCAGCATAAAACCCTGCCGGCTGCGAAAAAAATATTGTATCGCTGATAATCTCATCATTCGGATTAGTATTTTGTGTACCTGGCGTAGGATTCATAAAATACTTCCACTCGCTGCTGCCATCAGTAAAACGCCCGTACGACACATCGGGCAATAAAGTAACGATATCCACTGTGTCGGAAACATCTCCGTTATTATTGAGCAACCATAAGGATTCGCCTTGTGCATCGATCTTAAAATTTGTGTGCAATCCTCCGCCACTGGTTAAATTCAAATGCTCCGAAACCTCTGTAACCGGATAAGCACCCGAGCCAAGTGTAAGAAATGGGATGAGCGAAAAATCGGACGAACCCTGACTGGTATTGTATCCCTGTAAGGCAAGAATATTTTCGCCCTCGAACAATGGAATCCCCTGTGGATTAATCGAAAAAAGAGTTGGATTTCCACTCTGATACATTTGTGCTTCATGATTTCCTCCCACATTTACATCGTTGAAATTATCGGACGACACAAGGCTGAGGTTGTCCATTGCAACAACTTGTCCGTTAATAAACGCAATAAAAGCATCGTCGTAATCAACATGCAAAACAAGTTCGGTAAGTGCATCAATATTTTCGATTGCAAATTGTTTTCGGATATAAATTGAATACAACGATTGGATTTCGGTATTGTCGTCGTTATCGCCATAGCCAAAACCACTTGGCCCCACAAGCCAATTGTTGGCAGTGTACGATGTTTCGCGCCAGGTATCAGGCGGATACTCGTTATCAGGTACATAATATTGCCACTCATCGCCCCAATCAATCACTGTTCGGTAATTAAAAGGAATATTTTTTCGGTCTTTACCCGATGCATATACCAGCAACCAGGAATGGGGTTCGATATATACTTCGGGAAAAACCCAGGGGTCGGTTTTATTTTCACGGTCTTTAAGCACCCAACCTTGCAGGTTAATTCGGCTGTTTGATGTGTTGTACAGTTCAATCCAATCGGGGTTGTCGTTGTCCTCGTCGGCAATGCCTGTTTGATTTGACGAAACAATTTCGTTAATCACAACCTGTGCATTAATGGGGGTTACTGAAAAAATTGCCAGCAGGACAAAAAATGAAAAAAATAATTTAAAGTAATTCATCAAACAAAAAATTTGGTTCAGGTATTGGTTTATATTGAATAATAACGGTTTATCACTACACAAATTTTAGCATTGGCAAATATCGTTTTTATATGTGTATAAGCCAAAAAAAGGGACCGAAACACAACCACCTTCTCTGTTTGATGTTTACCGCAAATACAGGCAAAAAAGCAGCTTATTTTATTTGCCCCAGCACTACGCCATCAGAATCGAGGGTTTGCAATTCAAAACTGTATATTTTGTTATCGAGGTTTTTCAAATTTTATAAAATTGATTACATTTAATTTGACACAAATTAAGAAAAGATTTTGTAAATTTGCTAAAATCATATCAAATCGTTTTTGGGTAAAATTATAAAAATGACAAGTTTCGGACAATTTATAAAAACAGAAAGAGAAAAACGAGAATGGACACAAACAGAGTTTGGTGCAAAAATTGGTATCAACACAAGTGCCATAAGTCGTATCGAAAATGGAAGTCAAAAATTTAGTAAATCTAAATTGAGAAAATTGGCAGAACTATTTCAAATTGAAAATCAAAAAATTGTAGACTTATTTTTTGCAGATAAATTTGCCAGCGAAGCTTTCAAATACAAATGTTCAGATTCAATTTTCATTGTTGCTGAAAATGCCTCAAATTACATCAAGAATAAGAACATGAAACAGGGAGAGTTAGAATTATGAAAAACACATTAAAATATATTGACTTGTTTTCGGGCTCAGGTGGTTTTTCATTAGGTTTTGACAATAAAGGATTTCAAAATGTTTTTTCCATAGACATTGAACCAAGTTTTTGTGAAACTTATAAATACAATTTCCCCAAACATCAATTAATTAAAAAGGACATTTGCGATTTGACTGATGCTGAAATTTCATATCTCAAAGAATTTGATGAAATAGATGTTGTAATAGGTGGACCACCTTGTCAAGGTTTTAGTATGGCAGGAAATATTGGACGAAAATTTATTGATGACCCAAGAAACAAATTATTTAAAGAATTTGTAAGAGTAGTAAAGGTTGTTAAACCCAAGTTTTTTGTAATGGAAAATGTTGCAAGGCTATACAATCATAATAAAGGAGAAACAAGAAAAGAAATCATTAAGGATTTTCAAGAAATTGGATATAAAGTTGAATGCAAAATTCTTAATTCAGCGGATTTTGGTGTACCTCAAATTAGAAAAAGAGTAATATTTATTGGCACAAATAAAAATAAAGAAATCATTTTCCCAAAAAAAACTGTGCAAAAATATTTAACTGTTAAAGAAGTTCTTGAGAGTTATCCTCCACTTGAATCAGGAGAAGAATCAACAATTCCCAACCATATTGCAATGAATCATTCTGACCAAATGCTTGAAAAGATGAAATATGTAAAAAATGGCGGAAGTAGAGATGAAATTCCAGTAAATATTAGACCAAAATCAGGAGATATTAGAAAATACATTCGCTATAAAAGTGATGAACCTTCGGTTTGCGTCACTGGTGATATGCGAAAAATATTTCATTATGAACAAAACCGAGCTTTAACAGTTAGAGAACTAGCAAAACTTCAATCATATCCTGATGATTTTGTATTTAAAGGAACGAAAATATCACAACAACAACAAGTGGGTAATTCTGTTCCACCCAAAATGGCAGAAGCAATTGCAGAAGTAATAATAAAAATGTCTGAAAATGTTTAAATATCCAAAGGTTAACTACATAGGTAATAAAGAAAAAATCGCCAAATGGATTTGCGACCAATTTCCTAGTGATACTAAAACCTTATTTGATGCGTTTTCTGGAGGTTGTTCTTTAAGTTATGAAGCTAAATGCAGAGGATTTGAAGTTTACACAAATGATATTTTAAAAATCAATTATCATATTGCCAATGCTTTAATACAAAACAATTCATCCTTTTTATCTAAAGAAGATATTGAAACAATTTTTTCAGGCAAACCATTTGAAGGTTTTATGTTTGAAAATTATTCTGAAGTTTTTTTCTTTCCAGAAGAATGCAAAGAACTCGATTTGTATCGAAAAAATATCGAAAAATTAGATTCAGAAACTAAAAAATCACTTGCTTTCGCTTTGATGCGTAGAACAATGATTCGCAAAATGCCATATTCACGATTCAATATTAATTGGGATAAGATTAAGCAACTTCGAGATGAAGAATATAGCTATGCAAAATATAAACGAAAAAGAGCCTATCATAATAAATCATTCAAATATCATTTTTTGCAAAATGTAAATGAATATAACAATGCCGTTTTTAATAATTCAAAAAATAATGTTGCATACAATGATGATGTTTTTAACTTGTTAGACAACATTAAAGCAGACATTATTTATTTAGATCCGCCTTATACAGGCACTATGAATAATTATTTTGGGTTTTATGGTCTAATTGATGATTTTATTGAAACAGCTAAAACAGTTCCATTTGAAAATAATTTTGTTGATAGAAAAACCGTAGGATTATTGTTCGATAAATTATTTTCAAAATTATCAAACTTTAAATATTGGTATTTGAGTTATAATAATTCTTCGTTCCCAACAAAAGATGAATTACTATATTTGCTTAATAAATATTCAAATAATGTTCAAGTAATTGAGCGAAAACACAATTATAAAATAACAGGTAAAGAAAAAAAAGAAGCAAATAAAGAATACTTATTCATAGTAAAAAATGAACTTTATCAAGAAAATATTAAGAGAATTTATGCAACAGCAGAATTATGAAGAGTATTGGAAGTTAACCAATGCTTTTACCGATTATAATGGAAAAAAATTTTTAGACACACTTGCAGTGTGTGTTAAATTTATTGATGACTTTAATAATGAGCCATATTCAGAGGAAAAATATAATAAGCTTCAACTTGAGGTTGAGAAAGTAAACCCTATTAATTTAATTTCCATAAGAAAATCTATTAATCAATTAGTTAAAATGGGGTTTATCAATTCTTTTTTGGTTTCATATCATCCACAATCCAAAGAATATATTGAGGCAAGAACTAATAAAAAAAGAGAAACACTTTTATCTAAAATAATTTATTCAAATTCAAGCTTTAATAGAGCAGTTAATAATGAATCTTCAATAAAACAAATAAACTTTTTGATTCAAACATTAATTGAAAAAGGAAAATTGTCCAAAGAAGAAATTATTGCATTAATGCTTGTAGATATCGAAAAACACAATGAACCATTTATTAAATCTGATGAATTACAAAATTATGTAGCAGAAGCTAATAAGATAGGTTTCATTGAAAGGAAATACAACCAAATTGGCTATCTCTACAATATTTTAGGTAAACTTGATGATTTAGTTTTCGTTAAAGATGATTTGTATTTCAAAGAAGATGCAGAACAAATTTTTGGAGAAGATTTAAAAGCGATTACAAAAAGAAGAGACCCCTATTTACATAGATTATACAAAAATCAACTTCAAGAAGAATGCGAAGAATTATATGGTAATCCAATTTGTGTTTTAGAGAAATTAGCTTATCCTGTTTTAATAGCTAGTCATATTAAGCCATTTATTGAATCAAATGAAATAGAAGCTTATGACCCAAATAATGGCTTGCTTCTAAGCAGAACAATTGATTCACTTTTTGACTTAAAGTATATTTCATTTACTGATGAGGGGAAAATTATTTTCTCAAAAAGATTATCAAATGATGTAGTTGAATTTTGGGAAGAATACAAGTTAGACGAGAAAATTTTGAACGAACAAAGACGTGAGTATTTAGAATATCATAGACAATTACTGATAAAAATAGATTCTGCTGCTTAATATAGTTATTTTATTTGCCCCAGCACTACGCCATCAGTATCGAGGGTTTGCAATTCAAAACTGTATATTTTGTTGTCGAGGTTTTTATCGTACGGAATTTTTACGCGCACATAGTTCTCTGTCCATCCGTACATAAGCCCGTTGTGGCTTTTATGTTCGAAAAGTACATGAAGTGTTTTACCCAGCTGGCTCTCGATAAAAAGACGATGTTTACGTACCGAAAGCTCCATGTACTTTTGCACTCGTTGCTTACGCTCGGGTACCGGCACTACATGAGGAATTTTAAGTGCCATTGTTCCTTTACGTTCCGAATAAGGGAATACATGCAATTGTGAAAAATCGAGATTTTCAAGAAAGGTGTATGATTCAACAAACAAATCGTGGGTTTCGCCATTGGTGCCGGCAATCACATCAACCCCAATAAAAGCATGGGGCATCAGTTTTTTTATCGTTTCGATGCGCGAAGCAAAAAGCTCGCGTGTATATCGGCGTTTCATCAGTTGGAGTACCCGGTTTGATCCGGCCTGTAGCGGAAGATGAAAGTGAGGCACAATGTGCTGCGACGAGGCAACAAAGCGAATAATTTCGTCGCTCAGCAAATCAGGCTCTACCGACGAAATACGGATACGCTCGAGACCTGCTACCTTATCGAGTGCTTGCAACAAATCAAAAAACGATTCATCGGTCGATTGACCAAAATCGCCAATATTTACTCCTGTGAGAATAATTTCTTTACTCCCCGATTCAACAACTTTGCGGGCTTCGGCAATGGTATTTTCGATGCTGTCGTTACGGCTTTTACCCCGTGCAAAAGGAATTGTGCAATACGTGCAAAAATAGTTGCATCCATCCTGAACTTTTAAAAATGTGCGTGTACGGTCGCCAAAAGAATATGCCGAGAAATAGCTGTCATTTTTTTTAAAATCGCTTACCCTGATTACCGGATGTTCGTTTTTCTGAAAATTATTAATGTAATTCGTAATGTTTCCTTTTTCGGCAGCACCCAATATATAATCCACTCCACGTATTTTTGCGATTTCGGCTGCCGAAATTTGTGCATAACAACCGGTTACCATGACAAGGGCATTGGGATTACGCCGAATAGCCGAACGAATAAAGTTCCGGCTTTTTTTGTCGCTTTCGGCAGTAACTGTACACGAGTTTAGTACATATACATCGGCAAGTTGTTTAAAATTGACACGCTCGAAACCAATTTCCTCAAATTTTCGTGCCATTGCCGACGATTCGGCAAAATTGAGTTTACACCCCAGGGTGTAAAATGCTACTTTCCGTCCCTTATAATCCTGATCAGTCATTCACTATTAATTTATAGCCGACAAAGATAACACTCTCAAACGGAATTTGGTTTTATTGGCTTCAGCAGTTTTATTTATTCGGATCGGCAAAATTGTTTACAGTTTTTACAACAGGGTACACTAGTCGAAATATACACGATACGATACAGTTGGAATTATTGGGAAAAAGCTGACTTTGTATGGCCTGTTTTTGATCATTATGCCTGAATTCAATTCTCTCCCATCGCCATAAACATATGCATTGGCATTACGGCGAGAGTATGCATTGTAAACCGAATATATCCACTCGGCACGTCGGCCATTTTTGTTGGTAACCTTACGCACAGCGCCCAAATCGAGCCGGTGATAATCAATCATACGATGGCTGTTGCGTTCGCCATAAATAAGAGCTTCTTCGCAATACACATTGCCTGATTGTATATCGACAGGCACCATTTTACGGCCTATTACCGGGGTAAACGGTTGTCCGCTTTGGTAAACCCATGCAGCACTTACCGACCACACCTCGGACAAGGTATAGTTAATATGCGCAGCTATGGAATGTGGCCTGTCAAAATCGAACAAGTAAGCTTTACCGCCATTAATTGCATCGAACCGGCGTGTAGTTTTTGACCATGTGTAAGCAGCAAAGCCGGTTAATTTGCCATGTGCTTTTTTGATCAAAAGTTCTAAGCCACGCGAATGCCCCGAACCCTGCGGCTCAATTTTATTGCGCCAGCCTCCATCGCCTAACAGGTTCGAATAGCCTTCTTTATAAACCACCAGGTTTTGCATGCTTTTGGTATAAAAGTTGAGTTCGGCTTCGAGCATGTTATTGAAAAAGTTTCCGCTCCACCCGGCAGTATATTGCACCGATTTTGAGGGCTCAATACCTTTGCCCACCGGCAACCATATTTCGTTGTTCATTATACTCCCCGAAGTAAACAAAAGGTGCGAAAACTGGTTTACATCGTGATAAGAAAAGTTTAGCATCTGTTTTTGGGTCAGATGGATATTGAACGAAACCCGGGGTTCGAAAACCACATTGGAATAATCGGGAGCATAATAGCCTACCAGCCTGCCCCCGGCATCGAATGAAGCAAATTTCCACAAGTTGATATTAGTCCCCACATAAACCGATGTTTCGAAAGCACCGGTTTTTTCTGTTTTGAAATTTGTATGCTCATTATTACGCAGGGTTTGATTTGGCACATAGCCATAATGCGTGAGTTTGCCCCCAAAGTCGAACGCTATGCTGTTGTTCAGTTTCAGATTCCAATCGGAACGAAAAGAAGCATCGCGTACCGATGATTTTGATTCCATGTGAAAGTCGATGGTATCGAGCTTGCTAAAAGATTCGAATCTCTGTACAATTTTTAATCTGTAATGGGTAATTGAAAGGGTGTTGTCGGCGGTGAGTTTCGTCGAAAATACCCTGTTCCATCGTGCCGAGGCCAGCCAGTTTCCCCACATATTGGTAAGCTTGCTTTTTTCCTTTTCGACATACGAGGTTTTTGAGAAATAAAACAGGTAATCGTCGCCCTGGTATACGTTTACAAAAAAGCTGTTACGCTTATCGGGGCGCCACGAGAGTTTTGCATTTACATCGTGAAACCCGTATCCCACAATAAAATCACCTCCCTTCGAGAAAGAACTAGCCAGCATCATAAGGGATTCGGTAAGGGTTTTGCGGGCAGTAACAATAAAACTTGAATTTTGTCCAAACAAGGGGCCTTCAATTACTCCCGATACATCGGTAAGCCCGTAACTAAGTGCACCTTTTATCGTATTTTTGTCGCCTTCGCGCTGGTTAATTGACACGATTGATGAAAGCTTACCTCCGTATTTTGCAGGAAAACCGCCTTTGTATACTTCGACGTTGTTAATCATATCGGGGTTAAAAACCGAGGTAAAGCCGCCCAGGTGGTTCACATAAATAAGCGGCACATTATCGATCAGGTAAAGGTTTTCGCCCGGAGCACCGCCACGTACGCTTATAAGGCTTGCCCCCTCTTGCTGCGCTTGTATGCCCGGCATCAGGTGCAACGATTTTAGCACATCGGGTTTGCCGCCCAGTGCCGGTATTGAGAGCATTTCGTGCATACTGAGTGCCGATATGTTTGAGCCACGCTCTTGCTGTTGTCCATAAACTGTAACTTCGCCCAACTCTCGTCCACTTTCGAGATAAACATAAAGAATGGTATCGGAATTTATGTTCAAATTCAGACTTTTATATCCAATAAAGGATACAGTAATTTCGCCCCCTTGCGAAATATACGAAAAATAGCCGTTGTTGTTTGTAGCAGTACCCCGTAAGCCGGCAAATTCGTATACACTTGCCCCAATGAGTCGCTCGCCGCTTTGTTTGTCGAACACATAACCCGACACTCGATTTTGAGCCTGCAATTGTAAACAAAAAAGAATGAATACAAATGCGGTATACATTTTTAGTTTAGAGTTCATAAGAAGGTTTTATGGTGTCGGAAACAAAGCATGAGTAACCGGCAAAAATGCCCGTGCCGTTTTCTATATTTGAATAGAGTGGCGCCGAAGTCATCGTTTCGATTACACCATCGGCATAACGGCCTTGCTCGTATAAATAATATTGTTTGCGAAAGCGGTAGTAATCGTAATTAACGGTACGCAATTCAACTACAAAGGGTTCCAATATGGTTCGGAAAGTACTTCCTCCTGCTGTATATGAACCTCCTGTATCGTAGTTTATATACATGGTATAAACCGAATCCGTTATCAATTCGTTACTAAAAAGCAAAACAGGCAATCCTTCGTTCAGAATTACCGGGTCAACCACATTTATTATATTTGGATAGCTGATTTCATTATCGTAGTCGAACATGTTAATTTGAATTTCGTAATAAGAAACAATATCTGGTTTGTTACTGAAAGTTATTTCCAAAGCCGGATGCGATGTGCCTTCTTCGTCCTTGCCGGCAATATTAATGTGATGTATGCCCAGTATTTGTTCCGGAGCGGGTATTTTGCTCAGACAGAACAAGGTATCGAACCCCGGCACCACAACTTTGCAACAGTATTCGCGCCCGGCTTCAACTATGGATTGAGCAGTGTAAAGACCATCACTTTCGTGAGCCAGTTTTTCAACAAAAACATGGTTTACCCAAAGTTCAATATCGGCATTATTGATACTTGACAGAGGCACAGTGTCGAGATCGGCAGACATACTAAGTTGCATCATTAACGATTCTCCGTCCTGCAATATGGCATTTACTGTTGGAATGTTTTGTATTTTAGGCATTTCGTGGTCGACTAAGGTATAGCAACCCGTAAGGAGCAGGGTGGCAGTAAGGAATACTATAAACAACCAGTGGCTTTTGGCTGATGACTTACAGCTGATGGCTTTTGGCTGGTTGGTATCGATTTGTGTTTGCATTTGCTGTTTGTTTGTAGTATTATAATTTTAGGTATGTGTCAAACATGCTTATTAAAAAATTTATTCTTGATAATTCTTGTTTTTCTTTAACTTCAAAATCAACCCGGCTTTCCATCGAATATAATTTCCATAACCATATTCGTAATACAGGCCCCAACGGTTTCGTGGATATACAGCAATACCTCCGTAAATACCATAATCAATTAATGGCCGTTCAGCAAACACCACTTCTTTATTCCTTTCTGAAAAATAAATGCCTCCAATTTTTGAAGCAACATATATATCAATAAAGCGAACATCTTTTTGAAAAATAATGGGTAACAAATGGATGTTTAGGTTTATTCCATAGGTAAGCATTGGCTTTTGGCTTATTGTTGCTGATATCGGATAATCAAATTCCCTGGGGGCTACTCCTTCAATATCCCCATAATCTGCGTGTTCATACAAACTAAAACCTATACTGGCTCCACAATCGACATTATTGATTACCCGGTAATTTGCTTCAAAATAACCCAATGGAGTAAAACTCTGTCGTTGGGATGAAAAGGATGGTATATCGCCCATCCAGGGATACTTTTGGAAGCCCAACTTAATATCACGTAAGCCATTACTTTTATCTGCTGTATGGCCGGTGAATACAAAAGATACTATCAATACTGAAAAAAGGATATGTTTCATCATAATATGTAGCTATAAAATACTATACTACAGCAGCAACTTGATCTGCTTTTTTTACTACCTGAAACTTTTGGGATACATGGTGAGGGGTATCGGCCGGTGTTTAAGGTTGTACTATTTAAACAAATAAAAACGTTGAGATAAATATATTATTAGACAAAATAA
>CAZARW010000015.1:18448-42842 GCA_964487645.1 uncultured Prolixibacteraceae bacterium
ATGAAATAAATGAAATAAATGAAATAAATGAAATAAATGAAATAAATGAAATAAATGAAATAAAATAGATTTTTTTTGATAAAGATCATAAATAAGATGACCAATACGTTATTTGATAAGATAAATTCCCAAAATAAATTAAATCACAATTCTGTGTATAAAGAATCGCTGTTGTCAGATAAATGACAAAAAATATTAAATTGATTTTGAGAATCCAGCATAAATCACTGACTGCATGATTGGGCTAAACCCAATTTCATTTATTTTTTACCGGACACAATTGATAGAGAATAATATATCTACACAAAACGATGTTTGTAATTTGTTAACAAAACCGAATAATTCACCGTGCATGAGAGGATTGTATGGCATAAAAAATCAAAAAAATCTATATTTACTGTCATGAATTCAATATCAGCCGGTTTTGGCAACAAAGGCATGAATCAGCAAACAAGTTATACATCAAAACAAACAAACCGTATTGTAATTTCTCTGCCTGTACTGGTTATGGTTTTTTTAGGAGGAGTATATGCCTGGAGCTTATTTGTACCTGCTCTAAAAAATGTATACGGACTGTCGGCTTCGCAAACCCAGCTTATTTTTGGAGTCGTAATTACAAGCTACACAACTTCGATGTTACTGGCCGATAAATTAATACATAAAATTGGCTTCAAAGGGATGATTTTTTTATCATCGATTTTATTTTTCTCAGGATATTTATTCGCTTCATTTTCTGACGGTTCACTCATCATTTTACTTATTGGCATAGGTTTGCTCAGTGGCACAAGCATGGGGCTGGGCTATATGTCGTCAATATCGGTGCCGGTAAACTGGTTTCCCCGGCATAAAGGAGTAATTACGGGTTTAGTTTCGGGTGGTTTTGCCGGAGGTTCAATAGTACTAACCCTTATAGCCGGTTATTTACTCAAACAAGGCTACGATGTATTAGTGGTTTTCAGGTATGTGGGCTACATATATGGAGTTAGTTTGCTTTTAATTGCCATACTGCTTCCAAAAACTCAAAAACCCGATGAGGTATTATCCCATAAAAACAAACTGCCTAAACGTGAAATTTTACGCATGTTTACCGCTATACTTATGGGAACTTTTGCCGGGTTGCTTGTTATCGGTAATTTAAAACTTATTGGATATACATTCTATACCGACAATCAACTCTCGGCAGCCATTATGCTTTTTGCCGCAGCCAATCTGTCGGGGCGCATTTTCTGGGGATGGATTAGCGACAAACTGTCAACAATGCGCATTTTATCAATAGCCCTTACAATGCAGGGAATAGCTACTTTCTTAATTGGGAATTTTCAATTCGGCTTAGTGCTGTTTTATATACTTGTATTGATAATAGGTGCCGGATTTGCTGCAAATTTTGTAGTATTTGTAAACGAAACAGCCATACGATTTGGAATAAAACGTTTAGCCGCTATATACCCGATTGTTTTTATGGGATACGGAATTGCAGGTATTTTTGGTCCGTTAACCGGGGGTATTTTATACGATATGTCAGGAAATTTTAAACTTGCAGCAAGTATCTCATTGCTTATAAGTTTAGGCGGAATTGTTGTTTTTGGAATAAAACAAAAAAAATATTCAGCTATATAAATCAACAGATCACTTACTCGATTATAATCATTTTATGACGATGCATGAGCTGATCATTTTTTTCAAATAATATATTATAAACTCCTGCAGGCAAAAAACGTATATCAACATTACACGTTTTAGCATGTAGCTTACCTTTTAATACAATATTACCTACTGCATTATACATCTTAAAAGAAGTATTCTCCCAATTGTTGGCCTCAATAACAAATAAATTGCTTGCAGGGTTTGGATATACTTTAGTACCATCTAAACTTTGATGAGCAGCAACATTTACCATGCCCTGCGATGAATTAAGGCATATTTTGTTAATCGAAAAATTGGAGGTTTGTGATTGAGTTCCGGAGTTGTTTACCCACATGCGTACCGATTGCACCCTACACAACATAAAATCTCCCCCATCGGGCTTATTACCAAACACATAACGAAACTCTTCGCCTTCATCAATTCCCGAAAAATCATCAATTACAAACACATCGTCGGGATTATAATTTCCACTTTGGTCAATCAATGCTACACGTACCGATTGAGGAAAACTTCCTCCGGATGCAAATTGGATACTCAATTCGGAATTCAAATAGAGATCAACCGGCTGTGCAAATACATACTCAACATAATTGCTGTCGGGTACCAAGCCTTGTGCTGTTTGAATATTTACTTGTTGCTCATTTGATTCGAGCGTAAGCACTTGCTCAAAAGGTGCAGCAACATTCCAGCGAATATTTAAGGGCAAACACCATGGCGATTGGGCGGGACTGATGCTTTGTTCAAAAAAACCATCGGGAGCCAATTCAATATCGCCTATAACAAAAGTTCCATCACCCGGTTTTCCAAAATATCCGAAATTTACATACAAACGCAGCTCAACAATACGATCCATTTTCCATGTTGAAGTACTTCCACTAAAAACATACGAGTAACGATGAAAATGGTTATAAGCTAGTACTTCATCAATTTTGAATAAATCGGATGTATTCACTTTTCCGTTTTGGTCAACAAAATCAACCCGCAATATATCGGGAGCATTATTCGAAAATGTTTTTATATTCACAGCAACTGATGGAACATCGGCAAAATCGGCAGTGTAAGGCAAAACATAGGCAATGTATGGATTTGATAATGGCTCGTTTACAGTATAATCGACCCGGGTTTGTTTACCGTCGGCCGATAACGAAAAAGCGTTTCCATCTTGCTGTTTGGGCACCGACCAATTTGTTTGATTTTGCGCATTAAGCGAAGGCAAAATAAAAGGGAAGTTTTGGGGCTTAAGCTGCATTGTAACATTGAGTGGGTTTGCTGTTTTTTGTTCGCAAGCTGAAGCAACAACACACTGTACATTGCCGGCAGTATTGCCCCACTTAACACGAATGCTGTTTGAATTCGATTCTCCAATAATTTGTGCCCCTGCAGGTAATGTCCAGGTATAATTAAGCCCATCAATATGTGTCACACTAAACTCAAGCTCTTGGTTCATTTCGACATTATTGGGCCCCACAACTTCAAAGTCGGGTAATAATGTCTGATAAACCCGCACATAATCGATCTCCATTACAGACTCGCTTAATGCAGGATCAATTCCCATTGCTCCGCCCCAATCGCCACCTATGGCAATATTGAGTATTAAAAAGAAAGGCTGATCAAAAGGCCATTCCTTATAAGTCAAATTGGGATTTCGGAATGAATAATACTCTTCGTCGTCAACAAACCATGTAATTTTATCGGGAGTCCATTCAATTGAATAAATATGAAATTGTGTATGTACCTCATCAACAAGAACACTACCGCCACGTTGTGTACCAATTTTGTGATTGTACGCTTCGGTATGTATTGTTCCGTGAACTTTTCCGGGTTCGTATCCCACGTGCTCCATAATGTCAATTTCGCCGCTATTGGGCCATCCACCATAGGTCGAATTTTGCGGCATCATCCAAATTGCCGGCCAGGTACCTCGCCCTGAGGGCAGTTTAGCACGAATTTCGAAACGTCCGTATTTCCACGAAGCTTTTCCGGCTGTAACCATACGCGCCGAGGTCCATACTCCTGTTGATGATTTTTTTGCATGGATTTTTAATGTACCGTTGCTTACATATGAATTTTCGCGGCTGTTGGTATAGTTTTGCAGTTCGTTATTTCCCCAGCCACCGGCACCTGTTTCAAAGTTCCAACTCAACGAGGCCGGTGCACCGTCATAATTAAACTCATCGGCAAAAACCGTGTATGTACATTCTTGTGCTTTTACAGTGGTAAAAAATCCACCTGTAACAAAAAACAAAAGGATTATTAATATCCAGGCTTTATTTATCATTATTGATGTTGTTAATTATACAACAAACATTTTTTTGTGCAGTTTTGTTTGTCACAAATATTTTGTAATGGTATTCTGTTTAAAGCAAAACAAACTTTAACTCAGTTATAGTATCTGTATAATCAGATGAAACACATATGATGGGAACTTTCGGCATTCTATTTTTGTTTATACACCCGCACATAATCAACAAACAGAGTTGCAGGAAAAATTGAATTGTCGACTCCGTAACGGCCACCCCAATTGCCACCAACAGCGAGGTTTAACAGCAAATGAAAATGTTTATCAAAAGGCCATTCGCTGCTGTTTTTTTCGGTATTTTTAAACGTAAACACTTTATCACGATTAATAAAGAAATCAATTTTTTCGGGATACCATTCAATGGAATAAGTATGGAATTTATCTTCGCAATCGGGCACATATTTGGCCCGGCCTACCTGAGTACCAATACTGTGGTTAAATGCGCCTGTATGAACTGTAGTATAAATAGAATCGGGTTCGTATCCCACGTGTTCCATAATATCTATTTCGCCACTGTCAGGCCATCCTCCATATTCCCAATCGCTGGGCAACATCCAAATTGCCGGCCATACACCACGTCCACCGGGTAATTTTGCCCGCACTTCGATACGTCCGTACAGCCAGTCGCCTTTATGTTTTGTTGTTAATCGTGCCGAGGTATAATTAAAATCTCCTGCACGCTCTTTTAAAGCATTTATTTTTAAATTCGAACCATCAACGTATACATTCTGCTCGTCACGCGAAGTATAAAACTGCAACTCATTATTTCCCCATCCATACGAATTTCCAATGGTATCGTAATTCCATTTTGTATCGTCGGGTAAACCATGGTAATCAAACTCGTCGTTCCACACAAGCTCCCACTCATTATCCGATGAGTTAAAGCAACTGCTTAAAGTAAACAGAATTGCCAGTATGCCTGCAAGTTGAAATAATCGCCTCATTTTAACCTCCGTTCTGTGTTAAAGCCGGTGCTGATTACGAACAGCACCGGCATAAAAACTAAAAAATTCTAACCTAAACCTAATACTATAAACATCGTTAGCAGTGTACACTACTCTACAAGTTCAAAATCTTTTTGTAAACCATCGGCAGCATTAGGAGCAATCCAAACGTGAAATTTTCCGGGTTCAACTGTAAAATTTCCGTCGGGCAAATAAAATCCTAGCATTTGAGCATCAATTGTAAAATCAACTTTCACCGACTCTCCGGGCTGTATAGTTAACCGTTTATAAGCTTTCAGCTCGCGAACAGGCCGGGTATACGAAGCCACCAAATCGCGGGTGTATAACTGCACAATTTCACTTGCAGCTATATTGCCTGAATTTTTAATTGTAGCACTTACTGTAATTTCATCGTTTTGAGTCATTGTATCTGATGATAACTGAATATCGGAATACTCAAAAGTTGTATACGATAAACCAAAACCAAAAGGATATAAGGGAGTAAAACCATAGTCGAGCGAATGGTTTGTATTGCCCAGGGAATGTTGCACAGCATTTACCGGAATATCGTCAATATGAGTCCAATTATCGGCCGAAGCCGGACGTCCTGACATTTTGTGTGCATAATATATCGGAATTTGTCCTTCGCCTTTAGGAAAGGTAACGGGCAGCTTTCCACTGGGCACAGCCTCGCCAAAAACAATGTTTGCAATTGCCGGGCCTGCCATTGTACCGGGATGCCATGCATAAAGAACCGCATCGGCAAAATTCTGAGTTTGCCGCAACCCTATTGGGCGGCCCGCCATAACAACCATAACTACAGGTTTGCCCTTTGAGGCCGCAAGTTCAAGCAATTCGTTTTGTTTTCCGGGAAAATCGAGTTCGGCTAAAGTTTTTGCTTCGCCCGATAAAATTGATTCTTCGCCAACAACAGCAAGCACAACATCCGATTGTGCAATAGCGTGTTCAACCTCAGCAAATGCTTTATCTGATTTATCGCGGCTATACTCTAGCCCTTGTGCAAAAGCCACATTTTGTTTTCCATTGTAGGCAACAAGTGCTTCCAACACGGTTTTCGAATCGTTGGCATTACCATCAAAAATCCATGTACCGAGTTGTTCGTATGGCTGGTTTGCCAACGGACCAATCAAAGCTACCTTAGTTCCTTTGTTCAGCGGCAAAATATTGTTCTCGTTTTTAAGCAATACAATGCTCTCTTCGGCGAGTTTTTGGGCTACTGCAAGGTGCTCATCGGCAAGCAATACCGATTGCGCCAAATTTTCGTCGACATAAGGATTATCGAATAGTCCCAGGCGGAATTTTATTCGAAGAATACGTCGCACAGCATCATCAATCCATTCCATTTCAATTTTTCCCTGGTCGAGCAAATTTTTAAGATTATTTGCATACGTACGGCTCGACATTTCCATATCGACACCGGCAGTCAATGCTAACTCGGCAGCATGTTTACCATCGGCAGCATAGCCGTGCGATATCATCTCTTCGATTGATGCCCAGTCACTTACCACAAAACCATCGAAACCATAATCGGTTTTCAGTATATCGCGAATATTCCGTTTGTGTCCGCTTGCCGGTATGCCGTTAATATCGTTAAAAGCTGTCATAACAGTAGCAGCTCCGGCCTTAACTGCCTCTCTGAAAGGTGGCAGGTATACATTATGCAAATAAATATCAGGAATAATGGTTGTATTATAATCCCTACCACCTTCGGCAGCACCATAACCAACAAAATGTTTTGCACAAGCAGCAATGGTTGCAGGGTCCGACAAATCGTTTCCCTGATAGCCCTGAATCATAGCGCGGGCAACCATGCTATTAAGCAAGGGATCTTCGCCGGCACTTTCGGCAATACGTCCCCAACGAGGGTCGCGGCTCACATCAATCATGGGAGCAAATGTCCAGTTAATACCCATCGAGGCAGCTTCTTTGGCAGCTATTGCAGCCGACTCCCTCACAAGGTCTTCGTTCCACGATGCCGCCATTCCCAAAGGTATGGGGAAAATAGTGCGGTAACCATGAATTACATCGCGCCCAATGATGAGCGGAATACCAAGCCTGCTTTCTTCAACAGCAATTCGCTGCAACTCGTTTACATATTCTGCTCCAAATACATTGAGCAGCGAGCCCAGTTCTCCGTTTTTAAGTGCGTTTTTTAATTGTTCGGGCGATCCAAATACACCGGGATCAACCTGCGACATTTGAGCAATTTTCTCATCCAGTGTCATTTTTTCAATCAAGGCATTAACTTTAGCCTCAACATCGGTGTTCGCGTTTTGGGTCGACTGCTGAGTGCAGGCCGCCCCAAAAATCAAAATAGCACTAAGAATAATCAAATATGTTTTTTTAATAATCATCTTCTTTCTCTTTTTACATTGTATATCAAGCCAAGGATATTACTCAAAGAGCAAAAAAAGAGTTTGCCGGTAGCACCGAGTTTTTATCACTTCCGAAGCTCTGCAACAAACTCTTTTTTAGCAGTAATTGCAAATTGTATCTATTAATGAAAGCTAAAATCGTCAAAATAGAATACGCCACCACCATCGTGACCTTCCATTCCAAATTGTATTACAATTTTGTCATAGTCTTCACGATCGGCAACGTCGCTAAAATCGAAATTTAACTCAATCCACTCGTCCATCACAATATCGTTTTTAACAATTTCGGTTTGAGTTTCCCATGCACTTTCTCCTTTTTCGTTGTTTTGAAGTTTCACAGCCAACGAAGGCAAAAGTTTAGTATTTGTAATCCAGTTGCCTGCAACGTTATTCTCGGTTTCGTAATCGTTATCCGATGGGATATACACTTTGAGCGTTATTTGGTTCTGATTGCTCAAATCAAATTTGTATTCATCGGCAACAAAAAACATATTTGAATAAAAAGTACCGGCTTTTTTCTGATAAAGCACCACATTTGATGAGGTATTAACATCGTCAGATGCAGGATTTTCGATTGAGTAACTTGTTAAGTCGCCCATATCCTGTCCGTCAAACAACACATCAAAATCCTGATCTTCGAAATCTTCGAACAAAGGTACTTCGAGTAAGTCGGGAGTTGGTTCCGGCTCATCGGGTTCATCAGGCTCGTCGGGCTCAATATTCAGTTCCTCAACAACCAGTTTAATATACCATACATTGCCGGGCTCAACAACACTTTGGTTGCGTAAATACATACGTTCTTCGTCAATCGATAAAATTTCGTATGTTGATGAACCTGTGTAAAAACTAATAAAAGCTTCGTCGCTCAGAGTCAAAGTCATTTCTGAAATATTGAGCGCAAAAGTGTAGCTGTCGTTGGGTTGATAAGCAACATCAAAATCGCCCACATCGGGATTCAGGGTTGCATCGGTATATCCTTTAGCAGCAAGCGCATCGGCACCTGCCTGGTTTGTATAAATATACCCCTGGTTTTCCCAAATCATTTCGACACCAACTTGTTTAAAGGTATATTTTTGCTCGTAAAACGATGAACCGGCTTTTCCGTTAGGAGTATCCTCCCACCAATCGGGGTTATCCGAATCGGCAGGTCCAACACCTAAGTCACCAGCAGCATATTGGTCAACCACCCAAGTTTTACCCTCTAAAGCATCGATGCCACCTGTAAGTTTGGTATACAAGGGATGATCGAACAAGGACATATCGTTACCTTCGATTTCGAGCATTTTGCTTATGCTTGCAATGCCACCACTTGTAGCCAGGGTCATTTTAATTTCGTACGAACCTTGCAATGGATACTGAGCCTTAGGCATTTGTCCTTTTCCTTCGGAGCCGTTTCCAAAATCCCACAAAGCTACACCCGGTACGGATGAGGTATTGGTAAACTGAATAATATTTGGCGATTCGACTGAAGGTTCCATTATAAAGTTTAGGTCTTCGGCCGTTGGTGCTGCACCCAAATCGTAATCGTCAATTTCCTGCGGCTCACAAGCTGTTATCAGAAACATAGCCAATGCTGCCAACATTGCTGTTTTAAATATTTTCTTCATAATTCTTGTGTTTTAAACAATTTAACATAAAAATTAATACCCTTCGTTTTGTATCAATTTAAAATCGCCCGAAGTTTTGTCGATCTCAGATTGAGGCAAAGGCAGGTATTTCATATAAGGCTGCCAGGTACGTACCGAAGAGAATTCAGAGATGTTATCGTTGAGTTGATCGGTATCGCCCCAGCGTACCAGGTCCCAAAAGCGCATTCCCTCGCCAACAAATTCACGACGACGTTCGAGCTTAATATTTTCGGGAGTTGCTGGTATTGATTCCAAGCCTGCCCTTTGACGTATTTGGTCGAGACAATTTTGAGCCGATATTCCACCAACAGGAGCAACACCGTGAATAACAATCAGCTCGGCTGCATTAAGCAAAGCCTCGGCGTAACGAAATATACGTACATTGTTTTCGTAATTCAGATCTGGAGTATATGGAGCATCATTATACCCCTGGCGAGCAGCATACTTTGCCAGAAAATACCCTGTATCCTGAAAGCGTGGAGTATATGTTCCTGCTTCGAACTGGTTTATTGAAGCCGGTAAGCGTGCATCGCCCTCTTCGAAAATTTCAACAGTTTGCTGACGTACCGGACCAAATCCCCAACCACCAATATAATCGGCAATACCACTAAGCTGGTCAACTCCACTTAACTCGTTTGGAGCAAGGAAAGCAGGTAAATTTGTACCGTATCCCTGCCATGCAGCTCCCCAGTCTTTACCTTCGGGGAGGTGGTTTGCTTCGAAAATCGATCCTGAACCAAATTCACCATCACGTGTCCATATTGATGCAAAATCGGCCAGTTTAAACTCACCACTATTAATAATTTCGGCCATATCGGCCAGTACTTCGGCATAACGCGACTCGTCTTGCTGATACATTACAACACGTGCTTTAAGAAGCATAGCAGCAGCTTTTGTTGCACGGCCATCGTTTTGAGCAGTGGTTTGCATAGGCAATTTATCGCCTTCAATTGCATAATCAAGATCCTCGATCAACTCATTGTATACTTCGTCGGCGGTATATTGTTTTGCCATAAACGGCTCAGGCAAATCGTCTTCGAAATACGGGATATTTCCCCAGAATTTCCACAACCAATGCACGTAATATGCTCTGAGAAAATGTGCTTCGGCCGAAAATTGATTGACTTTTTGTTCGGAAACATTCAGAGCATTGTTGCTTGCTAAAATAGCATTGTTTGAGCGGCTTAAGCCGTTATAGTAAATGCGCCATAAGCCTATAGGCAATTCTTGAGCAGAAGCATCAAACTGTGATAAGCGGTAAAGTTGCTGCTGATCACCGGCGTCGCCACCACCCTTATAAATATCGTCCGAACGAAGATCAGACATTAAAACGATGCTGTTATACTCGTAATCGGCATAACTGTCGAATAATAATATCTGGTAACACGATCCAAGGTTTGCTAAGATTGCACCCTCGGTTGCTTCACCGCCTGCTTCTTGCGACGAAGTTGGATATACTGTCAGAAAGTCGTCGCTACACGATGAAGCAAATACAATTGCAGCGATCAACAATATTTTGAAATACTTATTCATAATGTTTCTGTTTTATCGGATTAAAAAGTAATGTTTGCTCCAAGTGATATAGTACGTGCCTGAGGATAAATTCCTCTATCGACACCAATTGTAGTGTATCCACCCGATGCAATTTCGGGATCGAAACCATCGTATGTTGTAAAAGTGAGCAGATTTTCGGCCGACACAAATACTCTGAAACGCTTAACAAATTTTTTGCTTAAAACCGAAGCAGGAAGAGTGTATCCGAGCTGAAGGTTTTTCAAACGCAGATACGATCCGTCTTTGATATACAAATCAGACGAACGCCAGTTTCGGTTTGTATTTTGGTTTGTAAGACGTGGAAGATGATCCGAAGTACCTTCGCCAATCCAGCGTCCGAGAATCCACGATGGGCGGTTCATTGCAGGAACATCGCCCCGTTGCGAGTAATCGAAAATATCGTTTCCGTAAGTTCCCTGGAAAAACATATTCATGTCGAAACCTTTCCACTCTGCACCCATTGTTAAACCATAGGTCCAATCGGGCATTCCTTTTCCGATTCGTGTACGGTCGGCATCGGTAATAAGCCCATCAGGAGAATCATTTCCACTATCGTCGCTTGCTCCGGCAATATCAACAAAACGAACATCGCCCGGCTGAGCGTTTTCGCCATATGTAGTATTGTACTCGTCGGCTTCGGTTTGATTTTGGATTATTCCATCGGTTTTAAATCCATAAAAATATGGAAATACTTCTCCGTTTTCGCCTTTAACAAAAGCACCTACTCCGGTTGCATCAGCACTTTCGTAGATAGCTTCACCCGATTCGTTACCCATATTGATGAGTACGTTTTTGAGGTAGGTTGCATTTGCCGATATGTGATAAATAAATTCACCAACATTTCCTTTGTGGCTTAAACTAAACTCAAAACCACTGTTTTCCATATCGCCGGCATTTCCTATTGGAGCACCTTTTCCTACATAATTTGGAATAGGCTGAGCCATAAGCATTCCGTTAGTTTGCTTTTTAAAATAATCGAATCCCAGCATTAAAGCATTGTTAAATAAGCCGGCATCGAAACCAATATTTGTTTGCGACGACTCTTCCCATTTTAAATCGGGATTCGAAATACGCGAAGGGCTGCTTCCGTATTGCATTTCGGAATTGTTACCCGATCCAAAGTAATAGTTTTGGTTACCATCCATTAAACTGGTATATGCAAACATTTCGATACGGTGGTTACCGTTCATCCCCCAACTGGCTCGCAGTTTTAAATAATTCAGCCAATCGGTAACACCTTGCATAAAGTCCTCGTTAGTAACATTCCATCCAGCTGAAACCGATGGAAAAACAGCCCATTTGTTGTTCGGGCCAAAGCTCGAAGCACCGTCGCGACGTACTGTTGCCTGCAGCATATATTTTTCGTCAAAGTTATAATCAACCCTCCCAAAATACGAAGCCAGTGTTGTAGACGAGAATCCGCCTGTACCACCTGCAACACGCTCATCGGCGCGGTCGGCAATAGCATAATTAATTACTGCTTTGTCGGGGTTGTACTCCATTAAATCATAATCGTCGCCATAGAGTTCACGCAATTTATACTCTTCGGCCGATTGTCCCAGAAGAACGTTCAGGTTATGTTTATCAGCAAAAGTTTTATTGTATGTTAAAGTATTTTCAACCTGCCAGGTAAAGCCTCTGTGCATGTTTGAATATACATGGCTTCGTGTAAGATTTTTTCCCTGAGTAGCTAAAAAGTGAGGAAATTCATATCCATCGGCACCCCAAAAAGCAAGATCGACACCGTAACTTGATTTGAATTTTAATCCTTCGAATACATCAACTTCGGCCCAAAATGTTGACACAAATTTATCTTCGTTATTTTGGTTACGTGTTGGAGCATTAAGCATACCAACAGGGTTTGCAATCTCTTGAAAACCTGATGGCGGAGTTGAAAAAACATTGCCATCTTTATCGGTTACGGCAGTAGGATATTTTTTAAGAACAGCTTCGGGATCTTCGGCATAAACAGGTACAGTAGGATTAAATGTTACAGCACTTCCCAACACCGATCCATATTCGCTGTTTGTTTCGATACCCGATGATAAAACCCGAGAATAACCTGCATTAACTCCCAGGCGCATATTACTAAAGAGCAAGCGGTCGTAATCGAACAATTCGTAGGTATTGTTTAAACGAATACTGTAACGCTCATAGTTCGATTTTCCGTAATCTCCTCCAACAATTCCCTCTTGATTGTAATATCCAAATGAGAGAAAATAACTGCTTCGTTCGCTTCCACCATCAACACTTACCTGATGATTAATTATAGGAGCATTATAATTAAACGTAGCATCCTGCCAATCGGTTCCTTCACCTGCCTCAGCAATTTCTTCGGGTGAATACCTAAGTGCTTTGCCATCGTTATGCAAAGCTTCGTTCATAATTACCATGTATTCGGTAGCATCGAGAACCGATTTTTTCTTCCACGGATTTTGCCATCCGTAGGTAACATCGTAGTTTACATTGGCAGCACCTTTGGTACCTGTTTTTGTAGTAACAAGAATAACCCCGTTAGCGGCACGTGCACCATATACAGCAGCCGAAGCGGCATCTTTTAAAATTTCAACCGATGCAATATCGGTAGGATTAAGGTAACTTATACCACCACCCACAGCCATTCCATCGACAATATACAGAGGCTCGCTATTGTTTATAGTACCAATTCCTCTGATTCGTACTTTTGAATCGGCTCCGGGCTGGCCAGAACTTTGTGTAATTTGAACCCCCGACACTTTTCCTTTAAGCACATCTTCGATACGCGATGGCTTTGATCGTTCAAGGTCTTCGGAATCGACACTACTAATTGCTGCGGTTACAACACTCTTTTTCTGAACGCCATATCCCACCACAATTACCTCATCGAGATCGGTTAATGCTTCTTCCATTTCGACATTTAAAGAGGCTCCGCTCACTTTATGCTCAACTGTTTTCATTCCAATAAACGAGAAAACAAGAGTTGCACCTCTTTGCGAGTTAATTGAAAACTCGCCGTCGACATTTGTTACTGTACCTATTGAGGTACCTTTTTCAATAACGCTAACTCCGGGTATGGGAGTTCCGTCGGTTGCAGAAGTTACTATTCCTTTAACAGCAGCTTCCTGCGCGGGCAAAAATGCTGCCCACATTAATAAAAGCAATATTCCTAGAGTTTTTTTCATAATGAAAAGATTTGGAAATTTTTAATTAAACCATACACAAAACTAAGGGAACACGAGAGCAATAAATAATAAATATACACACAAAACACTCACAACAAACAAATAAACACCTCACAATAAACTCACACCAATAATCACATAGTGCTGTTTTTGTGATGTTTATATTTTTTAACTAACACATATGGAAAAAATTAATACACACACTCGCGCATACTAAACGAATATATTTTTACCCAATAAAAAAAAGCAATTTTCGTGCGTTGGTGAAGGTTGTGGTAATGCTGATTAAAGAATTTACACGTGTATAATTCCGTCAATATTTAGATATTCAGAATATAATCGACCAGGTTGGCCCCATGCGACAAGCCAAGTTTTTTGCGCAATCGCGAACGATTGTTTTCAACAGCACGCGGTGTAATGTTCATTAACGAAGCAATTTCTTTTGACGACATATTCATGCGCAAATAAGCAGCAAGTTTAAGCTCACGAGGGCTTAGGTTTTGATGCTTAACCGAAAGGCGCTTAAGAAAAGCCTCGTGAACTTGTTCAAAATGTGTCTCGAACACCTGCCAATACGACTCGTTATGGATATCGCGCTCGATTTTACGAATTACCGAAGCCACTTTTTTGTCGACATTTGGCAATGATCTCTCGTGCTTTATATTAAGCAGTTCGTTTTTAATTTTTTTCAGAAATTCGTTTTTCTGAACAATATGCATGGTTGAATTAGCCATCTCTTTTTCTTTATACAGCATATCGCTCCTAAGCTTTTCGTTTCGGAGCCTTATCATTTCTTTTTCGTTAATTAAGGCTTCGTGCCTTAATGCTTCTTCTTTTTCTCTGAATTTTTCTTTTTGACGCACTTTTTCTTTCATTGCTGCATTATGAACCAGGCGCGAAGTAGCATACCATATTAAAACCATAATTGATAAAACAAGAACAACATACAGAGTATTTGCAATAGATGTACGGTACCATGGAGGCGAAATTGAAAATGAAAAAGATGCCGGCATTGACTCAACCCCAAAAATATTTCGGGCTTTAACATTAAACGTATAGTTCCCCTCGGGCAAGCGGGTAAATTGCCTTTTTTGCGAAGTACCCCAACCTTGCCAACTTTGTTCAAAACCATCGAGCCATGTCGAATATTCAATTTGTCCGTTACCAAACCAAGTTGCCGAATATTCAACTTCGAAATCGTTATTATCGAAAGAATAAACCGGAATATATTTCTGTTCGGTTTTATTATAGCTGTTTGCAAAAAAGGTCCTTTGCTGTTTAGCGTCCGACTGATTTCGGAAAGCGCGAATATGCACATCGAAAGGCTGATAATAATTAATGTTATTCACTACCGAATACTGGCCAAAACCGTCTTCGACACCAAAAAATGTAATTTCGTCATTCAAAAAGTATATTGATTCAAAACCATTAATTAACTTGTTTTTTAAAGCCAATAAAGGGTTATAAATGCGCTTATAGGTTCCGTCTTCCTGCTTACGCAATACACCAACACCCCCTTCAATAAAAAACCAAATATTACCAAATGGATCTTGTTCAATTTTTGATGGCAGAGTATTGTAATCGGCAAAATATGTTTCAAGTTCGCTGTGATAAAAATGTTTACCGCTTGTATCGGGGTAATACAACCCATGGCTGCATGTAAACAATACTGATTGGTTTACTTTTGAAATAGTAAAATTTAATGAATCTTTCAGCCCCGTAAAGTTGCTAAAGGTCATCATTTTTTCGACCCGGGTAAACTCGTTGTTAAAATACAGTTTAAACACACCTTTTGACCCGTGCACCACCCATAATGCACCATCGTCGGCCCATTCGATAAATCGTGATGACTCGGTAAATCCCTCAATTTTGTGTAAGTATTTCCATCCTGCATCGGTATATTTCAATAAAGCCAGCCCCTGGTATGTGCCGGCCAGCATGTAATTCTTACGATGAGGAACTGGCCTGAAAATCCAAGCACCGGAAATATCGGGAGGACTAATACGGTGAGCACTATAATCATCAACAACAAAAATTCCAAGGTTGTGAGCGCACAATAAATTTCCTGAAACAGTGTCGTTATACAAAGACCACACTTGTCCATTGGTTCCTTCAATCCGTGTAAAATCGGCTCGGGTTTTCAGCGGATTTTCAAAGCGGTTCTCATCAATTGTATATAACCCCTGATTGGTTCCAAAGTACACAATATTGTTTTTGCGTTCCATACAATATCCGGTTCCAATATCGTAAAACCCTTGCAAAAAACTTACAGTACGATTGTATTCAACTTGAGCAATCCCATTATCAAGGGCACACCAAATGTTATCAAGTTTATCGGAATATATACTTAAAACAGTGTTATTTTTTAATCCCCGATCTTTGTCGGCTACTTTTTTTATTTCACCATTTTTATCAACAACAACTATCCCCGACTGTATTGTCCCGAATATCAAATTATCGGCAGTTATTGTCCCGCAAAAAACATTGTTTTTACGCAAAAAACCTGATGCCGGCACATCCCATTGTTCAAATCCATTAATTCCCCATTTGTACAAGCCATCATTCATTGTCCCAATCACAATTTCATCGTTGTTTAGTGGAAGTACAGCACACGGAGCCCGACTGGCAAAAAACTCGCCACCGGGTATTCTGAAAAGTTTACCTTGCCGCAGTTCAAGCAATCCCTGGGTTTCGTCGTGAACAAGCAACATTCCGTTAACCATATACGATGTAGGTATGCGCGAATGAGCATACACCACATCAACTCCCTTGCCCGGTGTGTATATACAGATTGCCCTTTCGGATTGAAAAATAATTTGATTGTTAAAATCAAAAATTCGCCAAAATTCGCCAATATTGTCAATATTGTATTGCTCGTTTAGCGAGTAGTATTTAAATTCCTGTAACGAATCGGCCTGATAGTAACCAAAGTCGCCATTGGCACCTATGTAAATTCGAGAATCGACAACCAAAACGGCACGTGCAATGCTGTTAACTGCTTTAGGCAATAATCGCCACGATGTACCATCGTACTCGAGTATTCCGTCGTTATTTGCAAAATACAACAGGCCATTTTCGGCTTGCGATATACTCCAGTTTTGTGTGCCTGCTGAATAATTATGCCGATTAAAGTATTCGATTTCGGAAATTCCATATTGGACTGCCCATACATTTGTAAGTATGAGCAATAGGATAATTGTAAGTAAATACAGTTTTTTAATCATCGAAATCAAGGTTGATAGGTAAAACCAATATTGAATAAACCGGCCAAGTGTAAATTTACTAAAATATACTCAAAATACAGGAAATATCATTATGTATTGTTTCTGACACCGCCATGCTTTGATAATACTCCGACAACTTATTTGATGAACTACCAATCGATTTTTTTTGTAAGCGACTCACGTATAAGTTCACGCAGCTCGAGTTGTTTATTTGCAACAGCAAATCGTGCTGCGGGTCTGTATGTTTCGGCATAGCGCGGCCGCACCGGTTTGTATAACATATTGTCGAGATTGCCTCTGATATCAACGCCAAGTTTAACAGGCAAGGGACTATCGACCAGTGAAATGTGGTAGTCGAAACTCATATCGAGGTTATGGCGACCTGCAACTATGGCTTTGTATCGATCCATTACTATGAGGAAAGGATACACATCAATCTCTTCGCGAAAAACGGTAAATTCAGCCGAAAGTGAATCAACACGGTTTTCGGCTTGCTTGGTAAAGCGCAAAGTTTTAGCAATTTCGCTGAATGTTTCGCCATCCATTAGCACAAGATCCTGCCCTGCAATAGATGCTGCACCTCTGAGAGTAGACATTTTGAGTGTATACGTTGAATCGAGGTAGGTCTCGACAGCCAGATGAAATTCACCTTCGCCACCAAACGAACGCAACATAGGCATTAATGAATCAACCTCGGGAATCATACTCAGCAATTCCGAAATTTCGACATCGAGCATATGATAATCGAGCCCCATAAATAAATGATTTTTGCGCGGTGTGCTATACATTGCTGTAAGCTGCATACGTGCAGCAGGAGTCACAAGCCGTACTCTGTCGAGTAACATATTGCCATCGCAAACCCTTACTGTGCCGTTAATATTGCTTGCCGAATCGGATCTAAACGAAGCATGTTTAATGTGGGTATTTAATGTAATATCTAAACCTTTGGGCACCATATAAGGTCCGCTGTAACTTGTATCTTTTGGGGTATTCTTAACTTCATTATCAGCATACCCAATTCCGCTGGTAAGGCTCATTAATTGTGTTATATCTGTTGTATTCGAAACAAAATCGAAAGTGCCCCGCAATATTGAATCGTTTTTGAAATACGAAAAAACATTGTTTAGTGTACCCGAAAGCTGAAAATCGGATTTATCGAGTATAATACTGCTTTCTTCAATTGTGAAAATCTCGGGGGTAAAATCAAATTTTATTGATGGTATTTGCACAGGATATGTAAACCCGGCAAGTGCGATGTTCACTTGTTCAAGATCGAAAAAGCCTTCGGGTTGCCATTGCTGAAATACATTTTTTTGTTTACTATTATACACGATACTGGTATTGAGATTCATTTTTTCAGTATTGGCTAGATTTTGTCCCATTCGTCCTTTAAGCTTGTTGCTGTTTAAGTCAAGTGCGATATCAAGTATGTCGGGGTTTTGGGTATCCGAAACCAGCAATACACTGCCAACAGGCTTTGACAGTGCAACACCCAGTGTATCCATTGTTGCGTATAACGAATCGATATCGAACGAGCAAAGTACATCAGGGATGCGTGTTGTATCTCTCATATCCGACATTTCAACATTAATGGATGCATTTTGGAGTACAGCATCAAATTTACCCGGCATGGTTGACTTAAGCTTATTGCTTGTTACACGGGCAAGTGCAAAACCGGTATTTGGCGATTGTGAATTGCGATTGGGCAAAGAAAATCCGATAGTAGTCTGATCGGTCATAAGTAAAATACTATCGTATACGGCATCAATACAGGTAAACGTAAGCTTACCCGTGAGCTTCATTTTTTCGAGTTCAAATTTTTCGATTTGCGACAATGAAAATGCCGATGCTATTTGCCCCCGGGCTTTTCCTTTCACGTCAACATGCACATTATCGGGCACAAAGGGTATAAATTCTTCGAGGGTAAGGTTTACTTCGGTTTGCAGATCAAGATGAATATCGGAGAAAAGTTGCGAAACAGTTCCAACAGTGCTGATTTGCGATTGTGGGGTTTTTGCCTCAAAATGGTTGATTTGCAACGAAGTTAAATCGTTGGTAAGTAAGTCGGATTTAAACGTAATATTGCAAAAAACATCGTGCAGCTTTAGAGGTATATCGACATAAGACAATTTCCCGTTTTCGAGCGTAATGTTCATATCGACAAAAGGCATTTCGGTTTGGCTCAATGTGCCTACAATACTTCCTGATGATGAAAATATCCCATTGGCCTCAATTTTTTCAATATACGATTGAAACGAAGGCGGAACCAGCTCAATAACGCTTGCAAGAGGCGATGCATTGATGGTGTACGACAGGCCAGTCGAGATATCTCCACTCTTCGGATTGTATGCAATTGAGCCACTTAACTGCAAATCAGTATTGTTAATTACACCTGCGAAATTATCGATAAGAAACTGCTGTTTATCGTAAATAAAATCAGATATCATGTGAAATTGTACGGGAGTGTTTTGCAGGTATATATCGTTGGCATAGGCAAACGAAACGAGGCTGCTGTGGATTTGAACATTGCTGCGAACCCTGTTTTTTGCCATTGATACACATACGCCGGCATTAAGATTTTGAATGTCGGCATAAAGCATTTCTGCATGGTTGGTGTAATTTATGTTTGTGTTTTGAATGCTGATGCCATCGATAGTAATAATCGGTATTTCAGTGTTTTTATTTTCCCGAAGAGTGTCGGAGTCAGATGCATTATAAATATTGTAATTTGTAATACCCAATGAATCGACAAATACATTTACTAATCCGTTTTCAAGTTTTATTTCGTTTACTTTTATTTGTTTACTGTTTAGCCATTGTTTAACATCGACAGCAAGCATTATTTGAGTTGCGGCTACAAGCGTATCGTTTTGTGCACCAGGTGTTGTATTGATAAGTGCAAAATCGGAAATTTTGAGTCCAAATTGCGGAAAAGTTCTAAAAAAAGTAAGTTCGACCTCCCCAATATTGCTTTGGCAAGTAAGCATTTTGTTGGCCTGGCTACGTACAAGTGGGGTAAGTCGATTGGGTGTAAAAACCACACAAAGCACTATACTTGCTGCAATTAACAAAACTGAGAACAAGCCGGCCACTGTTATGAGAAATATTTTTAATGCCCGCCACATATCAGCATAAATTATGGTGAAACTGTTACTTTATTAAACGTGAATTGTTTCCCAAAACTGTCTTCGTACTCGAGAGTTGTTTGTGTTAATTTGTTTAATGTATACAGTTTAGGCACTCCACTTTCACCCATTTTCATCAAGTGAATGTGCGTGAGTTCGGCATCAACAAGTGTCCAGGTAAATTTTTGTGCTTCATCTTCAGTTACATCGTCACCTTCGTCCCATGTAGCACCGCTCCCATCATAATTGTAGGTGTAAAATAGTGTACCCGATTGCCATTTGCCGATAAGCATTGATTCGTCGAAAGGATCATCATCGATTTCGATACACGAAACCATAAGTGCCGAACTTAGAATACAGAAAGAAAGAATTGAGACTATTTTTTTCATGCTATGAATATTTTAATACTTAGTGCTTTCAAGTTATCTCAAAGATAAAGAATTTTGATATAAAAAATGGGTTAAAAATATCCATGCAAAACAATAGAGATAATGGCCCAAATGAATTAGGATATGTATGTTTTTATGAGCATGTTGAAAAATGGTGTAATTTTGCTTTAAATGATCAGGTTTTATATTAAAATAAACTAACCTGTTTTAGTAAACTATCCGAAGGTATACAAACCGGCACTACTGCCCGGGCAGGATGAAGGCGCATAGCTGCCCGATGGCAAAGCCCATGTTGAGCTACAGCCGGCATGGCGACCTTGGGAGCCCCTGCGGGATGAAGCGAAACAGGGTTTTGACAAGGGCACTAGAAGCCGTAAGCCGTAGCCCGCCAAAGAATAAACAAATAGATTGATATGAGAAAAAAAGTAGCAATAGTAAGTGGAGCAGGAAGTGGTATTGGCAAGGAAGTGGCCTTAGCTTTTGCGCGGAAAAAATATTTGGTTGTGATTGCCGAAATTGACTCGTTAAGTGGCAGGCAAACAGCTGATGAGATTAGCGAAATAGGCGAAGAGGCCGTATTTGTGAAAACCGATGTTTCGAAAGTTGATGAGGTTGAGCAATTGGTGGAGTTTGTGTTTGAAAAATATAGAAAAATTGATGTTTTGATAAACAATGCCGGCCTGTCGGAATTTTGCGATGTGTTTGAACTTGACGAACAGCAATGGGACAGAGTAATTGACACAAATTTGAAGAGTATGTTTTTTATGTCGAAAGCGGTTGCGGGGATTATGAAAAACACCGGAGGATCGATAGTAAATATGGCATCGACCAGAGCTTTGATGTCGGAACCCGGAGGAGAAGCATACGCTGCCTCAAAAGGCGGAATACTGGCATTAACCCATGCGCTGGCGGCTTCGCTCGGAAAATATAAAATTACTGTAAATGCCATACTCCCCGGGTGGATTGAAACAGGTGAATATGCGCGTCTAAAAGATCATCATCATGAGCAACATCTTTCGAAAAGAGTGGGCAAACCCGATGATATAGCGCGGGCTTGCTTGTTTTTAACAAGTAAAGAAAATGATTTTATTACCGGAACTCACCTGGTAATTGACGGAGGTATGACACGCAAAATGATGTATGAGTAAAACCTTACATTTACCTTATGATTTTATTTAAAACTCAACTTTAACAAAAACCATCGGGGTAAAGGGAACTGCATCGGTATATACTTTAAAACTTCCTGTGTTTCGTTCAATTTATAATTAGCTAGCTGGCGTAACATTTTTTCATACTCGGTAAAAATGCCCGCTTCAAAGTTTACTTCTTCTAAAATACTCTCGGTAAGCAAATCGTTTTCGGCTATTTGTGCCGACTTCAGTAATGCTTCATCGTTACTTACTTCGGGTGTTGTTTCGATACTTTCGGTACACGACCAAAAGCCTAAAATTGCTGTTGCCATTACAAGCAAAATAATTTTTGTTTTCATAATCTCTATTTTTAAATATTTTAAAAAATCTCATTCTACTTACTAACCGAACAGGTTTGGTTTTACCCTACCCAATAAATATTTTATTGTAACGAATCAGTAAAAATCGTAAGAAATAATAAACAGAGAATTGTATCGGAAAAAACAAAAATGAGCTCTGAATAACCAATTAAATCAATGATTACAGATAAGCATAAAAAAAATAAAAAACATGAAAAAGCACCATTACTAAAAACCGTAAATAATGCATGTTATGCTTCTAAATATTTTTTAATTAATTGTGAAATTGATTTTGGTTCGCCAATAATTGTTAGAATATCGTTTTCAAACAATTGAGTATCTCCCTTTGGAGTTAATGTTTCTCCTTTGCGTTCAATTATTGCAACAAGCACACCTGCGGGAAAAGATATTTCCATAAGTTTTTTGCCTACCATATCGAACTGCACTGTATTTTCTGAAAGTTGTACCGAGATGTACCGTTCGTTATGCAACAAGAATTCTTTGGCCTGTCGTTCATTTTTGAAGCCGAGAAAATCGACAACAAAATTATCGCGTTCAACAATATCGGTAAGCCTCGAGAGCATACGCAACTGCTGGCGTGCCTGAGTAGTAGGATTAACCAAAAAGAATATTGTTCGAATATAATCTTCGGATGAAATTCCTCCTTTGCTTACTGGCTTCCGAACACCTTTGCCGTTAACTGTTACAATATGCAACGATGGATGATCGATGCGCTCGTCTTTGGCATATAAAATTGAAACCTCGGGAATTATAAGAGCAGGCTCTATAGGTGATATAGAGAAAAACTCCTGAACAAGTTGTTTTTTTGAAATATGCAACTCAACCGAAAATGCTGATGCAACATGCTCAACAATATGTTCGAAACTTACATCATTTTCAAAATTCGAAAATTTTGCCCTGATTATGGTTTCGTCGAACGGATCGCCACGACGTAGCCCTTTTTCTTTAAGTATTTCCATAAATTCACTTTCGATTTCGGAATACTGATATTTTCCAAGAATTGCAAACCAGTGAAAAATAGCTCCCTCGCGTTTTACTTTTTCGCGTGCATAATAATAGTACCATGCATAAGCTACACCAATTACAAAAATGCTGAACAAAATAGCCATCCATCCCATATATATAATCAGCACCAACGATATAAATATTCCGGCAATCTGCATACCGGGATATAATGGCGAACGATAACCGGGGTCGTATGAATTGATTTTGCTTTTTCGAAAAACGATAACCGATAAGTTGATAAGCATAAAAATAATGAGCTGAAACGTACTGGCTAATTTGGCAATACCCTCTTCGGAAAGAACAAGTATAAATAAAAGAATCAGTGCTGTAGTTAAAAGAATAGCCCGTACCGGTATACCCCGCTTGCTAATTTTAGCAAATTTTGGAAGAAACAACTTATCGCGGCTCATCGCAAAAGGATAACGCGACGATGAAAGCAATCCGGCATTTCCGGTTGAAGCAAAAGCAGCCATTGCTGCACCGGTAATTAAGTACATACCCATATTACCGGGCATCCAGTGAAACATGTTTTGTACCGCTGAAGCAGCCGGAGCCAAATCGCTCGAAAGTTTAACAGGATCGATAAGTGCAACCATTACAAATACACCCAAAACATACACCAATCCGGTTACTGCCAACGATAAAATCATACCCAAAGGGATGTTGCGCTCAGGATTTTTTATTTCCTCGGCAATACTTGCAATTTGAGTGAGCCCTAAATACGATACAAAAACAAAACCTGCTGTGGTAATAATCCCTTCCATTCCATGGGTAAAAAGCGGGGTAAAATGTTCGTTTTTTAAAGGAGAATCGACTCTTTGGGTAAAAAATATATTGTAAAGCCCATCAACAATAAACGATCCTAAAACAACCAGGAGAAAAACAACCAGAAACTTTTGCATCCCCGATGTTTTCTTTGCTCCAATAAGGTTCATCGCCATAAAAAACAGGGTTGCCATAATCGCAATGGTTTTTACAGGCACCTCCCAAAAAAAAGCAGCATAAGCACCAATACCAATAATGGCAAATGCAGTTTTAAACATAAGCGAAAAATAGGTACCCAGTCCGCCAATTGTGCCAAGCAAGGGGCCTAAACTCCTGTCGAGAAAAAAATAGGCCCCGCCCGAACGCGGCAAGGCAGTCGATATTTCGGCAATACTAAACATGGCAGGTAAAATAAGCAACCCCGAAACCAAATAGGCAATAAAAACCGAAGGGCCGGTGTATTGCGAGGCCAAACCGGGTAACAAAAAAAAGCCCGAGCTAAACATTGCCCCTGTACTAATGGCAAACACATCAAACAATCCCAACTCTTTTTTTAATCTCGTTTTACGCGCCATACAAATTGCTTATTTATTAATCTCAAACTATAAACAATATACTCAATATTTCGGTTTCGAAAATTTTCAATAATATTTCAAAAGTGTCCGGTAAAAATAAATATAATTGGGTTAAAGCCCCGGGTAACTAATGTATAACTACAATCTGGGCTTTAGCCCAATCATACAGTCAGTG
>CAZARW010000016.1:0-42095 GCA_964487645.1 uncultured Prolixibacteraceae bacterium
CCCGGTACCGGTTCACTTTGCATAGTAACTCCGCCGTTATTGATAAATTCATCGATTTGATTTTGATTTTGAAATACTCCATCGGTTTTGAACCCCCAAAAATATCCCATAGGAAAACCAACTTCAACACGGTAAAGCTCATCGGTATTCTGAGCAATAACATTTTCGGGTCCGTGAATAATTCCTTCTTCGTTTGCAATACGAGTTACTTCGTTTTCGTTTTTTGCCATGCTAATACCGGCATCGTATGCAAATTCGCCTACCCGATCGTGCCAGCTTAATGCAAGTTCGAATCCTTTATTGAGCACATCGCCACCATTTATATAAGGAGCTCCGGTACCATACGATGCCAATTGCGGGGCTACAACCAACCAATCGATGGTTGATTTTTTATACCAATCGAAAACGAGTCCCATGCGTGAATCAAAAAAGCGGGCATCAAATCCCAGGTCAATTTGCTCGGATGTTTCCCATGTTACTTCTTTATTTGGAAGAATGTCGGGATAAGCACCCGTACTTGGATTGTCTTTATCGTTAAAATAATATTCGCTATCGCCTGTAAACGATATTGTTGCCAAATACTGAAAATTGTCGATGCTTGAGTTTCCGTTTTGTCCCCAGCTAGACCTTAACTTCAAAAAGTCCATAACATCGGTAACCGATTCCATAAAACTTTCGTTAGTAATAACCCAACCGGCCGATACCGATGGGAAGAATCCCCAACGATGACCCCGTGCAAAGTTTGACGAACCATCAACACGCATTACAAGCGAAGCCATATATGTTTCGCGGTAGTTATAATTTACACGTCCAAAAAACGAAGACAAAGCTCCGGGTGAGTTTGGAGCACCTGAAATTTCGGTATCGGTTGTATTAATTCCCTGTGAATTGTCGATATAGGCATGAGTGAAAGAACCCGGGAATAAAGAATTTGAATTTTTAACCGAAACGCTGTTTCCATATCCCCATTTTTCGAGCGATTGGCCTGCCAGGATATCAAAAAGATTGTCATCGAATTTTGCAATGTAATTTACAGTATTTTCTAATGTCCACTTGGTACTGTACGACTGCGTTTGTCTAATGTCATCGGTTAAATTTGAATCGTCAGAGGCTAACTCATAAACAGGCACATACTGACGATAATCGTTATGGTAAAACTGATATCCTGCATTGCTCCTGAATTTAAAGTTTTCCCAGGGCGATATTTCAATAAAAGCATTAGCTTGTAAGCGTTTTGTATCGTTGGTTTTATTGCCATGATTTACATGGATTTTTGCCAGTGGGTTTGAAAACGTTTGATCAAAGTCCCAGTCATCGGCTAGCATATCTTTGTATACATAGTAATCGCCATCGCTGTTGTATGCAGGTAAAAGAGGTGTAGCAACGAGTAAATCGCGAATGTTGTTACTATAAATTCCTTGTATATTCAAACCAGATTTTTTAACAGCCGAAAAACTTACATTTTCGCCAACAGTAATAATGTCGCGACCATTTTTGGTAAGTATCGAATGGTCTGAATTCAGACGAACAGTATACCTGTCGTATATTGGAGTTGCCGATTTTCCTACTGTTCCTTCCTGTCCGAAGTATGAAAACCCCATTGAGATTCTCGACATGTCGGATCCTCCTGAAATATTTACTGAATGGTTTTGAACAGGAGCATTTCGGTTAAGCGACTCTTCGAGCCAGTTGGTTCCGTCCCATTTACCATCCATTATATCCTGATAGTGATTCGGGATCAGTTCATCGAACTTGAATTCACGCGTACCCGAAGCAACCCTTGTTAAATTCACAGTTTCCATATACTGCTTAGCATTGAGGGTTTCGATTCCGTTAAGGTTTGGATTTTGTACTCCGGCATATCCATCATAATTTACAGTAAAAGCACCTTTTTTCCCTTTTTTGGTTGACACCAGAATTACACCATTTGCAGCACGGGCACCATAAATAGCTGCCGATGCAGCATCTTTTAATATATCAATTGATTCGATATCGCTTGGGTTAAGAGCTTCAATTGAACCTCCGGCTACACCATCGATTACATACAAAGGATCGGGTGAACCAATTGTACCTAAACCACGAATTGTTACTTTGTAACCTTCGCCGGGTTGTCCGGATTTTTGAACAATAGTAGCTCCCGGCGCCATACTTTGCATAGCAGCAAAAGCATCTACGGCGTTGCGCTTAGCCAGACTTTCGCCATCAACCTGTACTGTAGCACCGGTAACCAACTTTTTCTTTTGCACACCATAACCAATAGCCACTACTTCGTCAAGGCCAATGGCCTCGTTAACTAACTGGGCATTAATAATGGTTTTACCTTGTACCGGAATTTCAATGGTACTCATACCAACAAACGAAAAAACAAGAATATTATCGTTTTCAACCCCGGCAATTGTATAATCACCGTTAATATCGGTAACGGTACCTGTTGTTGTGCCAAGTATAACAACTGTGGCTCCCGGAATTGGCGAGCCGGAATCGTCGGTAACTTTTCCGGTTACGGCTCCTTCGTCTTGAATTTTATCCTCATCAATCTGATTCGATAAAATGATGTGTTTATCGCGAACAACATAGCTCACATCGGTATTCCCAAAGAGCATGTCGAGAACTTCGTAAATATCAGTGTTTTCGACATTTATTTCTACTTCGCGGTTAACATCAATAAGATTGTTGTAAAAAAAATTGAACTCTGTTTCTTGTTCAATTTCGTTTAATACATCTGAAACTGTAGAGCGAGAATGATTCAACGAGATTTTTGCATTTTGAGAATAAACTCCCGCTGCAAAAATCTGCGTAATTGAAAGCAATGTGAGTAATGCAAACACTTTCATAGTACGTAAGATTTTTTGAAAGGGTAAAAAAACGCATAAAGCGTGGTACCCAGGTTTTTTTTTCATAATTTTGTAAAGTTATAATTAGACAAATGCTCAATCCCGATTGAGCGAATTTTCTACTAATGAGGGTGTTCCCGCACCCTCATTTTTTGCTCTTATTTCAGAGTAATATCAATTTGAGTTTTATTGTATAATTTATCGTTACCTTGTTTTTTATCTTCAATAGTAAACTCAACGGGGGTTGTCAGCTCAATGTAATTAAGTATTTGCGATAGCTCTTCGTTTTCGAACGAACCGGTAAACGAATATGCTTTCTTTAATTTAGGATCAACAGTAAAATCAACATTATACCAACGCTCGAGCCGTGTTATTACATTTTCGAGATAATCGTTCTGAAAAACCATTTTACCATCGAGCCATGCTGTATACTTATATGTATCGACTGTTTTGCGAAAAAACTTAATATTATCTTTTTCGAACGATGCCATTTGCCCCGGCTGTAACGAAAGTACTTTTTGCCGTTGTGAATTTTTAGCGTATAAAATATTCACTTCTCCCTCGGTAAGTACTGTTTCAACATATTTATCGTCGGGGTATGCCATGCAATTAAATTCAGTTCCAACTGCCTCAACAAACATATTACCGGTTTTAACAATAAAAGGTTTCGAACTGTTTGGCGCTACCTCAAAATAGGCTTCGCCTGTTAACTCAACCAGACGTTCGTTTTGTGTAAAAGCAGTAGGATAAGTAAGCGATGTTTCACCATTGAGCCACACTTTTGTTCCATCGGGAAGCAAAAAATGCGAACGCATAGTAGGCGGAGTGCTGATTGTATTCTGAACAAGTGAGTTTTGTATTTGCAACAACTGTGCTCCCTGCCATAAAGCAAAAAATAGCAGCGGCAAGACTATTACTGCTGCTATTTTCTGAAAAAGCTTATAGTAATTGAAACTTCTTTGCTTGCTTAATCTTCCTTTAATTTCTCTCAAAGCAGCCTCGGTATCCACAGCCTTCATATCTTTTAAAAGTTCAATTTTCCGAATTACGTCATTAAACTCTTGGCGGTTAAAATCAGTCTCCTGTTTATGATTTACTGACTTTTTATCGTTTGTTATTATTTCTTCCTTTTTCTTCATTATGACTCATTAGTATTAACATGACGTTTTAAACGCAAATTATACGTACGCAATAATTGTTTTTTTTGAATGATTTTTTTTTCGAAAGTATTAACCTCAGAGAATGCAGTATTTTACTTGCTGTATATCAGGTAACTAATTGCGGCAATATAGAAAATCATAAATGTATAAAACGATTATACGCCTCGCAATAAAACGGCAATAACCGACAAAGGTAAATAAGAGCTCAGCTCGTTACGTAAAACCCGAAGTGCTTTGCCAATTTGAGTTTCGACGGTACGAACTGAAATATTACGGATTCCGGCAATTTCGGCAGGTTTCATTCCATCGAAACGATTCATCATAAATATTTCACGACAGGCAGGTGGTAATTTATTTATAGCTTCGTCAATTTTTTCACGCAACTCTTTCTCAATATAGAAATCGTTATCCTCTTTTAAATTCTTAATTCGCTCAAGCAATTTATCCTCATTTCTTTGCTGAACCTTACAATGCCTCAAATAATCGAAACAACTGTTTCGAACCGAGGTAAACATGTATGATTTTAATGATTTGTTTATTGATATTTGCTTACGATTATCCCACAATCTGACAAAAAAATCCTGGACAATATCTTCGGCTACATTGCTCTGATCGACATAACGTTTCACATACACATACAATCCCGAATAATACAAATGAAAAAGGTAATCGAATATCTTTTCGTTCCCTTCTTTCAGCCCTTCAATGAGTATTTTATCGTAATCAGACTCCGACATGTATTATGAATAAAAAAAATTATACAGTAAATTCAACATGAAACATAAAAAAAAGAATACTTAGTTATACATAGGCCTCATACATTAAAATTATAGTATACTAAACATTGACATACGCGCAATTCCTTAAAAACTTTTTAAATATTATACTAGCATGTTCGTTTCAAATGTATCAAAATTTTATTGATTCTCAATAAAAAATTATGTTAACATCTTTGGTTTTTATCCTTGATTCAATGTTATTTAATTATTTGCTTTTACACAGAGCACAATACTGTTGTGCAAAAACAATTATCTTTGCAGCAAATTTTTACACAGCAATTAAAAAACACACATGGCACATAAATCGGGATTTGTAAACATAATAGGAAACCCCAATGTAGGGAAATCGACCATAATGAACACCCTTGTAGGCGAAAAAATATCGATTATTACATCGAAAATGCAAACTACACGCCACCGCATTAAGGGAATTGTAAGTGGCGACGATTTTCAGATTGTATACTCGGATACACCGGGGATTTTGAAACCCAATTACAAGCTGCAGGAAAACATGCTTAAATTTGTAGATACAGCACTGATTGATGCCGATGTAATACTTTACGTGACTGACGTAGTAGAACAACCCGACAAAAACTCGAGTTATCTAATGCGCGTACAAAAAAGCGATGTTCCTGTAATTTTATTAATCAATAAAATTGATTTATCGAATCAGGAAAAAGTTTCGGAACTCATAAACCTGTGGACCGAATTGCTGCCAAAAGCTCAAATTCTTCCAATTTCGGCAACCGAAAGTTTCAACATTTCTCCAATTTTTGATCTGATAATGAAACACTTGCCCGAAGCCCCCGCATATTTTCCAAAAGATGAACTAACCGATAAAAACGAACGTTTTTTTGTCCAGGAAATTATTCGCGAGAAAATTCTTCTACACTATCAGAAAGAAATTCCATATTCGGTTGAAGTTGAAGTTGAACAATTTGAAGAAGATGAAAAATTGCTTCGTTTGCGTGCTATTATTTACGTAAACCGCGAAACACAAAAAGGAATTATTATAGGGCACCAGGGTAAAGCATTAAAACGTGTTGGCATTGAAGCCCGAAAAGACATTGAAGAGTTTTTTGAAAAGAAAGTATTTCTTGAGCTTTATGTAAAAGTAAGCAAGGGATGGCGCGACGAAGACAAGAAACTCAAAAACTTTGGATACAATTTGCAATAAAACAAAAAAACAAACATGAGCAATATAGTAGCAATAGTAGGACGGCCCAATGTAGGCAAATCAACACTGTTTAACCGGATTGTTGAATCGCGTACAGCCATTGTTGATGATGTATCGGGTGTAACCCGCGACAGAAACTACGGGAAAGGAGAGTGGAACGGAGTAATCTTTTCGATTATCGATACAGGAGGATATGTAATGAACTCGGCCGATGTTTTCGAAGAAGAAATTAAACGCCAGGTACATTTGGCTATTGACGAAGCCGATGTAATTATTTATGTTGTTGATGTTGAAATTGGAGTAACCGACCTTGACGATGCTGTTGCAACAATACTCCGAAAAGCCCAAAAACCGGTGGTTGTAGCTGTAAATAAAGTTGACAACAACAGCCGTATAGCCGACTCGTACGAGTTTTACAACATGGGGCTTGGTGAAATATTTTGCATATCGTCGATCAACGGTAGCGGAACCGGCGATTTGCTCGACAGTGTAGTTAAAGCCTTACCAAATACAACTGTTTCACCCGAAGAAGAAGATATCCCACACTTTGCTATTGTAGGCCGGCCTAATGTCGGTAAATCGTCGATGATAAATGCACTGACCGATGAAAACCGACACATTGTAACAGACATTGCAGGTACTACACGCGATACAATTGCCAGTAGGTATAATAAATTTGGCCATGATTTTATTTTGGCCGATACTGCAGGATTACGAAAAAAAGGAAAAGTTCACGAAAACCTCGAATTTTATTCGGTTATGCGTTCAATTCGCGCTATCGAAAGTGCCGATGTTTGCCTATTGCTTATTGATGCTACCAGGGGAATGGAAGCTCAGGATGTAAATATTTTTAACCTGATTATCAAAAATAAAAAAGGAGCAGTAATCCTTGTAAACAAGTGGGACTTGATTGAAAAAGACCATAAAAGCACCAAAATATTTACTGAGGAAATACGAGAAAAAATTGCTCCTTTTACCGATGTACCGGTAATTTTTACTTCGGCAATTACAAAGCAACGCATTTTAAAAGCTTTCGAAACAGCAATGCAGGTTTACCATCACCGTAAACAAAAAATTAAAACTTCGGTACTAAACGAATTGTTGCTCGAAGCAATTGAGCAATATTCGCCTCCATCGATTAAAGGAAAATACATTAAAATTAAATATGTAACTCAACTGCCAACACCAACTCCAACATTTGCTTTTTATGCAAATTTGCCACAATACATTAAGGCTCCGTATAAACGATATCTCGAAAATAAAATACGCGAATTTTTTGATTTTGAAGGTGTTCCGGTAAGTATTGTTTTCCGAAATAAGTAATTATTCGATACCCTAATATTATCCGATCGCGAAAAAACAAAGAGATATTGAATTACAGGCAACGAAATTTTATATTTTTGTGGCTCTAATTCATATTCAGTAAAATTAAAAATCTTTTAAAAAATGAACAAGCCAACAGTTGTAAGTGGAATAAGGCCTACCGGATATTTGCATTTAGGAAATTATTTTGGTGCTGTACGCAATTTTATACGTATGCAGGATGATTTTAATTGTTCGTTTTTTATTGCCGATATACACTCACTTACAACACACCCCACACCCGAAAACCTGCAAGCCGGTGTAAAACAGGTGCTTGCCGAATACCTGGCGTGCGGAATAGACCCCGAAAAATCGACAATTTTTATCCAAAGCGATGTTCCCGAAATAACCGAATTGTACACTTATCTAAACATGAACGCTTATCTTGGAGAACTCGAACGCACTACATCGTTTAAAGACAAAGCAAGGCAGCAACCCGATAACGTTAATGCCGGTTTGCTTACTTATCCGGTGCTTATGGCAGCCGATATTATTATTCATAAAGCCAATTTTGTTCCGGTAGGAAAAGATCAGGAGCAAAACCTCGAAATGGCACGCAAATTTGCAAAACGCTTTAACCGAATGTATAAATCTGAAGTTTTTCCAATACCTCGCCCGTATACTTTCGACGGAAACGATATGATTAAAGTTCCGGGACTTGACGGAAGCGGTAAAATGGGAAAATCAGAAGGAAATGCGATTAACCTGTACGAAGATCCAAAATCGATACGCAAAAAAGTTATGCGTGCGGTTAGCGATGCCGGCCCTACTGAACCCAACAGCCCAAAACCCGAAGCAATCGAAAATCTTTTTACTTTGCTCAAAATTGTATCAAGCCCCGATGTTGTCGATCACTTTGAAAATCAATACAACAATTGCTCAATACGCTATGGCGATCTGAAAAAACAATTGGCCGAAGACATTATTGCGTATACCGAGCCTATCAGAAACAGAATAATTGATATTCTTGCCAACGATGAATATTTAACAAAAGTTGCACGCTTAGGTGCCGAAAAAGCACGACAATCGGCAGCAAAAACTCTCGAAGAAGTTAAAAGCCTCATCGGATTCAAAAAACTATTCTAAAAAAATAGAACCATTGCATTGCCAATTTAACTTAATGACAATAAACAACAATCAATTGCAGAAAAACTCAGTATTAATATACTTTTTATCTGCATTATGTAAAAAAAAACTTACAGGTATTGATAAATAGCAAATATTCATATATTTTTACTTTTGAATTGAAATTACACAACCAAAAACAACCATGATTCATTTATCATTTTTGATTTTATTTTTTTTATTGTTTTTATCTTCGGTTTACTATCAAAAAATTGGAGATATAAAATCTGTACGAATTAAAAATACCGGAATAATTAATTACAAAACCTTTAAACATAATCAACATGAAAAAATGGTACACTAAGTTTTTTGCCGCAACCATGGCATTATTGATTTTGCAACTCCAATTGCATGCCGGAGTTACAAACACCGAAACGGAAACAACAAGCAGTAATGCTGAAACCGAAATTTACGAAGCATTTAGCGACATTGATGGCTTAATTTCATACCTGGATGAAAACGAAGAAGTAAGCTATAGCGACCTACAAGAAAATCACAATTCGTTAATCGAAAATGTAAGCACATCGGCTGCAATTGCCATGTCGATGCAAGAGGCTGATGCTCCACCACTTATGAGTTCATTCTGGTGGGGATGTATTTTTAACTGGGTTGGGGTAATTGTAGTATACGTTACTACCGACAGCAACAAAGAATATACTAAAGGTGCCTGGACAGGATGCTTAGTAAGCACCGGATGTTCTGCTTTATCATGGGTGGCATATTATATTTATGTTATAGCAGTTTTGGGAGGAATTGGATATTATTAATTAGCAGATTTTTCTTTATTAAAAAACATATTGCTATTGAGACACAATTGTGTCTCAATAGTTTTTTATAGCATTGTAACATAATGAGAAAATCGTGTTTGCTTTTTGCATTATTACTAATTTCGGTACTTGGCAGTGCACAGCTGGCCTATCGGATGAATGCCGATATTTTAACCCGTACACGATTGCCCGACAGCACATTCCAGGTTAGTAAAGGCAAAATTTACTACGATCAGAATTTCAAAAAAATAATTTTCAACTTTACTTTCCCCCGTAAAGAATGTGTTGTGCTCTCGGATACAACAACTTATCAGTTTATAAACGACACCTTGGCTAGTACAAACACAAATTTTTTAATTCCTGAACATTCATATTTTCACTACATCCTTACAGGAAACATTTCGAATTATGGTTTTAACCAGTCGCAATTTGTTATTGGCAATACCGAAAAGAAAAACGGTAGCATTTTAACAACCTGGTATCCTCCGCAAATGCTTGAAGAGTTTTTATCCGAAATAATTGTCGAAACACGTAATAAATTGCTTTACAGTGTTACAATGTATAACCCCGAAGGAAATCCGATGACACGTCAGATTTTAAAAAAATATGAAATTATCGATGGAATTGAAATACCCCACGAAGTATTGGTAGCAACCTACCTTACAAAGGGAACCATTTACCAAATTATAACACTAAGCAATGTACAGCTAAACGAAAACGGAAACGATCAAAAATACAACCATGAATTATAAATGTTTTTTCTCGGCACTTATATTTTCGGTAGTAATTTTCAGCTCGGTTACTGCACAAAACACAAAACACCACGTATCAAAAAACGAGCAATTGCACGAGGTATTTGCCCCAAAAAAAGCCGAAAAACATACACACAACCAATATTTAAAAAAAAGCAGCAACGAACTCGAAGCAACTTTTGCCCTAGCCTATACAGTGTACAAAAATTATATTTCGAGCCAGGATATGGGAAATTGTGTATTTCATCCATCGTGTTCAACCTATGCCATTGAGGCTTTGCAAACCGACAACCCATTTGTTGCTTATGTAAAAATATTCGACCGTCTGTCACGCTGCCACGGTTTTTCGAAACCCGGACAATATCCACAATATAAAAACACAGGACTCCTTTATGACCCGGTACATTAAAAGAATAATTTTAAGCATTGCTGCTGCCCTGCTTTTAAATACAGCATATGCACAAAGCACACTTTACGATTGTGAAAACTCACACAAATTTGCTAATTATTTGTATAATACAAAACAGTATTCATTGGCAATACACGAACTCGAACGCATAAACTATTTTTGCGATACCGACTCGGCAACCCGCCTGATAATGATTAAAACATACAGGAAACTTAAAGAATACGATAAAGCCAATCAATTTTATACTTCAGCTAATTTTGATCAGTTAAAAAAAATGAATCCCGAATACAGGCTTGAGTATATGAGGCTGCTTATGCTGCAAAATAAATATGCCGAGGTTCAAAAATCAATTGAAAAAGGACTTGATTTTCGTCAAAAAAATGAATACTCGCTGGGAATTGAATTGCTGCAGCAGAATTACTCAGAAGCATATGCACTAAGCAAACAATACAGCGAACAACAAAGTTTTGTAATGCACGGGCTAACAACAATAGCTCAAAAAAGCTACCAAACAACCCGCAAAAAACCATGGCTTTCGATGCTTATGTCGGCTGTAATACCCGGAAGCGGAAAAATGTATTGCGGTTATTGGGGCGATGGACTGGTATCCTTGCTGTTTTCTGCATCATCGGCTTTTTTTAGTTACCGTGCTTTCAACAAATACGGAACCGAAAAAGTGTATCCCTGGATTGCCGGAGGACTGGCAGTGAGCTATTATACGGGGAATGTTTATGGTGGCTATAAAGCTGCAAAACGATACAATAATAATTTGAACAATGAATTTACAAAGCAAACTGAACACATACTTTTTTCTGATTATTAGCCTGCTGCTTACGCTTAACTGTAATGCACAAACGGTTAACGATGTGGTAAACTTTGCTGACCGGCAATTTGAGCTGGGCAATTATACAATTGCTTCAAAAGAGTATAACCGGGCTTTTTTCTTTGGATACGAAAAAAAAGATGAATTGTCGATGAAAATAGCACAATGCTATATGTGTATGAACGAACATACACTTGCAGCCGATTTTTACGATAAAGCATACCGCTTTGCATTGTGTGACAGTAGCCGAAACGAAGCAATTCTGAATAAAGCATTTAGCTACATAATAGGGAAACAATATATGTTGGCTTTGGTTGAGCTTTTTAACATAAGCGACAGTACAACCTATAACCAACAAATTGAATATCATTTTTTAAAAGCCATAGCACATTACGGCTCGTTCAACGATTCGCTGGCTCAATGTGAATTTACAAACTCTGCCGTTGCAGCAAAACTCGATAGCACAACCCTTCGGAACATTGAACACGAATTTGCCGAAATTGAAAATTATACACGCAAATACAAACCCGGCAAGGTATACTTAATGAGTGTTATTCCCGGCCTGGGACAAAGCTGGGTTGGAGCAACTCACGAGGGAGTTAATTCGGCTTTACTCCTTGGTGGTTTGTTTGTGTTAACAATCAGAACTATGGTTTTATATTCATTTTGGGATGGTGCCATTATGTTTATGCCCTGGCTGCAACGCTATTATATGGGGGGAATGGACAGAGCAAAACAACTTGCTGCCCAACGTATTGAAAAAGAACGTAGTCAAACCCTGGTAAACGTTATGGACATTACCACTCCGCCTACTTACTGATTAACCACGTTCTGCCCCTTTTGACAATACTTGTTTTCCTCAATTGCTAAAACTCAATAATAATTCCCAATGTGGGTAAAGCTGTTCCTGTAAAATTTTCAATCACATCTAATTCATATTTCGATCCGTTGATAATTAAATCTTTAGGCTCATTCTCTTCGCGTTTACGAATTACAATATCGTTTGCTTCGGCCTGAAAATTATAGGCATTTTGTATATCGACATAAAACTTAGCTGTTACATTTTCCAAATAAAAGGCTTTATCGACACGAACATCGAGCTGATGAAATGCTTTAAATCTTTGGGTATTAATTTTTTCGAAATCAAAGTATGGCCCCCCCAAAGCTTGCCAGGCAGCAATTTCGGCCGACTTATCCAAATAGTATGGAGTATATGGCAAACCACCTACAAAACGCCACTTTCCTCCTACACTCCAATCGTTTCCGATTTTATAGGTTGCAAAAGCCGTAAATAAATGGCGGCTGTCCCAGGTTGCAGGAATATAATCCCCGGTTTCGAAATCTTTAAATTCACTACGCACAAGAGTATACGAAATATTTCCGTTTAAGTTTTTTTGATTATTGATTCGAGCCAGTAACTCAAATCCGTATGCACGTCCTTGTGCCGACGAAATAACTTCTTCGTCGCCAACAACTCCAAAATCGTTGCCTTTATTTGCTAAACTAATTTGATCGTTTACCGAAAAAGGATAATTATCGTATACCTTTAAAAAACCTTCCATGGTAAATTGAATCATTTGCTTTGGTTGAAATTCAACACCGGCAATATAATGATTGGCCGAAATATATTTCAGATCATTTTGTTTATTTACAAACACATCATCTTGTTTGTATCCCAAAGTTGTGTATGCAGGCAACTGAAAATACCTGCCAACATTTGCATTAAAGCTAAGCATATCCGAAAAACGATACGAAGCCGAGAAGCGGGGCGAAAACTGTTCAAGCATATTGCTCATACTTGCCGAATAATTGTTTGCATCCATGCGTGTTCCTAACGAAAGGATTAAATCGTCGGCAAAAAAATTGCGGCTTACCTGTCCAAAAGCAGCCCAACGAAACAAAGGCAAATTGGTTGAATAATTAATCTCGACCTGCCGGCCTCCATAAAACCTTTTCTGATATGTGTCGTTTGTATAACTAACCAAATCGGCATTAGCTCCGTAATTAAACTTCCATGTTTTTATGCGTTGAGTATTTTCAATTCTGATTTTGTTCTCAATTTCGTTCGATAAATAATCGAGTGTTAAGTTGCCGGGATCCGATTCGTCGTTTTCGAAATATTTAAACGAACGATTATTTAGGTGATTACGACTTAATGCTACACTAAACGATCCGCTTTGATGAAAGTGTTTGTAAATTCCGCCTATGGTATATGTCCACTGCTCGTTGTTCGCTATGTTATTCAGAATAAATTCTTGCTGAGGAGTAGGCTCTTCAATACCTCTATTGAGATCAAACTGATCAATTGCACCAAGGCCAATAAACGTTATTTCGTTCTTAGTATCGATGCGTGTTCGCACTTTAAATTGAGTATCGTTAAAAGTTGGTAAAAACGGAAGTTTGAGTATTCCGAATAAAAATTTCAGATAAGAACGGCGTACCGACAATATGTACGTTGTTTTTTCGCCAATTGGCCCGTCAAAAGTTGCCGATACCTCGGAGGCACCCAACGAAGCCTGAAATTTAGTTTTATCTGAATTTCCATCTACCTGATTAAATTCGAGTACACCACTAAGTGCATCGCCACGGTTTGCCGGAAAAGCACCACCGTAATATTTTACTTCGCGAATAAAATCGGCATTAATAATACCAACAGGCCCCCCCGACGCACCCTGCGTAGCAAAGTGGTTAATATTTGGCACTTCAATTCCATCGAGATAAAATACACTTTCGGATGGACCTCCACCACGAATAATAATATCGTTGCGAAAAGCCGGAGTTGATGCAACCCCGGGATACGACTGCAATACCTTAGATATATCGCGGTTTGCACCCGGATTGGTTTCAATTTCGCCAATACTTATGCTACGCAACGAAACCGGACTCTCTTCGGTTTTCCGAAAAGGGCTGGCTGTAACCGTAACTTCACCAATATTTTGTGTCGATTCCTCCATTTCAATGATAATATCCGAAACATTGGCATTTGTTACTTCAAACTCGTCCGACAAAGCTTCGCTATAGCCAATAAACGAGGCCGATAAACGTACAAAACCCGGTTGAGCTCCAAATATCTGAAAATTTCCGTCTAAATCGGAAACAGCTCCGGTTGTAGTTCCCATTATAACCACATTAACAAATGGCAGAGGTTCGTTACTTTGAGCATCAACAATTTTCCCTTTAATTACCCCAGATTGCGAAAATGCAGAAATTACGGATAATAATATAATGAATAATATATAAATTCTTTTCATGGTTTTGATATTCTGATTTGTATTAATCTGTTGATAATGACTATTTCAGAGTTACCGAAACTTTATGTATTATATCCTTAGCTGTGGTAAGGGATGTAATGTCGGTAAACAATTCTCCGTTTTGTCCTGCATAATGACTGTGTCCGATTATATTCAGAAAATACTCTTTATTTACTTCGGATTTATCAACCACAACCGAATACACCAATGCAGGCTGGCACGATGCTTTGTAAGCATAATCATCGTCGAACTTAGTATTGTTCCAATACGCATTCCAATCCCAGGGCTGATTTATTTCGAGCATCACCCTGAATTTTTGAGGCAACTCATTGCTCGCTCTTGCTGTAAGCACAAAATCATTTAATGGAGTAGCTCCGGTAATTGCATCAGGCATTTTATTATCAGCCGATGGCAATAAGCTGTTACTGTTACCTACTTCCCCTTTTTTATGCAACCAATATGGCAAAGTTGATGGCCGCTGCGCTTTACCGGGTTTGTTATCCCACTTACCTTCGCCCAACGAACCATGGCCATAAATACCGGTAGCTACATAACGTGTTACAAAAAGAGTCTCAATAAAATTCCCTTCGATATCTTCAATCCAAATCGAAAAAGTAGGGTGATTGTGCTGAGTACCCTTTATAAAACGAACTTCAAGCTCCTGTCCTTGCACATCACTATTGGTTTCGATATAATCTACCACTGCCGGCGATAATCGCTTACTAGTGCATGAACCTGCTAAAATCAGAACTGCTGAGATAGCTATTAATGTTAGATGTATTTTCATGGTTATTGATTTATTTTTTAGTAAAACAAAGGCAAATAATTTTTGTTTAAATATACAACTAATTTATTTAAACATTTTAGAAAACAAAATATCTATCGACAATAATTCATTACAATAACACATAGAATAATATGCAAAAAAACAATAATTTGATACAAACGATTGATTTGATACAAACTATGCCAACACGAGTGTTTTGAATAAAAAAGACATTGCGCTACATTTACCATAATCAAAATCAGAAATAACCATAATAAAGACGATCAATGATAAAAAAAGAAAAAAGAAGCTTTACTCGCCGTAATTTTATTAGCACATCGGCATTAGGAATTGCCGGCATCAGCATGTTTTCGTCGTTGGTATCGTGCTCAGATAAAAACGCCCATAACGAGTTGCGTTTAGGTTTTATAGGAGTTGGCCGCCAGGCAATGTTCTTATTAAGTGGTTTTATACAAATACCCGGAGTTAAAGTTCTTGCCGGATGCGATGTTTACAAAGTAAAACGCAAGCGCTTTGAACAACGAGTAAAAGAACATTATACCGAGAAAGGCATTGACACTCAGATTGACACATACGAAAATTACAAGGATTTGCTTGCACGTACCGATATTGATGCAGTTGTTATTGCAGTACCTGACCACAGCCACGCAATGATTGCAATAGCTGCATGTAAAGCAGGCAAAGATGTTTATTTAGAAAAACCATTAACCTTTACAATAAAAGAAGGCCAAGAATTACGCAAAGTTGTGCGCGAAACAAACCGAGTATTAGCGGTTGGCAGCCAACAACGCTCCGACCCGAATTTTCAACATGCAGTTAAGCTTGTACAAAATGGAGCAATAGGTAAGATTAAAAAAATTCATGCTTATGTTGGTGCTCCTCCAACACCTTACGACTTGCCTAAAGAAGAAATACCCAAAGGCCTTAACTGGGATATGTGGTTAGCCTCTTTGCCTCAGAATATTCATTTCAATCATCAACTCAATCCACCAATTTCGCTCAATCCACCTCAAGATGAACAACTGTGGGGTGCTTGGCGCTGGTACAAAGAGATGGGCGGTGGTTTTACCACCGACTGGGGTGCACATATGTTTGATATTGCCCAGTGGGCTTTGAAAATGGACAATAGCGGCCCGGTAGAAATTTCGCCAATTGGCGATGGTACTGAGTTTATGAAATTTGTTTATGCCAACGGAACAGAAATGACCTCGGAACCCTTTGATGAAAAACTTACAAAAGGGGTGAAATTTATTGGAGATAAGGGGTGGATTGAAATATCAAGAGAACACTTTTCGGCCTCGGACAATAGCCTGATACCTGACAAGAATGTTGTTGAAAACTCGGGATCGTACGAAACAAAAATTGTACACCACGAAAATTTTGTTGAGGCAGTTCGAAAACGTACCGACCCAATTGTGCCGGTTGAAATTGGTCATCGCAGCTGCACTGTATGTACATTAGGAAACATAGCCTGCGAACTGCAAAGAACCTTAAAGTGGAATCCCGAAACCGAATCATTTATCGACGATTTTGACGGAAAAGCAACAAGTATGCTCCATTACAAATATCGCGAGGGATGGAACTTGCTATAAAATAAAACCATACTCAATAATCAGGGAAACATCTATTTCATTAACTCCTTTTTGGCTTCAGTGTCATAAGGAGTTTTTTTTTTGCAAAACATTATTCTATCTGAAACGTGAACGGGCATAAACAACCATACGGGCGATAAAAAACACGGCAGTTAAAACAAGAATTATTGATGCTCCTGATGGCATATTGGTATAAAACGACAACAACAATCCGCTTACCATACCAACAAAACCAACAAGTACCGACAACACCATTATTGGACGAAATGTTTGTGTAAACAAATTAGCGGTTGCCTGGGGCAGAGTAAGTAACGAAAGTACGAGAATTACCCCCGAAACCCTAATACTGGCAACAATAGCCAAAGCACTTAATGAAATAAGAAAATAATTGAAAAAATTTACAGGTAAATTTCGTGCTCGTGCAAATTCTTCATCAAACGATATAGTGACAATAATTTTATAAAACAAAACAAAAACTCCAAGTACCAGAACCGAAACACCTGCCATAAACCATAAGTCGGCATGCAAAACAGTTAGTATACTACCAAACAAAAAACCAATTAAATTTGGAGCATACCCGGGGGTAATTGCAATAAATATAATACCAACAGCCATACCCAACGACCACCAAATTGCAATTGATGAATCTTGCCTTACCTTTCCCTTTTGTGTAAAAATTTGAATACCCAATGCCGACATAACAGCAAAAACAGCTGCCCCAAATATTGGATTAAGGCCCATAAAATATGCAATACCAATACCCCCAAACGATGCATGGGTTATACCTCCTCCAATAAAAACCATTCGGCGCGAAACAATATAAGTTCCGATTATACCACAAGATATTGCAGTAAAAACTGAAGCAACAAGTGCGTTTACAAAAAATTGGTATTGAAACAAATCGGCCATCATTTTTAAAATTAATGCGAATGTTTTGCTAAAACAGTATGGGGAACATCACCATGAGTAATGATTTGTATCGGGCAATTGTATCCTTTGAGCTGTTCGGGAGTTATTATATTCGACATATGATGATTAAGCTCACGGCTTACACAAGCAATACTTTTTACATGTGCGCTTATTGTTCCCACATCGTGCGACACAAGAATAATAGCCATACGCTTATTCACTTCTTTTAGTTTTTCGTAAAGCTGATTTTCGAACTGATAATCGACATATGTATCGGGTTCATCGAGGATCAACAACCGAGGATCGGAAATTAAAGCACGGGCTAAAAAAACACGTTGCATTTGCCCACCCGAAATTTGTCCAATTGGCTTATTTGCAAGATGTAGAATTCCCAACTCGTCCATCACATCGTATGCTTTTGCTTTATTGCTGCGATTATTTTTTTTATACCAATTGCTATAAGAAGTTAATCCCGAAACAATTACTTCGGTAACCGATATCGGATAATTGGAATCGAATTTATTAACTTGAGGTAAATAACCAATGCTGCTCCCTTTTTCGTGCATAGTATCCGAAAAAGAAATTGTCCCTTCGGATGGAGTTAACAATCCCAAAATAGCTTTCAGCAAAGATGTTTTCCCTCCACCATTGGGCCCAATCACTCCAATAAAATCATTTTCGCAAACAGTAAGCGATGCTTTTTCAAGAGCAACAAACGATCCGTAACGTATTGTTACATCTTTTATTTTTACAAGAAAACTCATTTATTGTGTAATCGAGTTTTTAATTTTTATAGCTATCGAATCCATTTCGGCCAGCCAGTTTTCGGCAAGAGGGTCAACAGGCACTACATTTGCACCAATTTCGTGAGCTATAGCCTCGGCTTTTGAAACTTCGAATTGCGATTGCACAAAAATGGTTTTAATATTGTTTTGCCGGGCGGCATCAACCATTTTTTTCATATGTGCTGCACTTGGCGATTTGCCTTCAAATTCGACTGATAATTGTGTGAGATGATAATCGCGTGAGAAATATCCCAGCGATGGATGAAAGATCATAAACGAATGATTAACACTATCGGCAAACATTGCACGAATCGAATTGTCGAGAGCATTAATTTCCTGTATAAAACTTTTCAGATTTGTTTCAAATTCATCAGCTTTATCGGGATAATGTTTTTGCAGGGTTTTAGCAATATTTCGCGATATTGTTTTTACATTTTCGGGCGATGTCCAAATATGAGGATCGGTACCCGCATGATGGTGTTCTTCGCCATCGTCGGTGCAGTGCTGGTCGTATCCACGCATTAAATCTATCCCTTTGCTGCACGAAACAAAATCAACATCCGGTGCCGACTCGTCAAACCTGCTAAGCCAGTTTTTCTCAAAGCCTAAATGCCCAATAAAAAAGTAAATATCGGAGTTCGACAATTTTTGTACATGTTGCGGGCTTGGCTCATATTCCTCGGGGCTAATTCCCGGTGGCACAATAACATTTACATCAATATAATCTTTCGCAATTTTTTCGATAAAAAACTTTTGCGGAGGTATTGTTACTGTTACCAAAGGTTTATCAGCTGTTTTATTCCCTGTATTGCACGATACAATAATTATAGCCACAAAAATAAGCAGATAAATTTTTCTCATCCCATTTTTTTTATCAGTTCTGTATTGTATAGTCGTTAAATTACAAAATTAGTTTTTTTGCCCGCAAATTCGACCAAAAGCGAAACAAATAACACCCTGTTTAAAATTAATGATAATTATAGCTCAGAGCAAAATATTCTTTAAAAAAACATTCTATTTCCGAAACCAAGCCCACGTTCCCAAAATTAAAAATTTATTGCGAATATTTTTTTACCGGAATTTTGCGGGAAGGAACAGGATCATATCCATGAGTTCCCCAGGGATGACACTTAGACAAACGCTTTATTCCCATTGCAAAGCCTTTAAGTGGCCCGTGTACTTTTATTGCCTCAATCATATAATTTGAACATGTTGGCACATGCCTGCACGATGCAGGTGTGAGCGGCGATATTGCATATTTATAGAAATAAACCAGGCCTAACAAAACATAGCTTACCCCCTTTTTGATATATTTTATAAATGTATGCATTATTAAAAAATATATATTATCATGTTCAAACGTTCAAAACAAAATACCTTGTGAAAAGTTTATACGCATTTATAAACATACCAAAAATGTTCAATAAAGGCAATATAAAAACAGCGGTTTTACTTTAAAAAATCGCGATACAAAAGACTTGGTTGAATTCCCTTATTGTTTTGATACTTACCACTGGTATACTGATCGAAATCACCGAGTATATCATGATAATAAATTTGACAAATTTCAACTCCGGGATAAATGCGTATTGGCTGTACACAAAATATTTCGAGAGTCCAATATCCCGAAAAACCCACATCGCCAAAACCTGCGGTTACATGAATAAAAAGACCTAGCCGGCCAACCGACGAACGCCCCTCGAGCATAGGAACCAATTTTTCGGTTCGTGTATATTCCTGCGTTCGTCCAAGATAAAGCTTATTTGTTTCGAGCAATAAACCTTCATCGGGTATAATTATTTCGTGAGCAGTATTTTCCTTCTTCATATCGAGCTCATGCTTATCGTATACCAACAATTTATTATGCAGTTTAAGATTGTAACTGTTTGGGTTTAATTGCTCACGATTATAGGGTTCAATAAATATATCGGTATTTAATCGTTTTTCAATTTCTTTGCCTGAAAGAATCATAGATCATTAATTTAAAAATTCGGAACAAATATAATGAGAATGTTGAGTATTTAAACACAAGCGGCAAAAGCAAAAAAAAGAGTCAAAAAGAAAGTTATTCAAAATTTTTCATGTATCTTAAACGGCTGAAATATTAAAATTGCTTAATATTGCATACAACACATTGTCAGTACAAAACAATTTTAATATTTTAAAAGAAAACAAATACAAATATTTAAAAACAACAGCGAATAACACAAAGGTATTGTTTGATTAAAAAATGTTCGATATGTAATACGAATCAAGCAAAGCATTTCTTTGAAGATGAATTTATATTTTACACTTTTAGAAAAAATTATAAATATCAACAAACTTAGCAGTTATTAACTTAAACTTAAAAAATTATGAGGTTTAAAATTTTACTTTTACTTACGCTAATGCTTATTAGTTCAGGCATAATTCGTGCACAAGAACGAGCCGAAGCGTACAGAAATCTGATTTTTTCGGAAGTACGCATGGATGCAGGACATCATGGCTACGCCGAAATTACAAACATGGGAGATGAAGATGTTAATCTGGCAGAATTTGAATTAGGTGCTATTACTCCCTGGGACGACCCTTATGTACCTCTTGCTAACAACTTTATCCGTTTTCCTGAAGTAACTCTGGCACACGGAGAATCTTATGTAGTAGCTAAAGTTATGGATTGGAATGCCAAAATGGCTATAATTGATCCTGTAATTTACGGGCCAACCACAAAAAAAGCAATGTGGCAATTAGCCGACTTGCAACTACACCAACCCGAAGCTCCATCGGGACATGCCGTATACGACAGTGTAACCGACCCCGGTGCCGGTGCTCTCGAAGCATGGAACGGACGTAGCTGTTGGTATTTACGCCATCACTTTATCAATTCGGAAACAGGACAGAAAGACTCAACTGTAATTGATGCTGTAAACGGTATTTTTACCGGTGAAGACGGACGTCGTCCGCACGACGGACCAAGTGATGTTGCCGGTGTTACCGATGCTACTCACTCATCAGTTCTGATTCGTAAATTCTCAGTTACTACCGGAACAACCGACTGGGAACAAGCTCAGGGTGTTGACATTACCGACTCCGAATGGCTCCCGATTCCCATCCGTAATGGAGAATTCGAACCTCAAAGAATTCCTTACTGGACCGTTGGCAACCATGGAAACTATGAACTGAATGACCAAACAGTCCGGTCAAATACAATTGATATTAACTGGGACGATAAAACAATGACGATTGATTGGGGTGCACGTAACGGAGACTCAATCATGGCCGAACTCGAATATCAACCCGGATTGGCATGGGATTATGCACAAAATAATGTTAAAGCCGACTCTGGATATGTTTCAGTACGCACAGGCGATAAATTTACTCTTTATGCCTTAGGAAACACCCTCGACTCAACAACATTTACAATTGTTGCACTTCCTCCTACTTCATCCGAGGCACGTGTTATTCCTGCTAACCATAAAAATGGCGTAATGTGGGATGGCGGATATACTCCTTACGAAGTAACCGACGGTTTTGACCCCGATACGATTAAAGAAGTTGGATATGGAACACGTATAGACACAATGCTTAACTACCTCGAAAAAGCTCCGAATGCCAGTTGGGAAATTGTGTTTGTTGACGATACCGAGCGCCCGGAACTTATTACAGGTGATATTTTAAAAGTTACTGCCGAAGACGGAACAACAGTAAAAAATTACTATATCGAAGTTGAGGATTATGTTCCAAACCGTGACGCTACAATCAGTTCAATTACATGGCCCGACATACCCGACTATTTGAAAGGTATATGGGGATGGACCGGAGATACAATTCCTGAATTTGCATCAACTAAATATAATTACAAAGTTCAGTTCCCTATGGAAACTGTTGGTATTCCATCACTTGTTGCTAAACCAAGCAATCCGAATGCAAAAATTGAAATTGAACGTGCTAAAGCAATTGAAGGAAAACCTGCTGATCGTACCATTAAATTTAATGTTACTGCCGAAAACGGCATTGCTACCAATACGTATAATGTAACAATTGAAAAAGAAAAAGACCCAAGCAAAGTACAACCATACTATGGTGAGCCTTTCTTCTCACAAATTGTTATACGCGAAAGCTGGAACAATTTTTACATTGAAGTTTGCAACCCGGGCAACCAACCTCTCGATATGAGCAGGTACCTGTTGCTACGCGAAGGTTTACCTCCGAGCGAAGCTGTAACTACAAGAACAACAGTTGATGACTGGTCGCAGCGTTTCCGCAGATATGTACCCGGATATGTTTGGGAAGACGAAGCAAGCTGGCAGGTACAACCCGGATACCTGGTACCCGATCCAACTGTGAACACAATTGTTGAAGGTGGCGATGTATTTGTTATTGCTCAATTGGGCGATGCAAACCATTTTGCCCTCGACGAAATTGATGTAAATTTCCATAACGACTACAACCCTTGGGGTATTGAATTTGTTGGTAGTAACGAAAACAGCCACCAAGAAATTTTCCCATACGGATGGACAAACGACTCATTTTACTTATATAAAATACTTAACGACTCGGTATTGGACGGTTCAAAACCGTTAATCGATCCTAACGACGTTGAAATTATTGATGTATTTGGACGCGGCAACTGGGAAGATGTTGGAACAGTTGACGGAGTAGCTACCGACCAAAATTCAGGTTATATGAGATACCCTGAGTATTACAAAGGAAACCCTGTGCCGGGAGGTTCGTTTGGTGATGGAGAAACTGGTTCAGAATGGTTATACACAAATCAAGACTACTGGACTAAACTCGACTATGGATATCCTGACCACTGGACTATGAACGCAGCGGGTATTGGATCACATGAGTTAACAAACATTACTGAATTTATTTCGACTGTAAGCTCAACAAGCTTTATCGTAAGCGAAGGTTACTCATTAGAAGAATCAATTGAGTATATTCCGATTGGAATGACTGTTACTGATTTTCTCGACAACATTATTACAGCCGATGATGACCAACTGCTTACTGTTACTCGTGATGGTACCGAACTGAGTGGCGACGATGTAATTGAAGAAGGTGACAAACTTGAAGTAATATCTGCAAACAGACTCTTTCTTGAGCCTGAAGATATTAACTACAACGAAACACACTACATCCTTTATCCATCAGACCAAACTCTCGATAACAATGCACTGTTATTTTCAGATGTATATGATATTGAAGCAAACAGCGAAGAAGGTACCGGTACTATTTCAGGAATTGAAGCCGGAACTACATTGCGCGAAATTTACGAAAATGTTGACGCACCAGGCAATGCATATCGCTTTGCTGTATTCTTCGAAGACGGTTTCTATGCACCATTATCTATCGTAAATCTCGACACTGCATATGTTGATGTTATTGCAACAAACGATATATACTTTGAAGTAGTAGCTCAAGATCAAATCTCGTCGATTATTTACCAGTTGAATCCCGAAACATCAAGCAGCGATGCGTATGTTCTTTCATATTCATACCTTGTTGATCAGGATACTCCTGAAATAAGTTTAATTCCAGACAACTCTAGCGTTGAAACATTCTTCAGCAATCTTATCCCTGCAGATGGTGCTACTATGGTACTGAAAAACAAAATGGGACAAGAAAGAATTGATGGAAACTTATATACCGACGATGAGCTTTGGGTAACTGCCGCCGATGGCGAAACTCAAAAAGTTTACAGCATTTACTTACTTAACGAATACAGAGCTAAATTTGAAGCTTTCTTGTATTCAGACTATTACACTGTAAATCATCAACGTAAACAAATCAGAGACAATATTCCTTTCGGAATTTCATACGAAGACTTTGTTGCAAATATTTACTATTCGTTTGGAGCAACGATGCAAATTGCCGATAAAGACGGAAATCCAAAATCGGCAGGAAGCACTATTGCTACAGGTGATAAAGTAACAATTACATCTGAAAATGGTGAGATTTCAAGAGCTTACTCTGTAACAACCTTAAAAGAAGAAGTATCAGTAAAAAGCAATATGATGCCTAACATGAAGGTATATCCGAACCCAACCAAAGGCAATATTACAATTGAAGGTGCCGGTAAAGACTATACTGTTAATGTATACAACTCAATGGGCATACGGGTAGCTTCACACAAAGCAATTAGCGATTACGAAACAATATCAATTAGCAACCAACCTAATGGTATGTATTTTGTAATTGTGAACAACGCTTCACAACAAGTTGCTAAGTTCAAGTTGATAAAAAGATAGGAGATTCAATCTATCGCATTGAAAAAAGAGTTTGCCATTAGTTTGGCAAACTCTTTTTTTTATATTCAGATCGAGTGGTATGTTATGAGTATGCAAAATTTTGACACAAATACAGCATAAAGCAGTACAGCATTAACAAGAAAATAAATTGATGATTTAGATATCGGTTTCTTTTGCTTTTTCCCAAATATCATTCATTTCATCGAGCGACATATCGTGCAACGATTTTCCATTAAGAAGGGTCTGATCCTCGAGAAACCGAAACCTGCGAATAAATTTCTGATTGGTTCGTTCGAGAGCTGCTTCGGGATCAATATCGTACAACCGAGCCGCATTAATCATCGAAAAGAAAAGATCGCCAAATTCTTTCTCCATATCGGGTTTACTGTCGGCTTTTATTTCGTATTCCAGCTCATTAAATTCTTCTTTTACCTTTTCCCACACCTGCTCTTTTTCGTCCCAATCAAAACCAACACCACGCACTTTATCCTGAATACGGTTAGCTTTTACCATTGCCGGCAAAGCTTTTGGCACACCATCGAGCACCCGTTTCGATCGTCCTTTTTCTTTAAGTTTGATTGCTTCCCAATTTTGAGAAACTTTTAATGCACTGTCGGCTTGGGTATCTGAAAAAACATGGGGATGCCTGTAAATGAGTTTTTCGCATAACGAATCGATAACACCGGCAATATCAAAAGCATTTTGTTCCTCGGCAATTTTTGCATAAAAAACAATGTGTAACAAAATATCGCCCAGTTCTTTTTTTACTTCGGTTAAATCATTATTGAGTATCGCTTCGGCCAATTCGTAAGTTTCTTCAATCGTTAAGTGCCTGAGGCTTTGAAAGGTTTGTTCCCTATCCCACGGACATTTTTCGCGCAATTGATCCATTATTTTAAGCAAACGCTCAAACTGTTCGATTTTGTGCTGCATAAGTTTTTTATTAAAATAAGCCGTGAATTTCGGCATCAATGCGGTCGATAATTTTGCTTAAATCGTCGGCATTAGTATGAAAATTCAAATCGTCAACATTCACAATCAACAACTTACTACTGGTATATTTGTCAATCCAAATTTCGTAACGTTCGTTAAGCATTTTCAGGTAATCGAGGCGTATTGATTCTTCGTATTCGCGACCACGTTCCTGTATTTGGTTTACTAAAGTTGGCACCGAAGCTCTAAGATATATTAGCAAATCGGGCGGCTGTATTAAGCTTGCCATTAAATTAAAAAGGGCTTTGTAATTTTCAAAATCACGTGTCGACATTAATCCCATTTCATGAAGATTGGGAGCAAATATTTCGGCGTCTTCGTATATTGTCCGATCTTGTATAACTGTATTGCCCGACTTACGGATATCGACCACTTGCTTAAAGCGGCTGTTTAAAAAATAAATTTGCAAATTAAACGACCAGCGTTGCATGTCGTTATAAAAATCGTTCAAATATGGATTATCGTCTGTCGATTCGTAATTTGGAGTCCACCCGTAATGTTTCGACAAAAGTGCTGTAAGGGTTGTTTTACCTGCACCTATATTTCCGGCAATTGCAATATGCATTTTGTTTTTGTATTGATTATTGAAAATTCAGCCACTAAGGTAATAAATCGTGCCTTTATTTTTATTCAATTGGCAGTAAATAATACATTAATTTCAATACCCAATTCGATACATTTGATTTAGAATGCTTCGAAAAAACATATTGAGTTTTACTTATTCCGAATAAATTCAAGTATTGAATCAAGATAAACACGATCATTCGATAAGCGGGGTATTTTGTTTTGCCCGCCAACCTTACCTCTGTGTTTCATCCAATTATAAAAAGTTCCGGCAGGTGCTTTAATAATTTCAAGAGGTGTAAGAGTAATATCTTTATATCGTTTGGCTTCGTAATCGGAATTTAATTCCTGTAATTGTTTATCAAGTTCGATCGCAAAGTTGTCGATATTTTCGGGTTCTTTTTCAAATTCAATAATCCACTGGTGTCGTCCTTTACTGCTTTCATCCATAAACACAGGGCCGGCAGTGAACTCACTTACTATAGCGCCACTTATATTGCATGCTTTTTCAATTCCTTTTACTGCATTATCAACAATAAGCTCTTCGCCAAAAGCATTAATAAAATGTTTTGTACGTCCTGTAATTTTAAATTTAAACGGATATTTTGATGTAAACTCAATTGTATCGCCAATAATGTAACGCCACAAGCCACCATTGGTTGAAATAACCAGGGCGTAATTTATGCCGGTTTCAACATCAGCCAGATTTATTGCTTTTCGGTCGTCTTTAAAAAAATCGTCCATTGCAATAAACTCGTAATAAATACCATTATCAAGCATCAAAATCATATCGTCGGTATCGGGATCGTTTTGCAACCCAAAAAACCCCTCTGATGCATTGTATGTATTTATATATCGCATTTTTGAACTCGGAATAAGTTTTTGGTATTGCTCTCGGTATGGTTCAAAATTAATACCACCATGCACAAACACCTCAAGGTTAGGCCATACTTCCAATAAATTATTTTTGCCTGTAACCTCAAGTATTCGTTTAATTAACACCAAAAACCACGATGGAACTCCGGCTAAACTGGTAATATTTTCGTTTACCGTATGTGCAATAATTTTATCCATTTTTTCTTCAAAATCAGGAATTAAAGTTATTGCTGAAGGAGGTGTGTTTTTAAAGCGCGTTAAAAATGGTAAATTATGTAAAAGCAGTGCCGACAGGTCGCCTGTACGTGTTTTGCGGCTTATGTGGCTTACCTTATGGCTTCCGCCTAAAGTAAGATTTTTGCCCTTAAGAAATTGTGATTCGGGATTGCTTTTTATATAGTGTGCAAACACATCAATTGATGATTTGTAATGACATTTTTTTAACGAATCGTTTCCAACCGGGATAAATTTGCTCTTATCGTTTGTTGTACCCGACGATTTTGCAAACCATTTTGTTTTACCAGGCCATAATACATTTTTATCACCGGCAATCATTCTCTCTATCCAATCCTTTAAATCGTCGTAATCGCTCAACGGAACCTGTGCTGCAAAATCGGTACTATTGTTAATATTATTGTAATTATATTTTTTACCCCAATCGGTTTTTTTAGCTCGTTTTATCAAATATCTCAATACTTCATCCTGCTGTTCAACAGGATATTTGCTGAAATATTTAAATTTCTTGTAGCGTCGGCTAAATATTTTTTCAATGCTGGCATTGAATAATCGAATAGAATTCATAATTCGGTTTTTAATAATGCTGCAAATTAATAAAAAAACTAGTTTATTTGTATTAGATTATTTGTTGATAATAAAAAATATATCAGATGAACTATATTGATATTATTATTGCCATACTACTTATTGTTGCTGCAATTAAAGGACTTACCAAAGGTTTTATATACGAAATAGTATCACTTATTGCGTTAATCGGGGGTGTATGGGGTGCAATTAAATTTTCAGATATTACCAAAAATTTTCTTGTTAACGACCTCACGTTTACGAATCAGTATATCGATATTATTGCATTTATAATCACTTTTGTGGCAATTATCGTCCTTGTACATTTTTTAGGTAAGGCTGTCGAAAAAATTATAAAAGCCGTTGCCCTTGGTTTTATTAACCGCATTTTAGGGATGATATTTGCAGTATTCAAAGCCGCATTTATTATTGGAATTATCATTATTGTCGTTGAACGTATCGACGAAAAATCGAAGTTCATAAAGCCTGAAGTTGCCGAAGAATCAATTTGTTACAAACCAATTCGAAATATTGCATTAACAACCTTCCCGTTTTTGCAGGATTTATATAACGACTATGTAAATACTCCAAAAAAGAAAAAACACAATATAAAAAGTAAGCTACAAAAAATATAACCAGCACAAAGTATGTAAACCTCATAGAACAACACTACAGAATTGTATTTTTTTATACAAGAGGTTTTTCAATTGACACTCAAAGTGCCACAAACGTTTCACTATTTTTTGTACTTTTGCAAACTTTATTCTCATAAACACAAGTTTATCATTATAAAGCACAAAGTATAAAAGCATATCAAAAGAAAAATTTAAGCATTACAATGAATTTTATTGATGAATTAACATGGCGCGGAATGATTCACGATATCATGCCGGGAGCCGACAAACAATTAGAAAAAGAAATGACCTCGGCCTATGTCGGAATTGATCCAACAGCCGATTCGCTCCACATAGGGCACCTTGTAAGTGTTATGATGTTGAAGCATCTGCAAGTTGCCGGACATAAACCGATTGTTTTGGTTGGCGGTGCAACAGGGATGATTGGCGATCCATCGATGAAATCGAACGAACGAAACCTCCTCGACGAAAAAACCCTGAAACATAACCAAGAGTGCCTAAAAACCCAGCTAAGTAAATTTTTAGACTTTTCGGATTCGAAGCCAAATAAAGCCGAAATGGTTAATAATTACGACTGGATGAAAGATTTTTCTTTTCTTGAATTTATACGCGATGTTGGCAAACACATTACGGTAAATTATATGATGGCAAAAGACTCGGTAAAAAAACGCTTAAGTGGCGAGTCGCGCGAGGGCCTTTCGTTTACCGAATTTACTTACCAATTGGTTCAGGGATACGATTTTTTGCATTTATATAAAAACTACAAGTGCAAAATTCAAATGGGCGGATCAGACCAATGGGGAAACATAACAACCGGCACCGAGCTAATCAGGCGTATTGAAAGTGGCGAAGCTTATGCACTTACCTGCCCCTTAATTACTAAAGCCGATGGAGGTAAATTCGGAAAAACCGAAAGCGGTAATGTGTGGCTCGACCCTCAACGCACAACTCCATATCAGTTTTACCAATTTTGGCTAAACACTTCGGATGAGGATGCTGAAAAATACATCAAAATTTTTACCCTCTTGCAAAAAACCGAAATTGACGCTCTGATTTCCGAACATAAAGAAGCACCGCATGCCCGTGCCCTTCAAAAAAAGCTGGCCGAAGAAATTACCATCATGGTTCATTCAAAACAAGAACTGGATGCTGCAATTGAGGCTTCGCAAATATTATTCGGAAAAGGAACAGCACAGCAATTAAAAAAATTAAACGAAGCTACATTTTTGTCGGTTTTCGAAGGTGTTCCTCAATTTTTTGTTGATAAGGCTGATATCGAAAAAGGTGTGCCAATTATGGATTTGTTAAGCGAAAAAGCTGCTGTTTTTGGCTCAAAAGGCGAATTACGCCGAACAATTCAAGGCAATGGCTTAAGTATTAATAAAGAAAAAGCAACTGATATTGATGCTGTAATTGATAATTCAGCTCTCATTAACAATAAGTATATTCTCATACAAAAAGGGAAAAAAAACTATTTTATCATTGTAGTAAAATAAACCAAACAGTATTACGTTGAGTAATTTGGACTAACGATCAAAAAACACATGGAGAATTTTTTCGACAATAAGCGAATTTTTGCTTCGGTATGGAAGTGGAAATTTCACATTTCAATAGCAATACTCATTGCTGTTGTTGCATCAGCAATTATCTCGGGGCCTTTTTTTATTCAACCCAAATTTAAGTCAAGTGCCCGTATTTATCCGTTTAACATTACCGAGATGAGCGAAGAATCGGAAAGCGAACATTTACTTGAATTTTTGCAAACTACCGACATCAAATTTCGGGTTATTGATGCATTTAAACTCGACGAGGTATATAAAATTAACCGCAACGAAAAGCTTTATCAAACATGGATTCTTTATGAATTTAATAAAAACATCAAGTTTAAAAAAACCGATTTTGAAGCCATTGAAATTAGTGCACTCGATACCGATCCTCAACGAGCTCATGATATTGTTGATTCAATTATTATATTTTTAAACGAAAAAATTAATGCCGAAAAAGCGGCTTCGCACATGCAGCAAGCCAAATTTTACAGACAAGCTTTAGAAAAAAAATATTCCGAAATTGATTCAATCATTGGCATTATTGATTCAATAAGGGAAAAATCGGGGCTCATTGATTATCTCGAACAAGTTGAGATTGTAACCCGCGGCCTTATGGATGCTTCGGCTCAGGGGGGCGACCGAAAACCTGCAACTACAATGATCGAAAGTTTCATCGATAATGGCGGGCAGTTATACAAGCATCAAATTATGCTCGAAAATTATGAAGTTCATGCCGACACTTTGAAAAACCGACACGATAAGCATTACTATTTGGCTACCCAGCAAGCTCCCTATACAAAAACCGTTGAAAAGCCTTTTGTGGCCGACAAAAAAGCATACCCCATACGCTGGTTAATTGTTTTTTTATCGACAATAGGAACTGCATTTGTTTCAGTAATTACTGTATCGCTGATCGATTATATACGTGAACTTAAAAAATCTGTATAATACAATACCCGACAAATGGGTCAGGCTTATTTTATTTTATGCCTTTTCGTTGGCATTTATAATTGCTAACGCCTGGTTAGTTCTCAAAATGCACACACTTGTGGGTTTTGTAATTCCTATTGCCTTTACAATTATTGTTGTTGCAGTTTTTTCGTACGATAAACTTATCTGGCTTATAATTTTTCTCACCCCCTTATCTGTCCAGCTAAGGCGTTTGCCCTTAAACATGGGTTTCGATATGCATGTTCCAACCGAGATTATTATGGGTGGAATTATTTTACTTGTACTGGTTTCGTTAGCCCGCGGAAAACGCATCAATAAACAAATTACTCTTCATCCTGTTTCGCTGGTTTTGTATTTATACCTGGCATGGATGATTATTGCCTCAACTGCAAGCACTCTTCCGCTGGTATCGTTTAAATACTTCTTTATCCACTTTATGTATATCATGATTTTTTATTTTTTGCTTGCATACATATTCCACAACAATAACGAAAAAATTGAGAGACTAATCTGGCTTTATACCATTGCATTTATTCCGGTAATTGTATACACTGTAATACGACACTCAGCTTATGGATTATACGACGATAACGCTGCTCACTGGGTAATGCAGCCATTTTTTGGCGATCACACATCGTATGGTGCTGCACTGGCTATGTTTATTCCTTTTTTACTGGGCTTCGTTTTTTCGAAATGGATGCAAAAAAAGCACCGCATTGTGGCTTTAATTCTTTTAGCGTTTTTTATTGTTGCCGAAATTTTATCGTTTACACGTGCTGCATGGCTAAGTTTATTTGCAGCAGCATGTATATGGATTATTATGAAGCTGAAAATAAAGTTCAGAACATTAATGATTATTGCTGTTACATTTTTCGCAATAATTTTTACATTTCAGAATCAGATTTTACAAAAAATTGAACAAAATTCAACCGACTCATCAAACAATTTAATGGATCATTTTTCGTCGATGACCAATATAACAACCGACGATTCAAACCTTGAGCGCCTAAACCGATGGCAATGTGCCATTGCAATGTTTAAAGAGAAACCTGTATTTGGATGGGGACCCGGCACGTATGCTATGAACTATGCCCCCTTTCAGCTGTCGAGTCAACGCACACTAATAAGTACAAACTCGGGCGATGGAGGAAATGCACACAGCGAATATTTGGGAGCGCTTTCCGAAATGGGTATGCCCGGCATGATTTTGTTTATGATAATACTTGGAACAGTACTCTACACTGGGATTAATGCATATTCGAGATCAAACAATAAACGAATAAAAACCCTGATTATTAGCGCAATTATTGCATTAATAACATACTATATTCATGCTTTTTTGAATAATTTTCTCGATACCGACAAAATTGGAGTTCCCTTTTGGGGCTTCACTGCAATTATCGTTGCACTCGACATTAATACCCGAAACGAGCAAAAAATGCTCAAAAGCAAAAAACAAACCAATAACAAATATTTACTGTTGGTATACCAGAGTACCAATATTTTCGCCGGTTAAAATTCGTTTCAAATTTCCCGGAGTATCCATATCAAATACCAAAATAGGCATTTTATTCTCTTTGCACAGTGTTGTTGCTGTTAAGTCCATTATTCGCAAATTGCGCGAGTATATTTCGTCGTAAGTAATTTTATCAAATTTTTTTGCATCGGTGTTTTTTTCAGGATCCGAATCATAAATTCCGTCAACACGTGTTCCTTTAAGCATAACATCGGCACTAATTTCGACCGCCCGTAAAGCCGATGCAGTATCGGTTGTAAAAAACGGATTACCTGTTCCGCCGGCAATAATGGCAATTTGTCCGTCACTTAATGCTTCGTTGGCTTTATCTTTCGAATAATACTCACCTACAGGCTCCATACGTATTGCCGTAAACAGGCGCGCTTTAATGTTTTGTTTTGTTAATTCCGACTGCAATGCCAAACTGTTTATAACTGTTGCCAGCATCCCCATTTGATCGCCTTTTACCCGATCAAACCCTTTTGCTGCACCACTTAAACCTCTGAAGATATTCCCTCCTCCAATTACAATGGCAACTTCAACCCCAATATCAGCAACCTGCTGAATTTGATCGGCATATGTTGAAAGTTTTTGGCTATCGATTCCGTATGCGTTGTTTCCCATTAATGATTCGCCCGACAGCTTGAGCAAAACCCGCTTGTATGGTATAGTCATAATTGTATGTTTTTTTGCAAATTTAATATTTTCGGAAAGCATTTCTCTCCTTAATTAAATAATCTACGAATCGCTGCATGCCTCAATCAATTTATCAAAATTAAGAATAGTAACCTGCCGGTAACGGATATCAACAATTTGCTCTTCCTGTAAATGATAAAACACCCGCCCTACCGATGGCCTTGCAACGCCAAAAAGTTCAGCCAATTCGTTTTGAGTATGTCGTAACTGAAACTTTTTTTTATCACCTGTTTCCTGTAAAAAGTAAAATGCAATTTTAGCTTTTAACGATTTAAACGAATGGAATCGTAATTTTTCGGATAAAAATTGTGCACGCGACGAAATCATCGATAAAAAGTTTTGCAAAACTTTTTCGTTAAAAACAAACAAACGCAACAAATCCGATTTCGATAGAATTAATACTTCGGATCGGCTTGTAGCGATAACATTTACCGGAAAAACATTGTTGTTGCCAAAAATAAAAGCAGGAGCAAGAACCGTGGGTGCATACATATCTTCAATTTTTAAATTGCGTCCGTTGGCTGCCAGCATTTCGCCTTTAACAGCACCCGATATCAATATTAGCAAACGATCGCATGTTTCGTTTTGCGATGCAATTAATGCTCCTGTAAGGTAAATTTTGCGTTGATATATTATTTTCTCAAGAATAAGCTCAAGCTCATCGCTCCCTATATCCTTAAACAGAGGAATTGATAAAAGTTTTGGTTCCATACAATTAAATTTATCCAAATGTAACAAATGTGACAAGTTAAATTGTGCAAACGAAATAGATTTGAGTAAAATTTAAATCAAAATAAATGATACGGAATATTGTTGAAATAAATGAAGAGTTGTGTAATGGTTGTGGATTATGCGTACCCGGCTGCGACGAAGGTGCGCTGCAAATTATTGACAACAAAGCACGACTGGTAAGCGACCTAATGTGCGACGGACTCGGGGCATGTATTGGCCATTGCCCACAGGGAGCAATTACTATAACGCAACGCGAAGCAAAACCTTACGACGAAATTCAGGTTTTAAAATCGATGATTAATAAAGGTGCAAATACAATTATTGCACACTTAAAACATTTACACAATCACAACGAAACAGCCTTTGTAAATCAAGGAATTGAATACTTAAAAAAGAACTCTAAGGAGTATGATTTTGATGTAAACGATATTATCGACGAGGTATTTGAAAACAAACCACAAGCTGCCGGCCAATGCCAACCCGGAGGTTGCCCGGGATCAAAATCGGTTTCGTTTAATCTATCATCGGTAAAACCTGTAGCTAACAATCCGGTTAATCAATCGCAATTGCAACAATGGCCTGTACAACTCCACTTAATAAACCCCGGTGCATCGCATTTTCACCAATCCGATTTGCTTATTGCTTCCGATTGTTCGGCATTTGCCCTGGGCGATTTTCACGATAAATGGCTTAAAAACAAAAGTCTGGTAATTGCCTGCCCAAAACTCGACTCGGGGATGGAAAGCTATATTAATAAAATATCGGCATTGATTGACAATGCAAAAATCAATACAATTACTGTTTTGATAATGGAAGTTCCCTGTTGCAGCGGATTGGTAGGTATGGTTAACGAAGCCTTACAATTAAGCTCACGCCGTGTTCCGGTAAAAGCAGTAGTTGTGAGCATCGATGGAAAAATTATTTCGGATCAGTGGATATAGACAATAAAAAATTGTTTTATTCACCCGAATTCAGCTAAATTTGTCTGCACAAAAAAATGGATCAATGAGTTTACTTTTTATTAGCGGACAAGAAATCCTTATTGTTTTAGCCTTGGCTCTTATTTTTTTTGGAGCCAAAGCCATCCCGGATATTGCCCGGGTTTTAGGAAAAGGAATGCATGAATTCAGAAAAGCTACAAACGAAATAAAACGCGAATTTAACGAATCAACTTCCGACATAAAAAAAGATATTGACGAGGTAAACGCATCCATTTCGAAAGATGCCAAAGAGATCAAAAAAAATATCGATGATCAAACCAACTCCAACGAATGATGCAGCAAGCCCTTTTAATCAATATTGGTTTTTTACTTTCGGGTATAGCACTCTTATTATACAGCGGCGATATTCTTGTTAAAGGAAGCTCGGCAATAGCCGGCCTGTTCAAAATTTCGCCTCTTGTTATTGGACTTACAGTTGTAGCTTTTGGCACCTCGGCACCTGAGCTTATTGTAAGCCTCGATTCGGCAATTACCGGACACCCCGAAATTGCACTGGGCAATGTAATTGGATCAAACATAGCAAACATTGCTTTGGTTTTGGCTCTTACTGTTATAATTTTACCAATGCCAGTTGCCGAACAAACCATAAAACGCAGCTGGCCGGTTATGTTTATTTCAGGAGTGATTTTGTTTGTTTTTATGTCGAACAACCTCCTTTCGCGTACCGAAGGAATCATTTTATTTTTAATGCTCATCCTTTTCATTTACTCATCAATAAAAAGTTCAAAACGATTTCAACCAAAAATAAATATTCCTCAAATTAAAAACAGATACAAACCATGGGTGTATTTTCTCATGATTGTTTTGGCATCGGTTGGACTAGCAGTTGGCTCAAGGTTACTTGTAACAGGAGCTTCATCGCTGGCTGCCGAAATTGGAATCAGCGAGCGGGTAATATCAATCACAGTCGTTGCATTCGGAACCAGTGTTCCTGAACTTACTGCTTCGATTATTGCTGCTGTTAAAAAAGAAAGCGATATTTCGGTTGGAAACATCATCGGATCAAATATTTTTAACATTTTTACAGTACTGGGTTTAACGTCGATAGTAAAACCCATTGCGTTTAATTTTACCGATTTCAGAATCGATTTGTGGATAATGATGACCATCTATATTCTTTTATTTATTAGTATTTTACCGGTAAAAAAACTTTTGGCATCACAAAAAAGCTCCGTTGTACAACGATATAAAAATTTGCATGGCGGATTAATTTCGCGAATCGAAGGGAGTGTTTTTATAATTATTTACATTGCCTATATTTTCATAATATTTTATAAAAAGTAAACCATATTGATAGTTGCAAAAAACATAAAAAAATCGTTTGGCTCGCTTGAAGTTTTAAAAGGAGTAAGCCTTGAAATTGAAAACGGAAAAATTGTTTCGATTGTTGGCACAAGTGGTGCCGGAAAAACCACCTTATTACAAATAATGGGCACATTAAGTAAACCCAACAGTGGCACATTACACATCGACGGGGTAAATCCTCTCACACTAAAAGAAAAAGAACTTGCCGCATTTCGAAATAAAAACATTGGATTTGTTTTCCAGTTTCATCATTTATTGCCTGAATTTTCGGCCATCGAAAATGTTTGCTTACCGGGGTATATTGCCAATAAATCGCGCACCGAAGTAGAACAAAAAGCCAACGAACTTCTCAGCTTTCTGGGGCTTAGTAACAGATTGCATCATAAACCCAACGAACTGTCGGGTGGCGAAAAACAACGCGTAGCGGTTGCCCGGGCCCTTATCAATAATCCATCGGTTGTTTTTGCCGACGAACCTACAGGAAATCTCGACAGCAAAAACCAAGAAGAACTTCACGATTTATTTTTCTCGCTGCGCGATAAATATGGTATTACCCTCATTATTGTTACTCACGACAGAAGCTTTGCCCGTATGAGCGATGTGATTCTCGAAATAAAAGACGGAGTAATTTTTCAATGAACCATTCTGAATTATACACATTTCTCGAAGAAAGTTATATCAGGTACAATACTCCTCAATTTATCGAAAACGACCCGATATCGATACCTCATCTTTTCGACAAAAAAGAAGATATTGAAATTGCGGCTTTTATTACTGCAACTATTGCCTGGGGAAATCGAAAATCGATTATTGCTAATGCCGAAAAAATAATGAAACACATGGGATATTTTCCGCATGAATTTATTCTAAATGGATCGAACAGAGATTTCGAAGCTTTAGGAAAATTTGTACACCGAACATTTAATGGCACCGACCTCATTTTTTTCCTTCACTCGCTACAAAACATTTACACACACCACGGAGGCCTCGAAACAGTTTTTACCGAGGGCTACAAAAACAACAAGTCCCTTTTTGATGCCCTCATGCATTTTCGAAATGTTTTTTTTGAAATACCACACCTCAACCGCACCGAAAAACACGTAGCCAATGTAGCGAAAAAATCATCGGGTAAGCGCCTGTGTATGTTTTTACGCTGGATGATACGAAACGATAAGCGAGGTGTTGATTTTGGATTGTGGAATCAAATTCCTCCCTCAAAACTTATGCTCCCTCTTGATGTACATACCGGAAATGTTTCGCGAAAATTGAATTTACTTACCCGCAAACAAAACGACTGGCAAGCTGTTGAACAACTTACTGAAAACCTCCGGAAATTTGATCGCACTGACCCGGTAAAATACGATTTTGCTTTGTTCGGACTGGGTGTTAACAAACAAATTTAAACCTACCCTATTATTGTGCGTCTAAGATGTGCAAAAACAAAACGTTTGATTTTGTTTTTTTGCCCTCAAACTACACATCGTTTTTTACTATATTTACATAAGCTTATTACAAACTATTAATTAACAGACAAATGACTTTAAAAAGATTATTTATTTTTGCAAGCATTCTTGCATTTATTGCTGTGAGCCAACCCCTTAACGCCCAAAACCCATTTGTTAAACACATTTTTACTGCCGATCCCTCGGCGCGTGTTTTTAACGATAAAGTGTATGTTTTCCCATCGCACGACATCCGTGCCCCAAAAGGAAAAGGGCTTCGTGAGAACTGGTTTTGCATGGAAGACTATCACGTATTTTCATCCGAAAACCTTACTGAATGGACTGACCATGGAATAATTGTAAGCCAGTACGATGCCGCATGGGTCGATTCTACATCGTACAGTATGTGGGCACCCGATTGTATTGAACGCAACGGAAAATATTATTTTTATTATCCGGCAAATACCAATATTGTTGGCCCGCATGGCCGTAAAGGATTTGGCATTGGAGTTGCCATAGCCGATAACCCGGAAGGCCCCTATACCGCAGAGGATAAACCAATAGAAGGTATTTTTGGAATTGATCCAAATGTACTGATTGATACCGACGGACAAGCATACATTTACTGGTCGATGGGACAAATTTTTGTGGCTAAACTTAAAGACAATATGCTCGAACTTGCATCGGAGCCTCAGGTTATTGACAACCTCCCGGCTAAAGGAATGAAAGAAGGCCCCTGGGTTTTTGAACGCAACGGAATTTATTATCTTACTTTTCCTCATGTCGAAAATGAAACCGAACGTTTGGAATACGCAATGGGTAACAGCCCCACGGGACCTTTCAAAATGGAAGGAGTTATAATGGATGAATCGCCTACAGGTTGCTGGACAAACCATCATTCTATTGTCGAATATAATAATCAGTGGTTCTTATTTTATCATCACAACGATTTATCGCCCAATTTTGATAAAAACCGTTCGATACGTATAGACAGCCTCTTTTTTAATAACGATGGAACAATTCAAAAAGTTATTCCAACCCTGCGCGGTGTAGGCATCACTCAAGCTCAAAAACAAATACAAATTGACAGATACTCGCATATCAACAAAAATGCAAAAATCGATTTTATTGATAGCCTGAATCCTCAGGCGGGCTGGAAAACAATTTTTAATAAAAATGCATGGGTGCAATACAATGCTGTAGAATTTGATAAAATAAAAACGGCAACAATCAAAGCAAAAGCTCCAACAAAATGCACAATTGAAATTCGGCTCAATGGTATTGATGGTGAACTAATATCAACCTTTGATATTGATAAAAGTACCGATTGGAATTTATTTGATGCAAAAGCCAAAATTAAGAAACCGGGCACATACAACTTAATTGTTAAGATAAAAAATGGCGAAGGTCTTGAAATTGATTATTTACATTTTGAGTAAAAAATGATATCAGCCCTTTTCGTAACAGTTTGTTATATTTGTAGAAACATTGAAACAAATAAAAACTAATTAATTTATGAAAAGGGCTGCTAATCTAACCATTTATGCATTTTTTATTCTTATCGCATTTTTTACATCGTGTAATCAAAATAAAAACAATAGTCGCCAACGCCTCTCGTTAAACCAGGACTGGAGTTTTTTTAAGTACGAAACAGCAGCTCAGGCCGATAGCCTGATTTACGATGTGCGCCCCGAAACCCAAAATCCCAACCAAGTAAAAGATGCCGACTCGAAACCCACCGAAGCTGTTGAAGTTGAGCAAACTCAAAGGGTACTCAAACCTTGGATACTGCCATCGGGCAACGATTTTATCAAAAACGAAGCCGATAAACATATTCGCCCCGAAGGCAATCCCGGAGCCGACTTTCCGTTTGTACAAACCGGTTTCGACGACAGCCAATGGGCTAAAGTTGAACTGCCTCACGACTGGGCTATTGCCGGGCCTTTTCAACAAGGCTGGGACTCCGAAGTGAGTGGCGGTATGGGACGCTTGCCGGTAAACGGTGTGGGCTGGTATCGAAAAAAACTTGAAATACCTGCTGCCGATGCCGATAAAATGATTTACCTCGATGTTGAAGGCGCCATGTCGTACGCTATGGTGTGGCTCAACGGAAAACTGGTTGGCGGCTGGCCTTATGGGTACAACTCGTGGCGGCTCAACCTCACCCCCTATGCAAATTTTGGTGGCGAAAATCAGTTAGCCATTCGTGTCGATAATCCCAATTATTCAGCCCGATGGTATCCCGGTGCGGGGCTTTACCGCAATATGTGGCTGGTAAAAACCAATCCCGTTCATGTTGCTCAGTGGGGAACTTACATTACAAGCAATAATGTTTCGGAACAATCGGCCAATGTGAACATCGAAATCAACATTGAAAATAAAACACATGAAAGTGCCCGGGTAGAGACACTTACTGAAATATTTACCTTAGACGAAAATGATCGGATAAGCAGCAATGTTGTGGCGCAATTTGAGCCACAGCAAACAAATATCGAAGCCAACAGCAAAGCAAAAATTAAGGCTTCGGTGCAAATCGAAAATCCCCGGCTATGGGGTCCACTGCCTACGCAACAACCCAACCGGTATGTAGCAGTTACCAAACTCATACAAAATGGGAACGAAATTGACAGCTACAAAACAACCTTCGGAATACGAAATGTTGAGTTTAACCCCGACAAAGGGATTTTTGTAAATGGCGAACATATTCAGATAAAAGGGGTAAACCAGCACCACGATTTGGGTGCTCTGGGTGCTGCATTTAACGTGCGGGCTGCCGAGCGGCAACTCGAACTTTTGCGCAAGATGGGCTGTAATGCCATACGCATGGCACATAATCCGCCTGCACCCGGTTTGCTTGAGCTAACCGATAAAATGGGATTTTTGGTAATTGACGAGATTTTCGACTCGTGGGAAAGGAAAAAAACCGACCACGATTTTCACCTCATTTTCCCCGATTGGTCGGAGCCCGACACCCGTGCATTTATTCGTCGCGACCGCAACCATCCGTCCATTATTATGTGGAGCTACGGCAACGAAGTAGGCGAGCAATACACCGCCGAAGCCGGTGCTGCCGTGGCTCAACGCCTTAACGATATTGTAAAAGATGAAGATCCCACCCGGCCAACTACGGTGGCTATGAATTATGCCAAACCGTACATGGAACTGCCCAAAGTGCCCGATGTGATTGGCCTGAATTATCAGGGCGAAGGTATCCGACAAGATCCGATGTTTGAAGGCACCGACCGCATACGCACTAAGCCGCAATACATTCCCTTTCACGAAACTTTTCCCGGTAAAGTTGTTTATAGCAGCGAAACAGCATCGGCATTCAGCAGCCGTGGGTTTTACACTTTCCCGGTTACCGATGCCATTAGCTCCATTGCCCGCGATGGCCGTGGCGGCGATTCCAACGCAGCACATGTAAGCTCGTACGAATTGTATGCCGTTGATTTTGGCTCATCGGCCGATAAAGTTTTTGGCATGATTGACCGCCACCCCTTTGTGGCCGGCGAATTTGTGTGGACAGGCTGGGATTACCTGGGCGAACCCACACCTTACTATCAGGCACGCAGCTCGTACAATGGCATTATCGATCTGGCCGGTTTCCCTAAAGACCGGTTTTACTTATACCAGTCACATTGGCGCCCCGATTTTGCAATGGTGCACATATTGCCACACTGGAACTGGCCCGAGCGTGTAGGCGAAGTTACGCCGGTGCATGTGTTTACTTCGGGCGACGAGGTGGAGCTATTCCTTAATGGAGAATCGTTGGGTAAAAAGAAAAAAGGCGAATACGAATACCGTTTGCGTTGGGACGATGTGCTGTATCAGCCCGGCGAGTTGAAAGCTGTTGCCTACAAAAATGGCGAACACTGGGCCGAAAAAGTAACAAAAACGACCGGCGAAGCCACTCAGCTTAAAGCAAGTGCCGATCGCACCGAAATAATGGCCGATGGCAAAGACCTGGCGTTTATTGCCATACAGGTTTCGGATGCCGAGGGTTTATTGGTGCCTCGCTCAAACAATTTAATCCAATTCAGCATCGAAGGGCCGGGCGAAATTGTAGCCACCGACAATGGCGACCAAACCGACATGACCTCGTTTACCTCGCACCAACGAAATGCCTTTAACGGACTGGCACTGGTTGTTGTGCGTGCAAAACCCGGCAAAACTGGTTCTTTTAAGGTTATAGCCGAGTCGGACAACGTAAATAAAGCAACGGTTACAATTAAAACCCAATAGCAAAATATTATTGATTCAATCAATCTACCCTGATTTTCTAAAGGCAAAC
>CAZARW010000017.1:0-15592 GCA_964487645.1 uncultured Prolixibacteraceae bacterium
AGGTAACGAAATGAAACAGATTATTACCGTGTATAATCGGAGTGAACCATACGATTTGGAATTTTTTGATTTCGAAATGGCCGATATAATAAACTCATCTGATTATCCCTACGTTTCGGTTAAAGGTTATCCTACCGGTAAAGTTGATTATATTACATACAATCATAAAGGTGTATACACCGATAGAGGAACGCTTAAATTTAAACGCGATATTGCTGTGCTCGAAATTCCCGAGGGAGGATATGTAAGGCTCATCGTAAAATAATCAATCCTGCTTTTTAGCAATTTTTTTCAGAAAAAAAAGAGGTTTTTTGCAGAGTGCTAGCCTCGTTTCGTTATCTATATCATTCACCCATTAAGCACTTAAATAATGAGCGCGATAAAAAAAATAGTATATGTTGTTGGTGTCACTATTTTTGTGCTGTTATCTTCCTATTCATTAGCCCAGTCTCGTCGATCGCAAAAGTTTTTAACAAAAGCGCTCGAATATTACCAATCATATCAACTTGATATTGCCGAAGAATTTGCCATTCAATCGGTATCGTCTGACAGTACAAACATTGAAGCATACAAGTTACTTGCCGATATTTATAACCGTAAAAATAAAACGGATGAAGAAATTGATGCCTTACAGCATATTGTAAATTCAGGGAAAAACAGCAATGCACTAGCTCATAAGTTGCTTATAAAAAAGCTTATGGAGGTGGGTAGGTATACCGATGCATTATTGTATATACGTGAATTTCAGCATGTAGCACCTCAGTCTGATTCGGCATGGGTGCAAAGCTCAAAAAAATATTGTCTCGAGGCAGAAAGTATTCTTCAAAATTTACTCGATGTTGATATTGTTCCGCTCGATTCGTCGATAAATACCGATACCGATGAGTATTGGCCTTTTATTTCGGCCGACGATTCGATTTTGTATTTTACCCGTTTAATTAAAGATGAAAATTCTTTTCCTTTTGAGCGGATTATGACTTCAAAACGAACTCCTTTTGATTGGTCAAAACCCCGGGCATTGACAATTAATGCCGATAAGCAAATTAACCAGGGAACAATAAGTATTACAGCAGCTCACGATATATTATTTTTTACAGTATGTGGTTCACCTGCCGGAAAAGGGAGTTGTGATATTTTTTACATTACTAAAACAAATCAAAAGTGGAGTAAACCACAAAATGCTTTGTCGATAAATACTGCATCCTGGGATGCACAACCTGCGGTTTCGGTTTATGGCGATAAACTTTTTTGGGCATCAAATCGTCAGGGAGGAATGGGGGCTAAAGATATTTGGTACTGTACGGTTGAGAGACAGAGTAAAGGAAATTTGATTTTTGGTGAGCCTGTAAATGCCGGACCGGGCATAAATACTGCAAAAAACGATTATTCGCCATTTATACATGCCGACAATCAGACACTGTATTTTGCATCCGACGGACACGTGTGTATTGGTGGAGCCGATATGTTTATTTCGCGCTTTGAACATTCACAGTGGACTAAGGCTCAGAATTTAGGTTATCCCGTAAACAGTTTTGCCGACGACGATGGTTTGGTTGTTATGACTACTGCAAAAGCGGCATTTTTTTCTTCGGCGCGTGAACGTTCGTTTAACGGATCGAAAGATTTATACACATTAAAATTGCCGTCAGAATATAAACCTGCCGATACCGGATATCTTAAAGGCTTTGTGTTTGATGCTAAAACAAACGAAAAAATTGATGCCCATATTGAACTGAGTAAATTAAACAGCAATATCAACCATTCAATCAAAAGCACATATTGCGATGGATATATTGCAATTCTGAAAAAAGGAGAATCATATGCTTTTAATATTGCTCAAAAAGGATATATGTTTTATTCGGCACATTTTGATTATACTCAAAGCACCGATTTTCACGATGCCCGCATTATGAATATTTACCTGAATCCCATAAGCAGCAATGATTATATTGAGCTGGAAAATGTATTTTTTGAACACGATTCGTATGTGCTCGATGAAAAATCGAAGGCAGAACTCAATCAGATTATACTTTTTCTGACTCTGAATAAAAATATGAAAGTTGAAATCGAAGGACATACCGACAATACCGGATCAAAAGACTATAATCAGGTTTTATCAGAAAAAAGAGCAAAAGCCATTTGCGAGTATTTGTCGGGTACAATACTCAATAGCCGCATAAGTTACAAAGGATATGGTTCAGAAAAACCTGTTGCAACAAACAGTACACCGCAGGGGCGTAGTAAAAACCGGCGTTCCGAAATGCGAATTCTTTCTGTCGATTAAGATGTCAGGCTTTTAATCACTGCTGCAGCTAAATGGCATCCAAAAACTGCCGGCATATACGATATGGTGCCAACAGTTGATTTTTTATTTACTCCCTCGTCAATTTTTACTGCCGAAGGAGAAACATCTTCGGGTGAAAAAACAACCCTGAAACCTTTTCGTATTCCCAGTTTGCCAAGGCGTTTACGAATCATTCGACCAAGCTTACAATTGTACGATTTCGAAATATCGGTGGTGCGAACCAATTCGGGATTCATCTTCCCTCCCGATCCTAATGAACTTACCAATGGATAACCCAACTGCAATGTATGGTGAATTAAATAAACTTTTGGAGCCAGTGTGTCAATTGCATCAACTACATAATCAAATTTTTCGGATTTGAGTATTTCAATCATTCTTTCGCCCCTGATGTACTCGCATATCACATTTAATGAAATGTCGGGATTTATATCACAAAACCGGTCACGAAGAACCTGTGCTTTGGGTTTCCCAATATTGCTGTGCGTACCGGGTAATTGCCTGTTTAAGTTGCTTATTTCTACATTGTCGCCATCAACAAGTGTGAGTTTTCCTATGCCTGCACGGCAAAGCATTTCGGCAGCATAAGCGCCTACTCCTCCTAAACCTACTACCAGTACATGGCTGTTATGCAGTTTTAATAATTTTTTTTCTCCCAATAAAAGTTCAGTGCGGCTTAACCAGTTCATATGTAAATACTTTGCTAAAATTTTGTGTAAGCTGTTTTTTTAATTCGTTGGAGCTAATGTTTTTTATCTCGGCTGCGCGAATATAAATGTTTTCAATTGTTTTGTCCGAATTATCTGTTTCGAAAAAAAGCCTGTCTGATGGAATGTTTTTTAAAGTATCCTGAATTTTTGTGTTTTGTGTATTAAGTATAGCCTGACCAAACGAAAAGTATACATTTTGATATTTTAAAAATTCGATGCTTTGTTGCAGATTTCCATTATAAGCATGAAAAATTGCTGCCGGTATTTGTTTTCGATTAAAAATTCCGAGCATGTCGGAATATGCTTTTACACAATGAATAATTAAGGGTTTGTTGTATTTTAGTGCACATTGTATATGCAGTTCAAAAATTTGTTTTTGTTTTTCAATATCGGTGTCAATATGCCTGTCGATACCACATTCGCCAATGGCAATAATTTTATCATACAATGCATAAGTATTTAATCTTTCTTCAATTTCCGAATGCGTATAATTATTCAGATACCACGGATGCCATCCGGCCGAACATAAGTTGTTGATTGATTCGGGTTTGTGGAGTTCAATATTCTTAATTGCAATTATATTCTTGTTTCTTTCATCAATTTTGTGCGTATGTATGTTTATATAAGGAATCATTGCGGTTCAATTGTCTCGAAAATAAATACAAAGTATAGAATATTTTTGAGTGTAATAACCTTTATCAGTTGATTTTTCATTTTTATTCGTCTATTTTACATTATTAAATCATTTGCAAATGATCGATTTTTCAGAACTTTTTAATTCAATTAAGTCCGAAACTCCTGCTAAGCTTGTTTTGGCAAATGGAATTGATATACATTCGCTTACAGCTGTAGCTAAAGCTGTTCAGATGAATATTGTGCAAGCTGCAATTACCGGTAATAAGTCCGAAATTGAGAAGAAATGCATGCAAATTGGTTTTTCTTTTTCAAATTTCGAATTAATTGATACCCACAATGAGCATGATGCAATTTCAAAGGCAGTTGATATGGTTTCGACAGGTAAAGCCGGGATTTTGATGAAAGGTATGGTAAATACCGATGTATTTATGCGGGCTGTACTCGACAAAGAAAAAGGATTATTACCAAAAGGAAATTTGCTGACACATATTGCTCTTATTAAAAACGATGCATATCATAAGCCTTTGTTTGTAAGCGATGTGGCAATAATACCCAGCCCAACACTCGAACAAAAAGCCGAAATTACGCGTCAATTAATTCGTGTAGCTCAACAGTTTGGAATTAAGAGTCCTAGAGTGGCTTTTTTAGCTGCAAGCGAAAAAATTATCGATAAAATGGATGCCTGCACGCATGCATCCGCTTTGACACAGATGTATCGTAGTGGTCGCTTTGCCGAATCGGTATGTTACGGGCCTATGGCTCTCGATTTGGCTCTTGATGTTAAAGCTGCCGAAATAAAAAAATTTGAATCCGAAGTAGCCGGTAATGCTGATTGTTTGCTGTTCCCGAATATTGAATCGGGTAATGTGTTTTATAAAACAAATACCCTGTTTTGTAATGCGCAAATTGCAGCTATCCTTGTTGGAGCTTCGGTTCCGGTAGTATTATCGTCGAGGGGTGATAGCGTACAGACAAAACTCAACTCAATTGCTTTTGCGGTAATTACAAGCCTTAAATAATCTGTTTTTTGAATTTTATTTTTGAACGTATGGTGTATAAAGGCTCAGTTAAATGAACGTGAATGAAATATGATAGCCCAAAAATATTGGTGATAAACCCCGGATCAACTTCAACAAAAATTGCAGTTTTCGAAGGTGAAGAGTGTATAATGCAAGAAAATATTTTGCATTACATTGATGATCTCATTCATTATCATGATATTATTTCGCAATACGAATTTCGTAAGGATGTAATCCTTGGAACACTCGAAATGCACTCGGTAGTTCTTTCCGAAATTCAAATTGTTATGGGTAGAGGAGGGCTTACTTTTCCGTTAAAATCGGGTATCTACCAGGTGTGCGACCGTATGTTGACCCACGTGCGTCGTGGAATTTACGGACAACATGCCTCAAACCTTGGCCCAATACTGGCTCACGCCATTGCAAACGAAATACCCTCAGCAAAAGCCTACATTGCCGATCCTGTAGTTACCGATGAGCTGGATGATGTTGCACGTATATCGGGGCATCCACGTTTTGAACGACGTTCGATTTTTCATGCCTTGAATCAAAAGGCTATTGCCAGGTTGTATGCGCAGCAAATTCGGTGTAAATACAATCAGCTGAATTTAATTATTGCTCACATGGGTGGTGGTGTATCAATAGGTTTGCATAAGCATGGACGGGTTGTTGATGTGAATAATGCACTCGATGGCGAAGGCCCATTTAGCCCAGAGCGTAGTGGAACACTGCCTGTTGGTCAAATAATTGATGCCTGTTTTAGTGGTAATTTTTCTGTCGACGAGATGAGGCAAATGGTGGTGGGTGAGGGTGGATTAGCCGCTTATTTGAATACAAACAGTATGCTCGACATATACAATAATGCCAAAAATGGCAGCACCGAATCGGCTTTTTATATTGATGCATTTGTGTACCAGGTGGCAAAAGCAATTGGTGAAATGGCTCCCGTTGTTGATGGAGTTATTGACGCAATTTTGCTTACAGGTGGCATTGCATATAATAAAGAAATTGTTGATAAAATTAGCCGCAAAGTGCGTTTTATTGCTCCGGTTATCGATTTTCCGGGTGAAGATGAAATGAAAGCAATGGCAATGAATGCAATGCTCATGATTCGGGGCGAATTACCAATACAAAATTATTCTTATTAATATTAATTATTGTATTTTTCTCATTTCACATGCATTTTTGTAGTTTTGAGTTTTAATTTTATATTATGATAATCGAAACCCAATCGTACCCCAGAGCCGCATTAATCGGTAACCCCTCCGATGGTTATTTTGGAAAAACTATCGCATTTGTATTTCGAAACTTTTCGGCTCATGTTCAATTATACCACACACCAAAGCTTGAAATAAAACCCGAGAAACTCGATTTGCCGGTGTATGATTCATTAGACGATTTGGTTTTTGGGATTCGTCAAAATGGTTATTATGGTGGAGTGCGACTTATTAAAGCTGCTATAAAAACTTTTTACAAATACTGTACGCACAATTCAATTTCACTCGAAAATAAAAATTTCACAATCAGTTACCGGTCAAATATCCCTTTACGTTTAGGCCTGGCCGGATCGAGTGCAATTATTACTGCAGTAATGAAAGCTCTTATGCAGTTTTATTGTGTCGATATACCAAAACCCCTCCTGGCAAATATTATTTTGTCAGTCGAAACTGAGCAGTTAGGTATTTCGGCAGGCTTACAAGATCGGGTTGCTCAGGTTTACGAATGCCCTGTTTTTATGGATTTTGATAAACAAATTATGCAATTGCAAGGTTTTGGAAATTACGAAACCATTGATATATCAAACTTACCTCCGGTATATATCGCTTACCGAAACGACCAGTCACAGGGATCAGAAGTGATTCATAATAACTTGCGTGCACGTTTCGATATTGGTGAAAAAGTAGTGCATGCTGCAATGAAAAAATGGGCAGGTATAAGCGAACAATTTCGTTTGGCTTTGCGTGAAGGTCGCAAAGATGATTTGCATTATTTGATAAATCAAAATTTTGACTTGCGACAATCGCTTATCGAAATTAGCCCCGAGAATCAGGAGATGGTTATGCTTGCCCGAACAGTTGGAGTAAGTGCAAAATTTACCGGATCGGGAGGAGCAATTATTGGAACTTATCAAAACAACGAACAATTTGAGCATCTACAAAATGTGTTTGCACAAAAAGAAATTGATGTAATTAAACCCGACATTGTACTGTAGATATTTGCTTGTTTTATTGTTGATTATTATTTTTTTGATTTAAAAGCCACCATATTGTAAATATAAATTAAACAACGTTGAAATGAAGATTCGTAAAGCTGTGATTCCGGCAGCCGGATTTGGAACCCGTTTTTTACCGGTGACAAAAGCCCAGCCCAAAGAAATGATTCCTATTGTTGATACTCCTGTTATTCAGTATGTTGTTCAGGAAGCTGTTGATTCGGGGATTACTGATATTTTACTTATTATTGGCCGGGGTAAACGGGCAATTGAAGAGTATTTTGACCGAAGCTGGGAGCTTGAACGCTCGCTTGAAGAAAAAGGAAAATTCGAATTACTGAAACAAATTCAGAATGTAACCAATATGGCCAATATACATTTTGTATGGCAAAAAGAAATGCTGGGCCTGGGACATGCTGTAATGCATGCAAAAACCTTTGTTGGCAACGAGCCATTTGCAGTTTTGCTGGGTGACACCTTAATTGAAGGATATAATGGAAAACCTGTAACAGCTCAGCTAACCGATGTGTACCAAAAATATGGCGCTTCGGTTGTTGGTCTCGAAAAAGTTTTGCCCGAAATGGTTTCGCGTTATGGCGTTATTGATGGAAGTTTAATTGAAAACAGATTATATAAAGCAAAAGATTTTATCGAAAAACCATCAATTGACGAAGCTCCATCCGATTTGGCTATTGCAAGTCGGTATGTTTTTACTCCTGAAATTTTCGAATTCCTTGAAAAAACATCTCCCGGGAAAAATAACGAAATACAGCTTACCGATGCTATGCGTGCTTTACTCTCGGTGCAAGATGTGTACGGTTTGCATTTTGATGGAAAACGCTACGATGTTGGGAATAAACTCGATTTTATTAAAACAAATGTGATTTTTGGATTAAAAACCGATGATATTAAAGATGAATTGCGTGATTGGTTAAAAAATTTCAATTAACAAAAAATCACTAATTAAAATCAACTAACCGTATATCAAAATGTAGTACTGCAAAAGGAGGGATTTTGTTTCCGGTTCCTTTTTTCCCCCAAGCTAAATTCGCAGGAACCCAAAATTTAAATCTACTTCCTTTAGGCATGAGAACAATCCCTTCCTGTAAACCTTCAATCAGCTCAATTAGTGGTAATTCGTCGGGTTTGTTTTGTTTGTATGTATCTTCAAGCAAGGTGCCGTTTAGCAGCAATGCTCTTTGGTGTATCGTTACTATGCTGTTCGTGTCGGGGTATTGGTTGTTCGTTTTTTCGATAATACTGTATTGAAGTCCGCTTTGTGTCTCAATTACTTCGTCTTTCTGCTTGTTTTTCTGTAAAAAATCTACGCCTGTTTTTCGATTGTTCCCGGCTGAACCTTTCTTCCTGTTTTTGGTTTCTCTTTTTGCCACTTTAATAAATTGTTGTGATTATTTAAAGCAAAAATAGAATATTGTTTTCATAAACTTGATACAAAATCGGTATCGATTTACGGTCTGATTGTATTTTTACTATATTACATCATGATTTGTTTATTTTATAAAAACTCAATAATTATGAGGTAATTTAAAGAAAGATCAACGTTTATTCCTCTTTAATTTTTTACTCATGAATAGTACGAAGCACAATTTACGAAAACGCATAAGCATTCAAGAAGGATGGATCTCGATTGTTGTCAATGTTTTACTTTTTATTTTGAAGTTTTGGGCAGGTATCGTCAGTGGATCACTTGCACTGATTGCCGATGCATGGCATACTTTGTCCGATTCAATAAGCTCGATACTAGTATTGATAAGTGCAGGTTTTTCGCACAAAAAACCCGATAAGGAACATCCTTTTGGACACGGGCGTTTCGAACTGGTTGCTACAATATTTATTGGGGTGCTTTTAATTTTAATTGGAGGCAATTTTATTAAAGAAGGAGCCGAGCGGTTTATACATAAAGAGTCGGCTAATTATGGAACAGTTGCCATTATTGTTACAATAATATCGATAGTGCTAAAGGAAGGTTTATCGCAATTTGCATTTTGGGGATATCGAAAAACAAAGGCCGGAACGCTTAAAGCCGATGGCTGGCATCATCGAAGCGACGCAATATCATCGGTAGTAATTCTTTTAGGAATTTTTATCGGCCGTTATTTGTGGTGGATTGATGCTTTTTTGAGTATTGTGGTTGCTGTTTTTTTAATTTACACAGCGATCAATATCATAAAAAACAGTATTAGTGTGATAATGGGCGAAAGGGCCGACGATGTTTTGGTGCAAAATATTAGTAAAATGGCCAATACACTTGCCGGACGTAATGTGATGGTTCATCATGTTCACTTGCATAATTACATTGTACACTCCGAAATGACTCTTCATGTAAAATTGCCTTCGGATTATACAATACACGAGGCTCACGAAATTGTTAATTCTATTGAGAAATCGATAAAAGATCAATACGATATTTCAGCAACTATTCATGTCGACCCTTTATAAAAAAAAAGAACAGTAAATTCACTGTTCTTCATTTTTTATGCATTAAAAACTTTCGTTTTGTTTATCCTTTATAGTGTTTTTGTGTTGGAGTCGCAAGTTCTTTATTTCCAATAAATCCAAAATATCTGCGAAGAGCATTTGTTAACAATCTCCGGTAGTTACCTGTAAATTTGTTTTCTTTAATGTATGCTGCAATAAAATCGTCAATATCCTGGCGTGTAATTTCGGTATCGGTTTTATGATTAAGCCATCCAAAAAACACGTTAAGCATACTGATGTACACTTTTAATGTACTTTTTTTGTATCCTTTTCTGATAAACTCTTTTTCAAATTCTTTAAGTTTCTTTTGTTGCTCTTCAGTTGGTTTTCCGGTTTTAAAACGCTTCCGACGTTTTAAAGGTGGTTTTTTTTCTTCAAGAACAAAATTTTCGAAAGCCGATATATCAACAATGGCCAGATCCTTTAATTTTTCACAGAGTTGATCAATAGTATCTTCTTTGATTGGAATATGCCAAAAACGATATCCGGTACTCCACTCTGCATTTTCAAATTCTCTAACTACATCATCGACTTCAGAACTGCTGGGGTTTAATACCGCAACATGATCTCTTCTTCTGAATTTAATCGGTTGTAAAATGATTTTGATTTTACGTCCCATTTCTTTTTAATTTAATATGAACTCCCCGTAATTTATTAACTTAGATTTCCAAATATAAGAATTAATTAAATACGATATTATTTTAATATAAAAAATTTTTTTTTTTACTTGATATTCAGAATGTATGTATGCTTTTTATATCAGAAATAAAAAATGAGGACTCTTTTATAAAAGAGTCCTCATTTTAAGTATTATTCGCAATATAAAATTTTCAGTTAAAAAATTATCCTAAATAAGTTTTCAAAAGTTTACTTCGAGATGTATGTCGTAGTCTTCTAATTGCTTTTTCTTTAATTTGTCGAACTCTTTCGCGGGTTAAGCCAAAACGTTCACCAATTTCTTCAAGAGTCATATCCTGACAACCAATTCCAAAAAATAAGCGAACAATATCGCTTTCGCGTTCGGTAAGAGTTGCCAAAGCTCTGTCAATTTCACGTGCGAGCGATTCGTTTATAAGCGAACGGTCGGCATTTGGCGAGTCGGTATTTGGCAAAACATCGAGCAGGCTGTTGTCTTCACCATCAACAAATGGGGCATCAACCGAAATATGCCGTCCCGATACTTTTAGGGTATCTGCTACTTTTTCAGGAGGTAAATCAAGGCTTTCTGCAAGTTCGTCGGGCGATGGTTTACGCTCGTGTTCTTGTTCAAATTTTGAGAAAGCTTTGTTGATTTTATTTAGCGATCCTACCTGATTTAGAGGAAGGCGTACAATACGTGATTGTTCGGCCAAAGCCTGTAAAATTGACTGGCGAATCCACCATACGGCATACGATATAAATTTAAACCCACGTGTTTCGTCAAATTTTTCGGCGGCTTTAATAAGACCAAGGTTTCCTTCGTTAATTAAGTCAGGAAGGCTTAGGCCTTGATTTTGATATTGCTTAGCTACCGAAACTACAAAACGCAGGTTTGCGCGTGTGAGCTTCTCCAGTGCTGCATGATCGCCTTTTTTTATGCGCTGGGCAAGTTCAACTTCTTCTTCTACGGTAATAAGTTCTTCTTTACCAATCTCTTGTAGGTATTTATCAAGCGAAGCACTTTCGCGATTGGTAATTGACTTTGTAATCTTTAGCTGTCTCATTTACTTTCTTTAAAAACGCGCAAATATATAACATTCTGCTTACTTATTCAAATAAAAGGAGTATTCAAAACCTTCTGATTTTTTTTAATATTATTCGATACTGAAAACATAGTAGGCTTCTTCGCCGTTTTTATATTTTCCCTCGACTAATATTCCGCCTTTCGATATTTTTAGAATTTCCTTCATATCCGAAACACTGTTGATAGGTCTTTTGTTTACGTGTGTAATTACAAAACCTTTACGAATTCCGGCATTTTTTAGTTTTCCGTCTTCTAGTTCATTAACAAGCAATCCGTTTGCGATGTTCAATTTGTTCTTTAAATTTTCATCAGCTTCGACAAATTCAGCCCCTAAGAGGTTTAATTCGTTTTTTACAATTCCGGTTCCGCCTTTTGTGTTTTGTAATGTGGTAGTAAACTCCTTTTCTTTTTGTTTCCTTTTAACTTTAATTTGAACTTTGTCACCAGGTCGGTACCTGCTTATTTGTTCCTGTAATTGGCTTACCGAGTTTACTTTTATAGTGTTTACTTCGAGTATTACATCGGCAGGTTCAATTCCGGCTTCGGCCGCTGCGCCATCAGGTACAACTTCATTTACGTAAACACCTTCAATTATATCTTGATTTAATGATTCGGCAAGTTCGGCATTCATATTTGTTATGCTTACGCCCAGCAACGCGCGTTGTACTTGTCCGTATTCTTTAAGGTCGTCAATTACTTTTCGTACAATGCTCGATGGTACTGCAAACGAATACCCCGAATACGATCCGGTACGCGATGCGATGGCTGTATTGATGCCAATAAGCTCGCCATTGGTGTTAACAAGAGCACCTCCGCTATTTCCAGGGTTAACAGCAGCATCGGTTTGAATAAACGATTCAATTGGAAGTTTGTTGTTAATAATTCTGATGTTTCGGGCTTTTGCACTTACAATTCCAGCTGTTACTGTTGAGTTTAAGTTGAATGGATTTCCTACTGCAAGAACCCATTCTCCCAGTTTTACCTTATCCGAATTTCCCCAGGGTATTGGATGTAAGTCTGTGGCATCAATTTTCAACAAAGCAATATCGGTTGAAGGGTCAGTGCCAATAAGCTCTGCATCAAACTCACGGTTGTCGTGTAAAATGATATGAATATTGTCCGATTTTTCGACCACATGATTATTGGTTACTATATATCCGTCGGGTGATATTATCACTCCCGAGCCACTGGCTTGTTGCATTTGAGGTTCGCGTTGTTGATACGGTTCGCCAAAAAAGAAATCGAAAAATGGATTGATGCTTGTGTATCCTTTTTGTTCGTATTGTGTTTGTATGTGCACTACTCCTTTTACCGAATTGTCGGCTGCGTAAGTGAGGTCGGTTCCTTGTGGAGCCGAAGGCCTTGCAGTGTATAGGGCTTCGTGCTTAGGTTCGCTAATGGTTACTATTTTGGGTTTTTCAATGTATGTTGTGTATACAAACAGTGCAATTAAGGCACCTACTATTGCAAAAATTGCTGATGCTAGAATGTTTTGTAGTTTTTTCATAATAATTCATTTTTAAGTGAATATCTTCGTATCTTTATTTGTTTATTTTATGTATTGCGTAAATTTTGTGTTTTATTAAACGCAAAAATAATTCCGCTATTTCAAAGTATGTCGTTATGTCATAGCAGGTTTAACAAACTTTAACCGCAAAGGCGGTTCTTTGTTAACTTTTGCAAATTACTTTTGACTTTTATTTCATGATATCGCGAGTGTAAGTAGCGTTTTTTTAATTTTTCCTTTTTAAACAGTAATTTAAAAAACTGAGTAATGAAATATCAATTTTATAAATACCAGGGTGCCGGAAACGATTTTGTAATGATCGATAACAGGCAGAATGTTTTTGACACAAAAAAACCGGCTTTGATCGAATTTTTATGCCATCGTCGCTTTGGTATTGGAGCCGATGGTTTAATTACTCTCGAAAAATCGGATGAATATGATTTTTCGATGCAGTATTTTAATGCCGATGGTTATCCGGCAAGCATGTGTGGTAACGGAGGACGTTGTATTGTTGCTTTTGCAAATAAACTTGGAATTATCAATACCAGTGCTGAGTTTTATGCAGCCGACGGGCCACATAAGGCAATTATTGAAACGAATGGACAAATTAAGCTTCAAATGAGCGATGTTGAAAATATTGATACATTAAAAGATGGGTATTTCTTAAATACCGGAGTTCCTCATTTGGTGCATTTTGTCGACGATTTAAAATTGATTGATGTAAATATTGAGGGGCGTCAATTGCGTTGGGATGCACGTTTTCAGCCCGATGGTACAAACGTAAATTTTGTACATCAGCAGGGGAATCAACTCACTGTTTATACCTACGAAAGGGGTGTTGAGAGTGAAACTCTTGCCTGTGGAACCGGAATAACAGCATCGGCATTAAGTGCTGCTTTTAAAACCGGAAAGCACGAAGGTGCATTTTCGGTAACTGCAAAAGGCGGAAAGCTTGAGGTAAGCTTTAAACGTGATGGCAGTCGATTTACAAATATTTGGTTAAAAGGGCCGGCCGAATTGGTTTTTCAAGGATTTATTAATGCCGAAGGGTATGGCAATGTTTTCTAAAATCAAACACTAACAGGCTGAAATATTTATTGCTGTGTTTCAGTTTTATAAATCATAGTGTGCAATCATTTATTTTTGAGGTACTTTAAACCATTTTTGTCCTAAGTCGATGTGTTTGTATTTCTCGATGTATTCAATAGCATCGTCAGGAGTATTGGCAATGAAGTAAAGTTTTCGATAGTTTTCTTTTGCAAAATTTTCGGTAAACGATTTTTCAAACTGATCAAAAATGTGATTAAAAAAATTGTTTGTATTGATAAAAACAACAGGTTTGTTGTGATATTCGAGTTGCTTTAATGTAATCACTTCAAGTATTTCTTCGAGAGTCCCAAATCCTCCGGGTAGAGCAATAAAAGCATCCGATTTTTCGCGCATTAAAGTTTTGCGTTTGTCCATTGTTTGGGTAACAATCAGTTCGTTGGGTAATTCAGACGAAAGGGTTTTGTCGTGAATTTTTTGAGGGATAATGCCTGTAATTTTGGCATTGTTATTTTTTACTGTTTGTGCTAAATGTTCCATGAGTCCAACATTGGCTCCGCCATATATCAGACTGTGATTTTTTTGGGCAATAAGTTTACCCAGAGTTTGTGCATCTGAAAAATACACATCATCAACAGCATTGCTCGATGAGCAGAAAACGCATATATTCATAGTAAATTTTATTTTTTTGTTAGCCTGATCTTAAATTCATTAATAAAGTATTGGGTAAAATATATAAAAAAAATGGGCTGTATTTGTTGTAACACAAAATACAGCCCGTATTTTTTGATAACAAATTTATCGTTTATGCATCGATATTAGCATAGGTTGCATTTTTCTCAATAAATTCTCTGCGTGGAGGAACTTCGTCGCCCATAAGCATTGAAAAAATATGATCGGCTTCGGCTGCATTGTCGATGGTTACTTGTCGTAAGGTACGGTGCTCGGGGTTCATTGTAGTGTCCCAAAGCTGCACTGCATTCATTTCACCCAAACCTTTGTAGCGTTGAACGTGTACAGCACTTTCTTTACCTCCGGCTAGTTCGTCAATAATTCGCAAACGCTGTTGCTCTGTCCATGCATATTCTTCGCGTTTCCCTTTTTTGATAAAATACAAAGGCGGAGTTGCAATGTACAAAAAGCCTTCTTTAATTAGTTCTTGCATGTATCTGAAAAACAGTGTCATAATAAGCGTTGCAATGTGGCTTCCATCCACATCAGCATCGGTCATGATAATGATTTTTTTATAGCGAAGTTTTTCAATATTCAGAGCTTTCGAATCTTCTTCGGTCCCGATATGGACTCCAAGAGCAGTAAAAATATTTTTTACTTCGTCGCTATCAAAAACTCTGTGTTGCATAGCTTTTTCAACATTAAGAATTTTACCGCGAAGTGGCAGGATGGCTTGAAATCTTCGGTTACGTCCTTGTTTTGCAGTACCGCCTGCCGAATCACCCTCAACAAGAAATATTTCGCAGTTTTCGGGATCTTTATCTGAGCAGTCGGCAAGTTTACCGGGTAGGCCGCCTCCGGTCATTACGTTTTTGCGTTGAACCAATTCACGAGCTTTACGTGCAGCATGACGAGCCTGGGCAGCCAATACCACTTTTTGTACAATTTGTTTAGCATCTTTAGGATGCTCTTCGAGGTAAACTGCAAGCATTTCGCTTACTGCCTGGTCTACCGATATGCTTATTTCGGAGTTTCCGAGTTTTGTTTTTGTTTGGCCTTCAAACTGAGGTTCGGCAACTTTTACCGAAACAACAGCAGTAAGCCCTTCGCGAAAGTCATCTCCACTAATGTCGAATTTTAGTTTTTCGAGCATTCCGGTTTTTTCGGCATAATTTTTTAAGGTTCGTGTAAGTCCGCGGCGGAATCCGGTAAGGTGAGTTCCTCCTTCAATGGTGTTGATGTTGTTTACATACGAGTGAATATTT
>CAZARW010000017.1:15602-28862 GCA_964487645.1 uncultured Prolixibacteraceae bacterium
TGTTGTAATGTAACGCAATTTCGACAGGAACACCATTTTTTTCTGTTGAAATATTTATTGTATCGTCGATGAGTTTTTCGCGAGTATTGTCAATATATTCAACAAATTCTTTGAGGCCTTCTTCGGAGTAGAAATTCTCGTTGCGGAATCCATTATCTTCAATAATTTCTCTTTTGTCGATAATGGTAAGGTTTACTCCGGCATTTAAAAACGCAAGTTCACGCAGGCGTGCTGCTAATATTTCGTATTTATATGAAGTTGAGAGAAAAATGCTATCGTCGGGTTTGAAAGTAATAATTGTACCTGTTTTGTCCGAGTCGCCAATAATTTTTGCTGTGTCGAGGGGTTTTCCTTTGCTGTATTCCTGTACCCATACTTTTCCATCGCGATGTACTTCGGCACGCAACATCGACGAAAGGGCATTAACACACGATACACCAACACCGTGGAGACCGCCAGATACTTTGTAGCTGTCTTTATCAAATTTTCCACCGGCATGCAGTACTGTCATTACAACTTCGAGTGCCGATTTGTTTTCTTTTGTATGAATCTCGGTAGGAATTCCCCGTCCGTCGTCAACTACGCTTATTGAATTGTCTTCGTTTATAATTACATCGATATTATTGCAGTAACCTGCCATAGCTTCGTCAATCGAATTGTCAACAACCTCATAAACCAGGTGGTGAAGACCTCTTTCGTTTACGTCGCCAATATACATGGCCGGACGTTTTCTTACTGCTTCAAGTCCTTCGAGTACCTGTATGCTATCGGCCGAATAACCGTTAATGGTAGGAATTTGTTTGTTTTCTTGTTCGCTCATCGACTAAATATTTTTAATGATCATGTAATTTTTTTTCAAATTTCACATCTGTGTTTTGTGTTTTTTTGTATCTGTTCTGAGTTGTTTTTTGATACACAGATACCCGCATAAAAAAGCAAAGCTAAAAGCGTTGGTATTCAACAACATAACACAGCGTGAGTTTGTCTTGATAATTGAGTGTAAATATACTCAAAATAGCTTGTTGTGCCTAAGAAAATAAGCTGCAAAAGTCAAAAGTTTTCAACAACTTAAGGTTGGTTTTTGTATCCCTTTAAAATGTGTATCTGGCACCAAGCATAATGAGTAATCCGGGGCTGTTGTATCCATGCCAGTATTGGTGGTTTTTGTTCAATAAATTACGTGCAGTTATAAAAAAATTCATATTCTCCGAATATTGATATTCAGCATCGAGATTTAGGTTGATAATGGTTTCTAAATCAAAAATCTGAACTGTTGGGGTAGTGGAGGCTGTGGTGGTATCAAAAATTTTGTATATGGCTTGTTTTGGTCCTATTATCGATGCTTCGAGGCCTGCGCTTATTTTGTTGGTTATTTGAACTCTTGAGTTGAGCATTATTTCAAAATCAGGCTTGTGAGGCAGTATGTCGAGGGTTTTGCTGTCGTAAGTGTAGTAGTTACCCCGCAGGTCAACAGTCAGGTTGTTGCTGCTGTATCGGAGTTTTCCTCCTAAAGTTAAGCGATTCATGTCATCGTATTCTACATCAAACATGTTATTGATTGTTGTGTCGGTTTGACTAATGGTTTTTGACATAAAGTAAAATGCTTCGTTTTTATTTATGGCATAATCAATAAAGAACATGTACGAAAAATTGTTGCTGAGTTTCCCTTTTAATCCTCCTTTAACCGATAAAATATTGTGAGTTGCCAATAAATCGGTGGTGTAGTTTGCATACCGATTGTTGTTTATCAGTTGCATGTAATTGTTTGGAGTTATTCCTCCGTCAAGTTCTGCAAACAAAGTAAGAATTCCGTTGATTGGATGGTAGGCAAATTGAACTTTGGGTGAAATGTGCCACATTATAGTACTGTCAGCATGAATAAGTGAAGCCAGGTTTATGCCTGCATAAAAATCGTAATTTCGTTTTTGATACAATAGCCCCGGCGATAATGCAGCATGATAGTATTGATGATTATTTAGCGAAGCATCAAAATTGTGCGAGATATTGTTGTCGCTAAAATATTCAAATTTTGTATCAATTTTAAAATGATGGCTGCGGTAGCGGCGTGTGTAAAGGCCTTTGTATAGTGCATGGTGTGCATTTTGGTTTGTTGTGTTCCAGAGAAAATTGTATCCAAACTGAATTTTGTAATCGATATTTGCCCGGGCATTTGTGTTATGTATCGATGCCATTGCCGATGCTGTATTAAATGATTGTTTTGTGTTGAGGGTTTGCGAGTTAGATAGTTGTTGTGAGTATAAAGCCGAATCGGTTTCGGGAAATCCGTAATAGCTGAGGCCTTGTCGGTTGTATGCAATATTCCAGTTTAGTTCCGATTTGCGAAAAGTGTTTTTTGCAAATATCCGCGCCATGCTTTGGCTATATGGAGTTTTTGTTTTTTGTTGGTTAAGTAATGTAACTTTTGGGCTCGACGAAAAATGAAAGAGGTGCATACCAAAGTCGGTATTGTTATTTGGCGAGCTGTTAATAACGAGTTCGGCAAGTGGTGTAAACGCATTGCCAAAGGCGGCCCGTGCGTAACCTGTATTTGATTTATTGCGTGGCAAGCCTCCCAACTTTACGGCAGGCAAATGATTGATATTTTTTTCGACCGGTATGTCGCTCGAAAAAATTTGATACTCAAAATTTGGAGTATAGCTTGTTGTGTCGCTTATGTTTGGGTTGGTGTATATTTTTTGGGTATTTGTTAATTCGGGCATATAGTTTTTAATTACTTCCACTTCTTTTATCAGTGACGAATCGCTTTGCGAAAAGACCGATAATGATGTGACAAGTAAAAAAGCGGCAATGCTAATTGTTTTATAATAAATGGTTTTCATCGTTGTTGAGTTTTTAAAAAGTTAAACGGTTTTATTCTTCGTTATTTTCGCTGGTAATTACCGTTTCTTTTTCAATCGTTTCAATATTTTTTATTTTTTCTTCGGCTTCGGCAATAATGCCATCGTCGGTATTTGTATAGTTGTTTACAATACTTTTAAGGGTATGTTTTGCTTGAAAAATATCTTCTTTTGCCATGTATACATCCGAAAGTAAAATGAATGATTTTGCAAGCCAGTATTGGTGAGGAGTGTTTGCACTGATAAATTCCATGATTTCGTTTTCGGCATCGTCGAAATTTTCTTTATTGTAGAATATTTGTGCAATAAAATATTTTGCTTCGGCACCTTCGGTTGTTTTTGCATCGGTGGCAAGTATTTTAAAAAACTTTAGCGCTTCGTCTTCTTCGCCTAGTAAGTAGTGCGATTTTGCCAGTTTATAATTTGCTTCGCGCACCATAAGTTGAGTTGTATTTTCGGTTTCGAGTAATGCTACAGCGCTTTTTACTGTTTCGGCCGCATTGTTTAAGGCATACTGGCATCGCATAATCCCAAGCCGTGAACGTAGCAGGTTCCATTTTGTGCCGGCAAGATTTTCGAGGCGTATGAAATAGTCGAGCGATTCGGTATATTTTTCGGCATTAAACATCAGTTCAGCAGCTTTGACAAGAGCTTGTTCGGTAAATATATTATTGGGTTTTAACAGCAGTTCGTCGTAATATGTAAGCGATTTTGAATATTCGCCCTGTCCGTAATGAAATTCGGCCAGGTAGAATAATGCATTAATGCGGAAACTTCCGTCAGGAAATTTTTCAAGATATTCTAAAAGCATTTTACCGGCTTGTGGATTTTCATCCATAAAGCTTTTTTCGGCTGCCATATAATATACCGAGTCTTGTTTGCTTGCTGTAACGGCAATTTTCGAATCAATGTTTTCGAGATATGCAAAGTATCCGTCGACATTGTTTTGATCGACATAATTATTCTGGATACCCACTAATGCCGATTTAGCTTCTTCGGAATTCGGATATTTTTCAACAACATTCTTGTAGTTTTCGAGTGAGTTGTTAAAATCTGATTTGTTGTAATAAATTAAGCCAAGTTGTAAGTGCGCTTTTGCAACAAAGTGACTTTGAGGTTTTTCTGCAATTATTTTTTTATACCAGCTTATTGCATTGCTAATATCGTTGTTTCGTTCGTATGTGCGGGCTATTTCGTACAAAGCATCGTCGGAGTACGACGAGCGGTAATAGTCGTTTAAGAGGATTTGCAATTGCTCAATTTTTTTTGAGTAATTGTGCAACAAGCCGTGGCAAAGTGCAATCTGAAAGAGCGAATAATCGGCATCGTAGCTTTTTATTTCAAAAGCCTTTTGATAATATTCGAGTGCTTGTTTGTAGTTTCTGATAATAAAGTACGAATCGGCAATGCGGTTTCCGGCATCGGCTTCGAGTTTAGCTTCGCGTTTACTTTGATTTAAATATTTTCGGAACCAGCTTGAGGCTTCGCTGTAATTTTTCATGTTAAAATATGCATAACCTATGTTGTAATATGCTGTTCCGAACTCGGGCAACGAAAATGCACCAGCTGTTGACTGAAATTGTTGAAACAACTCAATGGCACGGCTGTAGCGAGTAAGTCGATAGTTTGCCTCGGCGTTCCAGTATAACGATTTTGCAGTGATGCTTCGGTTATAGCTTTTATTCTCAAGCGATTTTTCGAACATTTCGATAGCACGTGTATAATATCCGTCGTTTAGCAGTTCAAGTGCATGGTAATAGGTTACACGCTGGTAAGCTTCTTTTATTGATGGTGATTGGTTTTTAATTTTTTCGATTGATGCTATGGCACCACGGTAATTCCGGGTTGTCATATATACCTTTACCAAATAATCAAAAGCCTGGTCGTTGCGCTCCGAATCGGGATATTTTGTTATGTATTGATCAAAAGCTTTAATGGTTTCGTTAAACGGTGAATACGAAAGTTCGTATGTTAATTTCGCAAAATTGAACAAGGCATCCTGCTCAATATCTTTATCAAAATCGTATTTCGATGCTTGTTCAAAAGCTATACGTGCTTTATTTTTATCGTCAATTTTAAGATAACAATCGGCTAAATGGTAAAATGCCAACTGGCTAACTTCGTTTTTTCCAACGCTTGCTTTCTCAAAATTTTTAATAGCATCGTCGTACTCTTCAATTTTGTAGTAGCAATATGCAAGCCTGAAATAATCTTCGGGAGTTTTTCGTTTGCTAATGCCCTGATAAGCTTCGAGGTATTGTATTGCGTTAATGTAATTTTGGGTTAAATAATACGCGTCGCCAACAATTTTATTCAAATCGTTTTTCTGATCGGCAGGTGCAGCAGTAAGCAGCGATGGCCCCATTTCAATTACTTGTGCATAACGCTCCTGGATGTAATAAATCTGAATGGTATAAAAGTTTATGAACCCCGAGAATTGTTTGTTGTTTTTTATTTTCGCAAATTCCTCAAGGGCTGTGTTGTAATTTCCTTCGAGGTAATTAATGTATCCCCAGTAATACGATGCTGTAGGTGCATATTTTGAATTTGATTTTTTTATATCAAAAAATTCTTGCGAGGCTTCGGCAAGGTTTCCGGCTTCGAAATTGCTGTATGCACGGTACAGATAAAAGTCATCACGATCGGATGCTTTGAGCATTTGTGGGTCGATATTACTGAGCGTGCGCACTGCTAAAGGATAGCGACGATTCGAAAACTGAAGCTTTCCCATCTCGAATTGAAGCTGATTGTTGTGTGGGTTATTTTTGTTGTTGGTTAAATATGCGTTTATTTCGCTTTCGCTGCTGCGCTTGTTTTGTTTTACAAGGCACATCAGCCGATAATAATCGAGGTCATATTTTACCGGGTCGTTTTCTGACGTTTCGCTGCTTAAATCAATAAAAATTCGCTCGGCAGCAATATAATTCCCCGATTGGTATAGTTCAACTCCTTTTTGGAACGAAACAGGTGTTATGTGTTGATCTGTGTTTTGTCCGTAAACTCCTGTTTGTGGTATTACGTATAATGATGTAAATAATACACTAAAAATCAATATTAATCTTCTCATAATGTTTTTATCACAATTCAGCGCAAAAATAGCTAATTATTAATAAATCATCCTTCAATTTATTAACGAGTTCTCAACATTAAACTGTTTATTGCATTGAATTAGTATATTGATGTAACGAAAAAAATATAGATTTGTGCTAAATCATTTAACGAATCAAAATGAGTGAATTGTCGATTATTGTAAAAGGTGCCGATATTTTTCAGCGTGAACAGCTTGTACTTTCGAATGTAAATTTTGAAATACACAAGGGTGAGTTTGTGTATTTGATTGGACGTGTTGGAAGTGGTAAATCGAGTTTAATAAAAACCCTTAATGCCGAAATACCTGTTTTTACAGGCCAGGTTACTGTTGCCGGTTTTGATTTGCAAAATATTAAAACAAAAAATGTTCCGCTTCTTCGACGAAAATTAGGCGTTGTTTTTCAGGATTTTAAGCTATTAACCGATCGTCCGGTGTGTGCCAATCTCGAGTTTGTGTTGCGTGCTACCGGATGGACTGATACGGTTGCTGTTAATAAGCGAATTGACGAAATGCTTGATGCCGTTAGTATGCTGAGTATGAAAAATAAAATGCCTCATCAGTTGTCGGGGGGTGAGCAGCAGCGTGTAGTTATTGCCCGTGCTTTGCTTAACGATCCCGAAATTATTTTGGCCGATGAACCAACCGGAAATCTTGATCCCGAAACTTCGGTTGAAATATTGCAGCTGTTTAAAAAAATTCATAGTCAGGGGCGAACTGTTCTGATGGCTACTCACGATCGGATTGTAGTTGATAAGTTTCCGGCACGCACATTGGTTTGTTTAAACAACAATGTTTCGGAAATGAAGTCTGATAAAGAAAAAATCAATTTTAAAGATTTACTTTAGGCTTAGCTGATGGTCATTCGGGCAAAGGGAGTCGATCTGTGATCCGAAAATTCATTGTTTAAATATTTGTAATATCCGGTAATTGCTATCATTGCAGCATTATCGGTTGTGTAATTAAACTCGGGAATAAACAAGTTCCAGTTTCGTTTGCTTGCTTGTATTTGTAACTCGTTGCGCAATCCCGAATTTGCCGATACACCACCGGCAATACTTATTTCGTTTATTCCGGTTTCTTTACTTGCTCTGATTAATTTACCAAGCAATATATCGATTATGGTTTTTTGCAATGATGCACATAAATCGGCTTTGTTTTTTTCGATATAATCGTTGTCGGTTTTCAGTTGATCGCGAAGGTGGTATAAAAAGCTGGTTTTTAGTCCGCTAAAGCTGTAGTTGAGTCCTTGTATGCGGGGTTTGTTAAAAAGAATTGCATTGGGATTTCCTGTTTTTGCCAGCTTATCAATATAAGGGCCTCCGGGATAGGGAAGCCCCATAACTTTTGCACATTTGTCGAATGCTTCGCCTGCAGCATCGTCAATTGTTTGACCAATTACTTCCATTTCGAGATGGTTTTTCACTAAAACGATTTGTGAATTGCCTCCCGAAACCAACAAACATAAATGCGGAAAAACCGGCTGCCGGTTGTCGTTTTCCGAATCTTTAATAAAATGTGCAAGCACATGTCCCTGTAAATGGTTTACTTCAACCATGGGAATGTTTAGTGCCAGCGACAAACCTTTTGTAAACGAAGTACCAACCAGTAACGATCCGAGCAAACCCGGACCGCGTGTGTAGGCTATTGCACTAATCCTGTCTTTACTAATGCCGGCCTGTTTTATAGCCTGATCAACTACAGGAACAATGTTTTTTTGATGTGCCCGCGATGCCAGCTCGGGTACTACGCCGCCATACATTTCGTGAACCTTTTGTCCTGCAATAATATTTGACCGTATTATTCCGTTTTCAATTACGGCTGCCGAGGTATCGTCGCAACTGCTTTCGATGCCTAATATTATTATGTTTTTTTGATTCGACATATTTTTTTCAAAAATTCGATATTTTTAGCAGCGGTATTCTATTTTATTGCTGTAAAATGCATTATTTTGCGTACAAAATCCGGGAGGACAAAAGTATTAAAAAATCGGTAAAAATATTACTCATTGTTGTAGCTCTTATTACCATGTTTTTGGGCACAACTGTTCTTGTTATCAATTCACGTTGGTTTCAGAACTATGTTATTACCGTAATTACTGAAAATATTTCGGAAAAAACTCACTCCGATATTTCGATTGAACGGGTAAAAATAAAATTTTTCAAAAAAGTTGAAGTCGAAAACATTTATTTTAGCGATCAAAAAAACGATACACTGCTTTATGTCGATAAACTTGTTGCTAATGTCGATTCGATTTTGCTGAGTGATAAAAAAATCATACTCGGTGAAATATTGCTCAGTAAGCCAAACATATATTTCGAAAAAATCGATTCAGCAAAATACAATTTCAGTTTTTTGAATAATTTGTTTGAGCCCGATACAATAGCAAGTAAATCTACATGGAATGTGCGGGTAAATACAATCAACCTTGCCCATGGTGTTTTTGAGTACCGCGATTCGCTGCTGAATACTGATTTGGCAAACTTTTTACTCTTTGATGATATCAATGTTAAAGTATCGGCAATACGCTTAATGCCCAACAACAATTATTCGTTTAAATTAACTGATTTGTCGTGTGTATCGCAAAACGGATTTACGCTTGATAAACTTACCGGGCAGTTTGTATACATTGACAGCAGCTTTCATTTAAGTCATTTTTTGGCTCAAACGTTATACTCCGAAATTGGTATCGATACACTATCGGTTAATCTTAAAAAATACCTCAATACCCAAAATCTTTCTGATGCGGTATTTGATATGGATATCAGCAGTATCGATTTTGGTTTTGGCGATATTTCATATTGGTCGACCGATTTTGCTGACATTGATTTTACTGCAAATGTTTCGGGAAAAATAAAAGGAACACTCGACGATTTGCGTGGTCGCGATTTTGTTCTGAATATTGGTGATTTTACTCGGTTATATGGCGATTTTTATATGAACGGTTTACCCGATATTCAGTCAACATACATTTACTTCGATTTAAACGAATCGTATGCAAATCTTAACGAAATCCGAAATCTTGAGCTGCCACCCAATGTTGCCCAAATGATTAATAACATGCCTGATTTTTTCAATAATGTAGGTGTATTTAGTTATAAGGGAAATTTTACCGGTTTTGTCGATAATTTTGTAGCCTATGGTACAGCCTACAGTAATTTGGGTAACGTTAGAACCGACGTTTCGTTTAAGCCTTACAAAAACGAATCGCTTGCAATTAGCGGCCATGTGTCGGCAGTGGGGCTCGATATTGGAACTATTTTCGATAATCAGAACCTCGACAAACTTACGCTGGCCGGTAAAATTAGCGGAACTCTCGATAAAAATTCGCAATTTGATCTGATTATTGATGGAACGGTCGATTCGGTCGATTTTAAAGGAAACTCCTTTAAGCATATTCAAATTGACGGCGATATGGTAAACGATCGCTTTACCGGAAAATTCTCGATTAATGACAAAAACCTGCAAATGAATTTTGCCGGAAAACTCGACTTACATCCCGAGTTGCCGGTGTTTGAATTCAATGCAAATGTTTTGTATGCAAATCTGCAGGATTTAAATATTACTCCCGATTATTTTGCCGAAGGAGCAGTAAATATCGATGCAAATTTTGAGGGCGATCAGATTGATAATGTGGTAGGTAAATTGTCGCTTTCTGATTTATATGTGCGCAATCAGAACGATAGTGCCAGTTTTTCGTTTATCGAGCTTGTTAATACTCCGGGTGCTGACTTTAGTTTGCTTACACTGAAAAGCGATGTGCTTGATGCTACAATAAAAGGCAATTACAGTTTTCAGAATATTGCTGAATCGTTTATCTGCTTTTATCAAAGGTATTTATCCTCTTCAATTATAGCTTCCGAGTCAACTCTTGACGATAAAAACGATTTTCAGTTTAATGTTTTAGTAAAAGATTTTAGCCCAATTGGGAGGCTTTTTATCCCCGGATTTGAAATGGATAATAATGTAAGCTTGCAAGGATATTACAGTCCGCTTACTAAATCGGCGCATTTCGAAACATCGATTCCGTTTTTTCAGCTCAACAACAAAAAAGTTGAACAAATGGATATGCGTTTCGATGCCGATTCGACACAAATGTATTGCAGGTTAAATACAGCAAAACTATCGATTGGAAAGCGATTCAACTTATACAATTTTACTGTGAATTCGTTTGCACAAAACGATGAGCTTGAGCTTGACCTGGTGTGGAATAATTACGAAGAGCTAACGTATAGCGGAACAATAAATACACACACGCAGTTTAGTAAAACATCTTCAGGCTTTCCGCATATCGAACTGAATATTGAACCATCAAACTTATATTTTGCCGATTCGCTTTGGAATGTCGAAAATACCCGAATTGTTTTCGATTCAACATCAATTTATATCGATAATTTGGTTTTTCATCGGGGCGGGCAAACATTTCATCTAAACGGAGCTTTGTCCGAAAACGAAAAAAAACAAATGGATATTCATATCGAAGATGTTGATTTGGTTTTATTTGAACCTTTAATGGGGAAAAGCAATTTTGCAGGGAGAGTTAACGGGAATGCATCAGTTCGGGATGTTTTTTCGCGTTTTATGCTCGATATGGACTTGTCGGTTAACGGACTTTCGTACAACAACGATGTTTTAGGAGATTTAACACTTTCAAGTGAGTGGGATCCATTATCCGAAAAGCTTTTATCCGACTTATCGGTTGTTAAAAACGATTCGGTACTGGTTTTGGCAAAAGGCAATATCGATCCTATGAAATCAATGCTTGATTTGCATTTGCAATTTAATCATACTCCGGTTGAGGTTCTCGATGTGTTTATGCCATCAACCTTTAATAAATTTGCCGGATTAATTAACGGAGATGTTGATTTGTACGGCAAGTTAAACCACATAATGCACAACGGAGTTTTAACTCCGGTTGATAATGCCCGTATAGGCTTAACGTACCTTAATACAGCGTATACATTTAGTGATCCGGTATATTTTTCGGGCGATTCAATTGTTTTTAAAAACATAACAGCGTACGATGAGTATAACAATTCAGGAGTATTAAACGGATTTATCAGCCACCAAACCTTCAATAAAATGAAGTACGATTTGGATGTAAATACCGATCGCTTGCTTGTGTTTAATACTACTGCCAACGAGAACGAATACTTTTACGGAGTTGCATTTGCGAGTGGCAATATAGGTATAGAGGGGGCCGGAAACGATATAACCATATCGGGAGCTGTTCGAAGCGAGCGCGGATCAACAATAAATATCCCTTTCGAAAGTGGAGGAGGAGCTAAACAATACGATTTTGTTCAGTTTGCCGGAAACGAAACCGATCAGAAAAATGAGAATATTTACCGTGTTGTAACATCGGGTTTAAATATGGATTTTGATCTTGAGCTTACTCCCGATGTGCGTGTGCAGTTAATATTTAATACACAAATGGGTGATGTAATTCGGGCTAACGGACGAGGAAATTTACGCGTAATGGTTGACCGGAACTACAATCTTGAGTTGTTTGGAAATTATGAAATTGAAGAGGGAGATTATTTATTTAATCTTGAAAGCTTATTGAATAAACGTTTTTCTATTCAACAAGGCAGTTCTATCGAGTGGGTTGGTGATCCGTACAACGCATTAATTGATATTGTGGCAGTATATAAAGTCAAAACCTCGTTGCACGATTTATTTGTAGGCAGTTACGAAAATATTGATTTATCAAGGCGCATTCCGGTCGATTGTATGATAAACCTGCAGGAAACACTCAGCGAACCCGAGATATCGTTCGATATACAATTGCCAACAGCCGAAGAGCGGGTGCAGGATTTAGTAAACCAGGTAATTGTAACTCCCGAGGATGTTAACCGGCAGGTAATTTCGTTGTTAATGCTTGGGCGTTTTTATACTCCCGACTTTTTTGGGGGAAGAACAAATGCTAATGCCGGAGGTACCGGTGCCGATTTGGTGGGTACTACAGCATCTGAGCTTTTGTCGAATCAGCTGTCGAACTGGTTTTCGCAAATGAGCAATTTTGTCGATTTGGGAATAAATTACAGGCCGGGAAACGAAATGACCGATAACCAAATCGAATTTGCAATCAGCACACAAATTCTCGACGATAGAGTAATATTGAACAGCAACCTGGCAAACAACGCAAATCCGAATTCGCAGAATAACGAAATTATTGGTGATTTTGATTTAATTGTAAAACTAACCGAAAACGGCAAATTGCAATTTAAAGCATATAACCGATCAAACGATCACTTACTCGAAAATGTTGATAACGATTTGTATACGCAGGGAATAGGATTTTCGTATCGTGAGGATTTTAATACGCTTACCGATTTAATTGAACGCTATAAAGCATTGTTAACTCGCAAAAACCGAAAAAAGAAATCAAGCTCCGAAAATGAAAAAACGGAAATGAATTAGAGTATTCAAAATTGTTTATTTATTTTGTGACATATTTTTTTTAAAATAAAAATCTATTTTAATCGTTTACAATACGAAAAATTAAACAGAACAATATGCTAGCTTTTATTTTATTACAAGTAACACAGGCAGCCGATGCTGCAGTACCGGCCGAAGCTGAGGGGATAACTCTTAATTTTTTCGATTTGGCCATGAAAGGCGGATGGATAATGGTTCCGATTATTTTACTGTCGTTAATTGCTATATTCATTTTTGGCGATCGTTACATGGCTTTGCAAAAAGCATCTAAAATCGACAGCAAAATGATGAATCAGATAAGGCAATATATTCAGGAAGGAAAAATCGACTCGGCTCTTGCGCTTTGTCGTTCAACCAATAAGCCTATCACACGGATGATTGAAAAAGGGATATTACGAATTGGCAGGCCATTGAACGATGTGAGTGCCGCTATCGAAAATGTAGGTAACCTCGAAGTTTCGAAACTCGAAAAAGGATTGCCCTTGCTGGCCAGTGTTGCCGGAGGTGCTCCTATGATTGGTTTTTTAGGTACTGTAATGGGAATGATTCAGGCATTTTACGATATGGCTAATGCCGGAAACAATATCGATGTAACGCTTTTGTCTTCAGGAATTTATCAGGCAATGGTTACAACAGTTGCCGGGCTTATTGTTGGTATTGTTGCTTATTTTGCCTACAACATCATTGTGTCGCGTGTTGAGAGTATTGTGTTTAAAATGGAAGCACATACTACCGAATTTATGGACTTACTTAACGAACCCACAGCTTAATCATTATGGCTTTAAAAAAACGAAACAGAGTAGATTCATCTTTCAGCATGTCGTCGATGACTGATATTGTGTTTTTGCTATTGATATTTTTTATGGTAACATC
>CAZARW010000017.1:28872-41658 GCA_964487645.1 uncultured Prolixibacteraceae bacterium
TTATTGCGCCTAATGCATTAAAGCTTTTGTTGCCACAAAGCAATAATCAAACGCAGGCAAAACCTATAACTACCATTTCGATAACCAGCGATCTGAAATACTTTGTAAATAACAACGGAAATCTCAAACAAATGCGGTTTTCGGAAATTGAACCATTTTTACAGCAAACAATCGGTTCGGGCGAAGATATATACTTGTCGTTACATGCCGATAAATCAGTGCCTATTGATGAGGTGGTTAAAATAATGAATATTGCCCGCCGCAACGAATACAAAATGATTTTGGCAACCAGCCCCGAAAAATAATTTTTTGTGAGTTATATAAAAAAACATAAAGAGGGATTTATTCTCACCATTGTATTTCATCTGTTGTTATTGCTCATATTGATAACAACCGGTTTTTTTACGCCTTTTCCATTACCCGAAGAGCAAGGGGTTTTGGTCGATTTTGGCACATCGAATACCGGTTTGGGAAAAACCGAACCTGCACCACGGCCCGTACAGCAGTCTGAGCAACAACCTGTGCCCGAACAAACTACACCGCCGCCACCTCCACAGCCAACACCCGAACCCGAGACACAACCCGACGATGCTGCCGGCGAAGAGCTTATGACTCAGGATTATGAAGAAACTGCTGCTATTGAAGAAGCCAGAAAAAAAGCCGAAGAAGAACGCAAAAAACGTGAAGAAGAAGATAAAATAAAACGCGAACTGCAAGAAAAACAACGTCTCGAAGAACTCGAAAAACAACGCTTGGAACAAATCGAACAGCAAAAATTAGCCGAAGCCGAACAACACCGGCAAGACAGTTTGAAACAAATTGAACTCGCCAGACAGGCTGAGCTTAGACGTATTGCCGAACTGCGCCGTCAAGACAGTATACGCCGTGCCGAAGAAGAGGCTCGTATTGCTGCTATCGACTCACGTGCAAAAAATGTATTTGGAAATTCAACCGGTGATGGCGATAATACTTCATCGGGACAAGGTGTTACCTATGGAAGTGGAAATCAAGGTTCTCCCGATGGTACTCCGGGTGTTGACCGATATGGCCCCGGTGGAGGCGAAGGTATTTCGTTTGATCTTACAGGCCGTTCGCCTGTGAATGTTCAAAAACCAACTTACCCAGGTAAAGAGGAGGGAACTGTTGTTGTTAGTATAACTGTTGATAAAAACGGACGCGTTATTTCGGCAACTCCGGGGGTGCGCGGATCAACTTCTCTGAGTCAGCCTTTGCTCGATGCTGCCAAAAATGCAGCTCTTTCAACGCGTTTTAACGAAGATCCTAATGCTTCGGCCATACAAAAAGGTACAATTACCTACAAGTTTGTTTTGAATTAAATCCGACTTAATCATAAGTCATTTTTAACTCTCGTTGGTTTTTATATTTGTGCGATATGTTTTTTATTGATGAAGCTTTTTTATTATGAAACAAACATGTTGCTTCACAATACCCAAGAGTATGATAATGATTTTTTGCAACATGGAGTTTTGTACTACCATTAAAAACAAATTATTATAGTATGGAATATCCGGTAAAACTAATCCCCGGGATTTTAATTCGTCGTTACAAACGTTTTTTAGCCGATGTGCAATTAATAAATGGCGACACAATTGTTGCTCATTGTACAAATACAGGATCGATGAAAGGGTGTATCGAAAAAGGTGCACCGGTGTATTTATCTCCTGCCAATTCAACTACTCGTAAAACTCAGTATACCTGGGAATTGATTCAGATTGATTCACATTGGATTGGTGTAAACACCCAATATGCCAATGTGCTTGCGACTAATATTCTTGAAAAAAAAATGTTGACAGGGCTCGATATGTATACAAGCATAAACCGTGAAGTTCGCTGGGGAAACAGCCGTTTCGATATAATGGCTCAAAACGATACCGAAACATGCTATATCGAAGTAAAAAATGTGACGATGAAACGGGGTGAGGCATCGTTGTTTCCTGACGCAGTAACTACACGAGGTAAAAAACATTTAGAAACCTTAGTTGAAGTAAAAAAACATGGATTTCGTGCTGTAATGCTTTATATCATTCAGCGTAACGATACTCATTATTTCTCGGTAGCCGATGATATTGATCCTTTATATGGAATTGCTTTACGAAAAGCAATACAATCGGGTGTTGAGGTTTTTGCTGTGAACTTTAAAATATGTCCGCAAAAAATCGAAATGGATCAAATTTTACCGGTAAAATTACAATAAAAAAAGCCCGGAGTATACCGGGCTTTAAATATATGCTTGTGTAATAAATTACAGTTGAGGACCGGCAGCAACCAATGCTTTTCCTTCTTCGTTGTCGGTAAATTTCACGAAGTTTTTGATAAAACGGCTTGCCAAATCTTTTGCTTTGGTATCCCATTCAGCTGCATCGGCATAAGTGTCGCGTGGATCAAGAATACCAGTATCAACACCTTTCAATTCGGTAGGAACTTCGAGGTTGAAGATAGGCAGGTTCTTAGTAGGTGCATTTTCGATTGAACCATCGAGAATAGCGTTGATAATACCACGGGTATCTTTAATTGAGATACGTTTTCCTGTTCCGTTCCATCCGGTGTTTACCAGGTAAGCTTCAGCTCCGTGCTCTTCCATTTTTTTCACTAACTCTTCGCCATACTTTGTTGGGTGTAGCGAAAGGAAAGCAGCTCCAAAACAAGCCGAGAAAGTAGGTTGAGGTGTAGTAATACCACGCTCGGTACCGGCTAATTTTGCAGTAAATCCTGAAAGGAAGTGATATTTGGTTTGCTCGGGAGTAAGTTTAGCAACCGGAGGCAATACACCAAATGCATCGGCAGTAAGGAAAATTACTTTTTTAGCGTGTCCGGCTTTCGAAACAGGCTTCACAATATTATCGATGTGATAAATTGGGTACGATACACGAGTGTTCTCAGTTGTTGAATTATCATCGAAATCAATTTTTCCGTTTGCGTCAACGGTAACGTTTTCCAACAAAGCATCGCGCTTGATAGCACCGTAAATTTCGGGTTCAGCTTCTTTGTCGAGGTGAATGGTTTTTGCATAGCAACCACCTTCGAAGTTAAATACGCCTTCGTCGTCCCATCCGTGCTCGTCGTCACCAATAAGTGCGCGGTTTGGATCGGTTGAAAGGGTAGTTTTACCTGTACCCGAAAGGCCAAAGAAAATAGCTACGTCGCCTTCTTTACCTACGTTGGCCGAACAGTGCATTGCTGCCATTCCGTTAAGAGGCAGGTAGTAGTTCATCATTGCGAACATTCCCTTTTTCATTTCGCCACCGTACCATGATCCACCAAGAACATGCATTTTTTCGGTAAGGTTGAATACGGTATAAACTTCAGAATTAAGCCCGTGCTCTTTCCATTTTTCGTTTATTGTTTTTGCACCATTCATTGATACAAAATCAGGTTCGAAGTTTTTTAATTCTTCTTCGGTTGGACGGATGAACATGTTTTTTACAAAGTGAGCTTGCCATGCAACTTCCATGATAAAACGAATTTTCATACGTGAATCTTCATTCGCACCGGCAAAACAATCAACAACAAATAATCTTTTACCTGAAAGTTGTTTAATTGTGTTTGCTTTTAAGTCGTTCCATACTTCGGTCGAAACGGGCTTGTTATCGTTTGGTGATTCAGGACTTGTCCACCAGATTGTATCTTTGGTAGTGTCGTCTTTTACAATGTATTTATCTTTAGGGGAGCGACCTGTAAAAACTCCGGTCATAACATTCACTGCATCCAACTCGGTGAGCTGCCCTTTTTCAAATCCTTGTAAACCTTCTTTGGTTTCTTCTTCGAACAATTGCTCGTAACTTGGGTTGTGTACAATTTCTTTAACGTCGGTAATACCGTACTTACTTAAATCTAAATTTGCCATAATGTACTTCTTATAGATATTTGTAAAACATTCAAAACTTCATCGACAACAAAAATAAACGAAAAGGTGTAAATAAACGGATGATTAAAGATATTTGACACATTGGGTAGTGAGTAGGAGGCATGTCATAGCAGGATGTGTTTTTTAGTGACCTGAAAATCAGTGTTTAAAGGGCATAAAAAACCCCGAAAAACGATGTTAAAAAATGGTTAATAAACAATCGTTTTCGGGGTTGTTTGGTATTTTAAAAAAAAAATGAAATTACGAACGAGGATGGTATTGATTTATCGTATTTTTTAAATACTCTTTATCAAGGTGGGTGTAAATTTCGGTGGTTAAAATTGATTCGTGTCCAAGCATATCCTGAACAGCTCGTAAGTCGGCACCTCCTTCGATAAGATGTGTCGCAAATGAGTGTCTGAATGTGTGAGGGCTGATTTTTTTATTGATTTTTACATAGGCAGCAAGGTTTTTAATAATGGTAAAAATCATTACCCTGCTTAATCTTTGCCCTCTGCGATTTAAAAACAGAATATCTTCGTCGCCTTCGGCAACATCAAGTTTCTTTCTGTAATTTTTCAGATATTTTTCAATTTCGCTAATGGCTTTGGGGCTAACCGGAACAATACGTTCCTTGTTGGCTTTTCCTTCAATTTTTATATATCCTTTTTTAAAGAAAAGATTGCTGATTTTGACATTTACAAGCTCCGAAACCCTTAATCCGCAGCTGTATAATGTTTCAACAATGGCCCTGTTGCGTTGTCCTTCCGATTTACGCATATCAACGGCATTAATCATTTTGTCGATTTCTTCAGGAGTTAAAATTTCGGGCAGTTTTCGTCCAACTTTTGGTGCTTCGAGCAAAGTGGTCGGATCGCCCGATATTTCCTCTTCGATAAGCAAATATTTAAAATATGCTTTAATTCCTGAAATTGTACGTGCTTGTGTACGTGGGCTAACTCCGTTGTTGCTTAAATCTTCGATAAACCCTTTTAGATGGAGTAATTTTACCCTCTGTGGGGTAATTCCTTTGTAATTATTCCGAACAAATTCTTCCAATTTGGTAATATCGTTTACATATGCATTAATTGAATTTTGTGAAAGGCCTTTTTCAAGGCGCAGATACTCACCGAAACCTTTGATACTTTCTTCCCATTTCATGTTATTTAATTTAATTGTTTATACAGTTAACAAAAATGTTTACTTTTGGTTTTTTAAGATAGTCAATTTTTTTATATTATTATATAAATACATTTTATTTTATAGATATAAATATACAAATGAATTTTAAAATAATTATCATAAACGGTCCAAATCTTAATCTTTTGGGTAAGAGAGAAGAGAATATATACGGGAAAACCGATTTTGAGTCGTATTATACTGTATTAAAAGAGAAATATTCTTCGATAAATCTCGAATATTTTCAATCGAATATTGAGGGTGAAATTATTGATAAAATCCACCAAACGGGTTTCGATTATAATGGAATTGTTCTTAATGCTGGCGCATACACTCATACATCGGTTGCAATTCGAGATGCTATTGCAGGGGTAAAAACTCCGGTTGTTGAAGTGCATATCTCAAATATTCTTACGCGCGAGAATTTCAGGCACGAATCAATTATCGGGCCTGTATGCCGGGGCAGTATTATGGGCTTTGGCCTCGATTCGTATCGCTTGGCAATCGAAAGTTTTATTGGCTAACGCATATCAATAACCGTCATTTCGGGATTTTTGCTTTGATCGAAAATAAAGGTAGATTGGGGATATGATTTGTTGGTATCGAGGCTGGTTATTTCAATGATGTAGCGGTTATTGTCGGAGGCATACAATACAGCACCGGCAATCATGTTTGTTCCTTTATCAATTTCGATAATAACGCGATTAAATTCTCTTTCGTTGTTTGTAGGGATAAGGTCAATTTTGTGCACTTTTTTGTTGTTGCTTACAAATTCGCCTAAATAGCTGTATTCAAATCCCTGCTCGTAAATTGTGAAGATTTGTGCTGGGTTTATACCTCCGGCATCAAAACTTTCGGCATCGCTAATGCTTACTTCTTCGGCATCGGGCATAATTGTCCACATGGTTTCACTATCGCACAATACTTCGAGCCCATAGGCTTCGAGTTTGTATTTGTCGCCCTGAATTATAAGAGTACCTTCGCTGGTTTCGTTAATTCCGGCTTCAGGGTTGTCCATTGTGAAATTAAAGTCGGCAGTAAGGCTTGCTGCTTTTTTTGAATTTTCAGAAACTTTATCGAGTATTGATTTTGCTTTTTGATCGGCTTTAACGTTTAGAGATAAACCAAAAACAATAAGGAGCAAAAAAATGCTTCGAATTAGTTTTGTCGGATTAATATTGTATGTTGTTTTTTTGTGGTGGGGTATGTGTACGTTGTTTGCTTGCATGCTTGTTATTTATTTTGTTTTTATTCAATGTATTTTATAGCGAATTCAATAACTGTTCCAAACTGTATTCGTCCTGGAGCAGAACTTTACGGGCTTTGCTGCCATCGCTTGGCCCAACAATCCCTGCCGCTTCAAGTTGATCCATTATTCGTCCTGCACGGTTGTATCCAATCGAAAATTTGCGTTGAATCATTGATGTTGATCCTTGTTGGTTAAGAACAACAATTCGTGCAGCATCGTCAAAATATTCATCGCGGTTGTTCAGGTCAACCGATCCCGGGCTGTCGCCTTCTTCGCCAACATACTCGGGTAGCATATAGGCATTGGGATATGCTTGTTGGTTGGCAATGTGTTCACATATTTTTTCAACTTCAGGAGTATCAACCAGAGCACATTGCAATCGGATAAGCTCACTGCCCGATGAGAAAAGCATATCGCCCTTACCAATTAATTGGTTAGCCCCCGATTGGTCGAGTATCGTGCGCGAGTCGATCATCGATGCTACTTTAAATGCTATGCGCGAAGGGAAGTTGGCTTTTATTATTCCGGTAATAATATTTGCCGATGGCCTTTGTGTGGCAATAATCATATGTATACCAACAGCCCTTGCAAGTTGAGCAATACGAGCTATGGGCAATTCAATTTCTTTGCCGGCGGTCATTATTAAATCGGCAAATTCGTCGATTACTACCACAATGTATGGCAGGTAACGGTGTCCTTTTTCGGGATTGAGCCTGCGCTGAATAAATTTTTTGTTATACTCTTTCAGGTTTCGGGCATGTGCAGCTTTTAGTAAGTCGTATCGGTTATCCATTTCGATACCCACCGAGTTCAGGGTTGCCTTAACTTTTTCGACATCGGTAATAATGGGTTCTTCGCTATCGGGGAGTTTTGCCAAAAAGTGTTTTTCGATAATTGAGTATAGGTTGAGCTCAACTTTTTTAGGATCGATAAACACAAATTTTATTTGTGCCGGGTGTTTTTTAAACAAAATGGATGTAATAATTGCATTAAGTCCAACCGATTTACCCTGTCCGGTAGCTCCGGCTACCAGTATGTGAGGCATTTTTGTGAGGTCGAAAACAAAAATTTCGTTCGAAATTGTTCGTCCCATAGCTACCGGAAGTTCGGCAGTGGTTTCCTGAAACTTTTTCGATGCAATAATGGTTCGCATCGATACCAATTGTGGCTTGCGGTTGGGAACCTCAATGCCAATGGTGCCTTTGCCGGGTATAGGTGCTATAATACGTATGCCAAGTGCTGCAAGGCTTAAGGCAATATCGTCTTCAAGGTTTTTTATTTTCGAAATTCTGATTCCCTGTGCCGGAACAATTTCGTATAAGGTAACTGTTGGCCCTATGGTGGCTTTTATTTTGGTTATTTCGATTTTAAAATTCCGCAGGGTTTCAACTATACGGTTTTTATTTTCGGTTAGTTCTTCGTCGCTTACTTCCGATTTCAGGTGTGAATAATCTTCGAGTAAATCGCATCCCGGGTATTGATACGACGAAAGATCGAGTGTGGGATCATATTCTTCGTCGGGTTGATTTTCGAAATCACCGGCTTGTTCTTCTTTCATCTCAACAATCATTTCGAGCTTGTCGTCATCATCTTGGGCCGAAATGATTTTTGTTTCTTTACTTGGTTCTTTTTCCTCCTGATTTTCGACTTGTTTATTGCTTAAAGTATCTTCAACTTCAAAATTGTCTTTATAATTGTCGTCGTACAAATTGTCGTTATTGTTGCTGTCGTCAACCGGCAAGTCGAATATTTCTTTTTTAGATACTGTTTTTTGTGTTTTGTCAATAGGAGTATGGTCTGGTTTGGTTGATTTGTTATGCATTTTTTCGCCTTCGGGATGTTTTTTCGATAAAAATAGCTCTTTGAGCATAGGTACAAAACTCTCAAATGCAAAAATCAAATAAATAAAAAGGCTGATAATAAGTATGATCAGAGATCCAATTTTGCCGGTAAGCGATTGCAGCCATATTGCAATGTGGTATCCGTAACTTCCTCCCGGATAAATATGCATATCGGCATAACGCGACGAGAAAACAAATCCCAGCATTACCGATAACCATACAATTAAAATAAGCGTTTTGATGGTTTTCGGAATCAGCGATGTGATTTTTATATTGAGAAGCCTGAATCCTAAAACTGTGCTTAGGTAAAGCAATAAAAATGATGCAAAACCAAACCATCGGTTAATAAACAGATCGGCCAGCCATGCGCCGGTTTTGCCGGTTATGTTGCTTACTTTTATCGACGAATCCTTTATAAGCCTTAACCAGTCGAGCTGTAGCTTGCTTTGGTCGGCTGCGGCATTAAACAAAAAGCTGATGAATGCAAATAAAAGAAAAATGGTAAGTGCCAGTAATATAAACCCTGCAGTAAGTCGTAGTTTTTCGATTTTTACATGATCGGGTTTTTTGCTGCCTTTAATTATTTTTCCGCTTGTTTGTTTTTTATTTGTTGTCTTTTTTGCCATCTATATAATGGATCTTTTTTTTTATTTCTGCCTGCAAATTTATCAAATTTGATTGAATAGGCATCTTTATTCGAGAATGTTTGTGTTAATCGTTCAATATGCGAAAAAAATCAGTTTTATAATTTCAAACTTATTGTAAGTTTACATGCTAAAAGAAGAGAATTTTAAATAAATGTTTATTTTTCAAACATCAAATGTATGCAAATAAAAAATACCCATTTCTTAAAGCTTCTTGATTATTCACCCTCCGAAATATCGTTTTTACTCGATTTGGCTCATCATTTAAAGCGAGAGAAAAAAAGCGGTGCAGAGAAAAAATATCTTCGAGGGAAAAATATCGCCCTGATATTCGAAAAAACATCAACGCGTACACGTTGTGCTTTTGAGGTTGCTGCTTACGATCAGGGAGCAAATGTTACGTATTTAGAATCGTCGAATTCGCAAATTGGGCATAAAGAAAGCATAAAAGATACAGCCCGTGTATTGGGGCGTATGTTCGATGCAATTGAGTATCGTGGTTACGGGCAGCACATTGTTGATCAGCTTGCTCAGTACTCTGGAGTACCCGTGTTTAATGGCCTTACCAACGAATTTCATCCTACCCAGATATTAGCCGATTTTATGACTATGCAGGAACACAGCAAAAAACCTTTACATGAGTTAAGCTTTTGTTACCTTGGCGATGCACGCAACAATATGGGCAATTCGCTTATGGTTGGTGCTGCTAAAATGGGAGTTGATTTCAGAGCCTGTGCACCTTTGCAGTATCAGCCGCAAAATGATTTAGTTGAGCAATGCCAAAAAATTGCTTCCGAAACAGGAGCAAAAATTACAATTAGCGATAATGTTGATGCAGCATTGGACGGAGCCGATTTTGTGTATACCGATGTGTGGGTTTCGATGGGCGAGCCCGAAGATGAGTGGGATAAGCGAATTGAAGCACTTTTGCCTTACCGTGTAAGTGCCCAATTGCTCGAAAAAACACACAATAAACAGGTGAAATTTATGCACTGTTTGCCTGCTTATCACGACAAATCAACGGAAATAGGTAAACGTTTATTCGAAAAATACGGACTTGATGGGGTAGAGCTTACAAACGAAGTATTTGAGAGCGAAGCTTCGATTGTTTTTGATCAGGCCGAAAACCGCATGCACTCTATAAAAGCGGTTATGGTAGCTTTGCTTTCAAAAACCGATATTTTGCTTAAATAAACAATAAACGCTTCGATGATTTTTTTTTGAGTACTTATTTGCGCAAAACGAGTCCCAGGCCTTCAATGCGTTTGTTTACAGTTGGATTGCCTCTGTAGCTTATTAAGCCAACTCCCTCGATGTGCGCATCAAGATAATCTGATGCATAAACTGTTGCATTGCCTGCTCCCGAAAGTTTACACCGTACAGTTTCGGCCCTTAATGTTGCTGCATCAATGTTGCATGCACCTTCCGAATGAATATTCAAATCATTGCATATTCCTTCAAATTCGATGTTTACGCCACCTGCGGTTCTTAACCTGATGTTATCGGCTTTAATTTTTATATCGGCATCGGTGCCTCCTTCAATGTGTAAATCAAAATCTTTTGTTTCGATGTATCCTTCGGTTTCGAGAACAATGCCTCCTTCGACCCGAAGTTTTTCAATATTATTACAGGCAATCTCAAGTTCAATAATTGGGGTGGGCTTTACATTGTATCTGTATAGTTTTACATACAATGTACTGTCGTGTACCGACGTGTCGATGTTGTCGAAAGTGGCTTTGTCGCTTGTAATGGTTAATTGGGGTGTTTCACTTTGAATAAGCCTGATGTCGTAGGCTCCTTTTACTACTATTCTGTTAAAATATTCGGTGCTGATAGTTTCAGTTTTTTCGTTTCCTGAGTTCGATCGATGAGCATAAGTACACGACGAGAATAACGATGCGATTAATGCTCCCAGCAAGATAATGATTGATCCAATTTTGACTCTGTTCATTGTAGTGTGTTTTTAATTTGTTAAACAGCAAATCCCTTTTTCGAAGGAATTTCATCAACAAATTTGATCAGCTTTATAGTAAAAATCTACTTTAAATCGATAAATAATAAGGAATTGTCGGTAAATGGTGTGTTTTATTAATTACAATGCAACAATAATGAGTGCCACTGTTTGCCGGTTTAACTTATGGTGTAAATCAACAATTAACTGTTGGGTTTAATGTTGTTGTTATTAAAATATGTAACAATTTTTTTGATATAAAAAGTGATATAGAGCAAAACCAATACAATAATGCCAAGTGCAAAAATATCCATAGCACTTTTTTCGGCTTTTATAAGTATATAGTATACAACAAAAACAATTACCGGAATATTAATTGCCAGCATAATGTTTGCAAATACCGGATGCAGGGTTTTTTCGAGGCGGCGCACTATGGCAAATAAAACAAGAGCTATTGCTAACCCAATTATCCCCGATTGGTATTTAGCAGCAGTGAGCTGAAAAATTCCGTATAAAAAGGGGAGAAGCCCCATTGCGTAAAAAATTCGACAAAGGCTTTTGAAAATTGCAAAAGTATATTTTGCCGATGTGCCCAGTGGAAATACCGACCGTGGTTCAACAGGGCGTGGATCGAACTCGGGTTTGTTTATGTCGTCAGGATGATTGATAATGCCTCTTTTTATTGCTTCGCTAATGGCTGCACTTACTGCCTCGGGCATAAAGTGTATGCGTTGCTGTATTATCGAAATAATTTCCTGATTGCTGATTTTTTCGTATTGTTTTTCGAACGAATTTTCGGAATTGTTGCTCTTTGTTATCTTTTCCATTTTTATATTTTTACAAAAAAAAATATCGTTACAACAAAAATAATCGAAAAACTGTGCTTTATGTGATAAACGATGCGTAAATTTATTTCATGAAATTGCATGAGCTTTCATCCAAATCTTTTTTTTATATTTATTCAGAATATCTGTTTAAAGTATCACAACAATATTATTAAGAGTAAGCAGAGACCGGAAATACAGCTTTCGGCTTGAATATTAACCATAAATAAAAACTGAAGAATGAAAAATTTTGTCTTTTACAATCATACCAAAATATTATTTGGGAAAGGACAAATAGCCTTAATTACTGATGAAATACCCGAAGACTCGAAAATTCTTCTGGTATATGGCGGGGGAAGCATAAAGGAAAACGGAGTATACGATCAGGTAATTGATGCGATAGTTGATTTTGATTATTTCGAATTTTCGGGTATCGAACCCAATCCCAGTTACGAAAAATGCATGGAAGCCCTCGATATGATTGAGGAGTTTGATATTGATTTTATACTGGCAGTAGGAGGAGGTTCGGTAATTGATGCAGCAAAGTTTATTGCCGCTGCAGCATTGTTCGAAGGCCCCGATCCGTGGGATATTTTGTCGCACAGCGAAGAGGTGCTTGAGGCCATACCTCTGGGTGTAGTGCTTACATTGCCTGCAACCGGTACCGAAAGCAACGGAAATGCTGTTATTTCGCGTAACGAGTATAAAGAAAAACTGTCGTTCTCGTCGCCCGAAGTATTGCCGCTTTTTGCTGCCCTCGATCCTCAGGTTATCGAAACTTTGCCTGCTCGGCAAATTGGCAACGGTGTTGTTGATGCTTTTGTGCATGTTATGGAGCAATATCTTACTTATCCGGTAAATGCAAAGGTACAAGATCGGTTTGCCGAAGGTATTCTTCTTACGCTTGCCGAAATTGGGCCTGCAGTTTTAAAAGATCCTGCTAATTACGATGCTGCTGCAAACTTTATGTGGTGTGCTACTCTGGCTCTAAACGGACTTATTGGTAAAGGTGTACCCGAAGATTGGTCGACACATGCAATTGGACACGAACTGACTGCCTTGTACGGGCTCGACCATGCACAAACCCTAGCTGTGGTATTGCCCGGAACCATGAAAGTTATGAGCGAGCAGAAAAAAGACAAAATTGTACAATATGCACAGCGCGTGTGGAATATCGATAATCTTTCGGAAACCGATACAATTAATGCCGCTATTGATAAAACAATTGCTTTT
>CAZARW010000018.1:0-40816 GCA_964487645.1 uncultured Prolixibacteraceae bacterium
CGAGTTTCGAAATAATTTCTTTTTTCTGTTGTTCAAGTTCAGCTTCGATAAGTGCTTTGTGAGAAACAACAACGTTACGAAATTCGTGGTTGATTTTTACCACTTTAAATTCCATGTATTTGCCTACATAAATATCGTAATCGCGAATTGGTTTCACATCAATTTGCGAACCGGGTAAGAATGCCTCAATTCCGAATACATCGACAATCATACCACCTTTTGTGCGGCACTTGATAAATCCTTTGATTATTTCGTCTTTTTCGAGAGCTTCGTTCACCCTGTCCCATGAGCGTAATGCACGAGCTTTTTTATGAGAAAGAGTCAACTGTCCTTTACTGTCTTCGAGGCTTTCAACATAAACCTCAACAGTATCGCCAACTTTTAAATCGGGATTGTGTCTGAATTCGTTTAAACTTACAATACCGTCCGATTTGTAGCCAATGTTTACAACAACTTCGCGTTTGTTCATCGAAATAACTACTCCATCAACCACCTCTTTGTCGTGAACTGTCGAAAGAGTATTGTCATACATGGCTTCAAGCTCAGCTTTATTTTTTGTTGAGATCGATGTTTTATCGTTGCTCAGGCTTTCCCAGTCAAAATCTTCGTCAGGTTCTGCAACCGGATCAGCTTTTTCAGCTTTTTCAGCTTTTTCTTTTTTGTCTTTAACAGTTTTTTCTGCTTTAGGTGCTTTTTCAGGGGTTTCAGTTTTTTCAGCAGTCTCAGTTTCTTCAGCAGTTTTATTTTCGCTTACTTCAGGTGTTTCTGCAACTGTTTCTTCGGTTTGTGTAGCCTCAGCTTTGGCTTCTTCTACTTGATCAACTTGATCTTTTTTTTCTTCTGTCATTGAATAAATGTGTTTAAATTTTAATGTGTTAGACTTTATATTGCTTTAAAATTTGAGCGGCAAAAGTAAAATATTATTGTTAATATTCAAAAGTTTAAAAATCATTTTTTCTCTAAAAATCAATTCATAACACATAAAACATATAACTTTACGGCAAATAAAAACACATTTTGAAGTGAAACAAATACTGATTACCGGAGGTGCAGGTTTTATAGGCACCCACTTATGCGAAAAATTATTATTTGAGGGGAACAGCGTTTTTTGTCTCGACAACTTTATCAGTGGCTCAAAAAAAAACATACAACATCTGCTGTCGCACAACAATTTTAAATTGGTAACTCACGATATTGTCAATCCATATTACAACAATCAAATAGATGAGATATACAACCTTGCTTGTCCGGCTTCTCCTGTGCAATATCAACAAAACCCGATAAAAACTATCAAAACATCCATATTGGGATCGATCAATATGCTTGGGATGGCTAAACTCAATAAAGCAAAAATATTGCAGGCATCAACAAGCGAAGTGTACGGAAATCCGTCAATAAGCCCGCAAAACGAAAAATACTGGGGCAATGTAAATCCTATTGGAAAACGATCGTGTTACGACGAAGGCAAACGTTGTGCCGAATCACTCTTTATGAATTACTTCGAGAAAAACACAGTACAAATTAAAATAGCCCGCATTTTTAATACATATGGTCCAAATATGATGATTAACGACGGACGGGCAATTTCAAACTTTATTATACAAGCCCTTACAAACAAAAACATTACAATTTATGGAAATGGAGAACAAACACGAGCATTTCAGTATATCTCAGACTTAACCGAAGGGCTTGTAAGGCTAATGAATACACCTGCCGATATTACCGGACCAATAAACCTTGGAAGCACACACGAAGTTTCGATAAACGAAATTGCCAACTTAATCATCAGCCTTACAGGCTCAACATCAAAAATTGAACACAAAACACTTCCCGAAGACGATCCTACTCAACGCAAACCGGATATTACAAAAGCTAAAGAATCACTAAACAACTGGGAACCAGTAACCGACCTCAAAACCGGGCTAAAAAACACAATTGAATATTTCGATAACGAATTAAAAAACAATCGACACTACAACAAATACAATGACAAAATTTAGCCAATGGGTTACCATTATTTTTTTTATATTTGAACTCAAATGTAGTACAATACAGACTATACTGTTACAAGGAAAAATGCATTTTGTTAATTTCCAGGCAGTAAATAACAATCAGCACATCAAATGAATTGCATAAATGTATTGTAAAATAAAAAAACAGCATATACTATGAAAGGAATTATTTTAGCAGGTGGTGCAGGCACTCGCTTATACCCAATAACACGGAGTATATCGAAGCAAATAATTCCGGTGTACGACAAGCCCATGATTTACTATCCTTTTTCGGTACTCATGCTTTCGGGGATAAAAGAAATTTTAATTATATCGACACCAAAAGACATTGGTTTGTACCGCGATTTATTTGGCGATGGAAAACACTTAGGCCTACATGTTGAATATGCAGAACAACCAAGCCCCGACGGATTAGCTCAAGCTTTTATAATTGGCGAAAAATTTATTGGAAACGATAATGTTTGCCTTGTATTAGGCGATAATATTTTTTACGGCTACGGACTAACCGGCCTGTTAAAAAACGCATCGGCCATAACTAACGGTGCAGTTGTATTTGGATATTACGTAAACGATCCACAACGTTATGGAGTTGTGGAGTTTGATCAAAACGGGAAAGTAATAAGCCTTGAAGAAAAACCACAAAATCCTAAATCGAACTATGCTGTTACCGGATTGTATTATTACTCAAACGATGTTGTAAAAAAAGCAAAAGAACTAAAACCTTCGGCACGTGGCGAACTCGAAATAACCGACCTAAACAAAATTTATCTGGCCGAGAACAGGCTAAATGTACAACTTATGGGTCGAGGAATGGCCTGGCTCGATACCGGAACCCACGAAAGCTTAATGCAAGCATCGAATTTTATTGCTACCATTGAGCAACGACAAGGATTAAAAGTTGCCTGTCTCGAAGAAATTGCGTATCATAACAAATGGATAAACAAACAACAATTGAAAAAACTGGCCGATGAACTTAGTCAAAACCAGTATGGCCAATACCTCTTGAAAATTGTTAACGAATAATATGTACTAAAAAATACTCATGGAAATTATAAAAACAGCGATACCTGATTTATTAATTATTAAACCAAAGCAATTTACCGACGAAAGAGGATATTTTTTTGAATCGTATAATTCAAAATTATTTAACGAAAAAAACTTAAATTACACATTTATACAAGATAACGAGTCAAAATCGCAATTTGGAGTTTTACGCGGATTACATTACCAGCTTGCTCCTTATGCACAAACCAAGCTTGTTCGTGTAATAACAGGGAAAGTTTTTGATGTAGCAGTTGATTTACGTAAAGGATCTCCTACATTTGCCCAATGGCATGGGATTGAACTTAGCGGCGAAAACAAACTGCAATTTCTAATCCCTAAAGGTTTTGCTCATGGTTTTATTGTATTGAGTAACGAAGCCGTTTTTAGTTATAAATGCGACGAATTCTACAACAAGGATTCTGAACGAGGAATAATTTTTAATGACCCAATTTTAAAAATTGATTGGAAATTAGAAAAAAATAATATTCATTTGTCTGATAAAGACAAATGCCACCCATTTTTTGATAAAAGTGAACACAATTTTATATATAGGCAATGAACAGTAAAATATTAGTTACAGGTGCAAATGGACAATTGGGGAACGAATTGAGAAGAATTTGCAGAACTTTCCCGGGGTTAGAATTTATTTTTACCGATGTGGATATGTTAGATATCACAAATCCCGATGCAGTATCGGTATTTATGGAAGCCAGTAAACCGGCAATAGTGGTAAACTGTGCAGCATATACTCAAGTCGACAAGGCCGAAGATGATGTGAAAACTGTAAGAAAAATTAATGCTTTAGCACCCCAGGTACTGGCTGCTGCATGCGCAATGCAAAATGCATTTCTTATTCATATCTCAACCGACTACGTGTTTGATGGAACAAAAACCGAACCTTACAACGAGGATGATGAGCCAAATCCAATTTCGGTATATGGCAGTTCAAAATACGAAGGTGAAGAAAAAATCAAAACCGTTTTCGACGACTTTGTGATACTCCGTACATCATGGCTATATTCAGAATATGGCAGCAATTTTCTACGAAACATCATCGCAAAAGGTAAAGAAAACGAGTCAATCGATGTTGTTAACGATCAAGTTGGATCGCCTACTTATGCACGCGATTTAGCAAACTGCATTATCGACATCATTATTAAATCAATTTTAAATCCCCAGGCATATCTGCCCGGTATTTACCACTATGCAAATCAAGGCAGCTGCTCATGGGCCGAATTTACCGATGAAATTTTCAAACTTGCCAGCGTTAGCTGCAAAGTAAATCCTGTAAGTTCCGATAAATTCCCGACTAAAGCCAAACGCCCAAAATTTTCGGTGCTTGACACTACTCGTGTACGCGAATCGTTTGGTATTGGTATTCCAAACTGGCGCGACAGCCTAAAAGAATGCATCTCGCAACTAACCAGCTAAATATTACTTATTACATATTTTCAAAAGTGAAGCTCAATAATTTGAGCTTCACTTTTTTTTATCGCCTGCTATTGCTTTTTTTTTTGGAAATTCATAGAATCATTAAATTTTAAATTCATACATAACTATAGAGTAATGTTTCTGATAATTTTTGAATAAATTATAACAATCATTCATTAATTTCATTAAAATCACGATATTTGATACCCGATCGTTCGATAATACGAAAACGACATTTCACAAATACCAACTTAAAAACTATAAATCAATAATTTAAACAATTCTATAAATGGAAAATACTGAATTAATTGCACAAGTTGAGGAAAGAGCGAAAAAATGGCTGTCCGATTCGTTTGATAAAAACACCCGCGAACAAGTGCAGGCAATGCTCGATAATAGCGATAAAACTGATTTAATAAACTCGTTTTATCAAGATCTTGAGTTTGGCACCGGAGGCTTACGTGGAATTATGGGAGCAGGAACAAACCGAATGAACATTTATACAGTAGGAGCTGCAACCCAGGGATTATCAAATTATCTGAAAAAAGCTTTTTCACATCTCGATCAAATAAAAGTAGCTATTGGACACGACTGCCGGAATAATAGCCGTGAGTTTTCTGAAGCTGCTGCTAAAATATTTTCAGCCAACGGGTTTAAAGTATACCTCTTTGATGATTTACGTCCAACACCCGAACTCTCATTCGCTATTCGCGAACTGGGGTGTCAAAGTGGAATTATTCTTACAGCATCGCACAACCCCAAACAATACAACGGATACAAAGCATACTGGGACGATGGATCACAAATTGTTGAACCACACGACAAAGGCATTGTTGACGAAGTAAAAAAAGTAAATATTAGCGACATAAAATGGAACGGCAGCAGTGAAAACATTACAATTCTTGGCGAAGATTTCGATAAGCTTTTTATCAACAAGGCAATCTCGGTAATTATTGATCCCGAAATTGTAAAAGCCCAAAATGATTTAAAGATAGTATTTACTCCAATTCATGGAACTGCAGTAAAAATGGTGCCGTGGGCGCTTCAATCTGCCGGTTTTACAAACATTATTCATGTTCCTGAGCAAGATGTGGTAAGCGGAGATTTTCCGACCGTAATATCACCTAACCCCGAAGAACCTGCAGCTATGGAAATGGCTATGAAAAAAGCCATCGAAACAAATGCCGACATTGTAATGGCTACCGACCCCGACTCGGACAGAATTGGCGTGTGTACCAAAAACGATAAAGGCCAATGGATAATCATTAACGGAAACCAAACAGCGTTACTTTTCTTGTACTATATTATTACTCAATACAAAAAACTCAACAAACTTAAAGGCAACGAGTTTATTGTTAAAACTATAGTAACATCAGAATTGATAGCCGAAATTGCCCGTAAAAACAACATCGAATATTTTGATTGCTATACAGGGTTTAAATACATTGCCGAAGTTATTCGGGATAACGAAGGTTCAAAAAAATACATAGGTGGCGGCGAAGAAAGTTTCGGATTTATGCCTGCTGATTTTGTTCGCGATAAAGATGCAGTTTCATCCTGTGTGCTTATGGCCGAAATTGCTGCAAGTGCTAAAAATCAAGGAAAATCTCTTTACGATTTACTTAAAGCAATTTACCTTGAATACGGTTTTTCGAAAGAAAAAATGAAATACATTGTTCGCGAAGGCCAGCAGGGATCTGTCGAAATTAAAAATATGATGAAAAACTTCAGAGAAAATCCTCCTAAAGAACTGGGAGGATCGAAACTCGAAGTTATTAAAGATTACTCGACGCTTGTTTCGAAAAATATCCTTACCGGAGCCGAAGCTAAAATTGAGCAAAAAACAACATCAAATGTTTTGCAGTTTTTTACACAAAATGGTTCCAAAATATCGGTACGCCCATCGGGCACCGAACCTAAAATTAAATTCTATATCGAAGTACAGGATAAACTCGAAAACATCAACGATTTTGACCCACTGAATAAAAAAGCAGAAGAAAAGGTTGATCAAATTATGAAAGAACTTACCGGCGAATAATTAAACAAAAAAAAGAATTAAATAAAGAGCTTGCAATAAAACTATATTGCAGGCTCTCTTTTTTTTCCATAAACATTACCTATTTCCCAAGATTTATAAGCGCTTGCTTTATTCGAGCAATAGCATCTCTCATTTGTTCGTGTGTGATAACTAATGGCGGAGTAAATCGTATAATATTTCCGTGGGTTGGTTTTGCAATAAGCCCCTGCTCTTTCATAAGCAAACAAAGCTCCCATGCTTCGTTCCCCTTAGGCGCATGTATCGTTATTGCATTAAGCAAGCCTTTACCTCTAACCTGCTCTATTACGGGCGAATCAAACTCCGACATTTCTTTTCGGAATAAATCCCCCATGAGTTGTGCATTATCGGCAAGTTTTTCATCATCAATTATTCGAAGTGCTTCAACAGCAATTGCCGCAGCCAATGGATTTCCACCATATGTCGATCCATGTTCGCCCGGTGCTATAGTGAGCATAATCTGACTATCTGCCAAAACACATGATATTGGATACATTCCGCCCGACAATGCTTTACCAAGAATTAAAATATCGGGGCGAACTTTTTCGTAATCGCATGCCAGCATTTTACCTGTGCGGGCAAGCCCCGTTTGTATTTCGTCGGCAATAAATAATACATTGTTTTTTTTACACAAATCTTTTGCCGCTCGTAAATACCCATCGTCGGGCACAAAAACTCCGGCTTCGGCTTGTATTGGTTCAAGCAAAAAAGCAGCAACCGAATCGTCACTTAGTGCTTGTTCAAGTGCCATCAGATTATTGTACTGAATGTTTACAAAACCCGGAGTATAAGGGCCATAATCGGCATATGCCGATGGGTCGGAAGACATTGATACAATAGATATTGTACGACCATGAAAATTTCCGTCGCAAACAATAATTTTAGCATTGTTTTGCGCAACACCTTTAACTTTATATGCCCATTTGCGAGCAAGTTTTAACGCAGTTTCAACCCCTTCGGCACCTGAGTTCATTGGCAACATCATATCGTAACCAAACATGGTATGCATAAACTCTTCCCACTCGCCAAGTTTATTGTTATAAAATGCCCGCGAAGTTAAGGCTAATTCCGAAGCCTGATCTGTCATCGCTTTTATTAAACGACTATGGCAGTGCCCCTGGTTTACTGCCGACTACGCTGCTAAAAAATCGTAATACTTTTTGCCGTCAACATCCCAAACAAACACACCTTCGCCCCTGCTCAAAACAACCGGTAGCGGATGATAATTATGTGCTCCGTATTTTTCTTCACGTAAAATATAATCTTGTGCTTTCATAATATTGCCTTTTAATTTTTTAAGTCAATATCATGAAAAACAGTTCAATTTGCTATGATTTTAATCAATCATATACATCATATTCAAAATAAATTGATGCTTAAGGCATGAGTTTAATAATTGCAGCCTCGGCAAGTATAAAAACAAAAGCAAGTATTACAAAAAGTTTCCAAAGCTGAATGCCTTTATCGAGCACTTCGATTTGTGCCTGTAGATTTTTATTGCCAATGGTTATCAAATTTACATTTTGTATACCTGCCAACTCTGCCATTCGTTTAATTTCATCTGTTTTGTGATAGGTAAAATCCGATTCTTTTAACTCGTAATTAAAGGCAATTCCTTTTTGATTATTAACTGATGATTTCACTACATATACCCCCGAATCGAAATTTTCGTTAATTGCAAAACGCAAAGTATTGCCTTGTACCCTGGTTAGTTCCGGAATTATTTCATTTTTACTTTGAAGGTGCTCCATAACAATATCAAACGAATGATTCTCATCGGACACATAGAAATCAAACACATTATCGACACCAATTACATAATATGTTTTTTGCGGATAAATTGATTGTAAAACAATATTGTAAATCGTAGGAAAAAACATAACATGATCTACAAAACGGTTTTGTGGATTCGACAAAGGAAACGAAAACGCATATACTTTTCCCCTATCGTATGTGTTTGAAACCAAAGCAGCATTGTTGTCGGCAAACATTAAAATATTTTGCCCCGAAAAAGAGTGTTGCTCATTAAAAAGAAATCGTTTTTTTATTACAGGCATTTCAACCTTTCGGTTTTTATCGCTAAAAACATTTTTATACAAAATATGCTCATAAGGGATATCATACAGTGGCACCTGAACTGTATCGGCCGATAAATATGCCTGCATATTGAAACTTTGTAAAAAATCTGAATAGGTTTCGAAATTTAACTCGTCGGGAGGTATAATTAATAAGGATCCTCCCTGCTGAACGTATTGCTTAAGTTCGTCGGCAAGCCCCGAAGATATCTCAGTTAATGCATTAAGAAAAATCACTGAATAGTTTTTTAGCGAACTGATTCTTAATCGATTTGAAAGTACAACATCAAGTTGAACATAGTCATCGTTAGCATACATTGCCTGTACATATTTCGAAAATAAATCCGGATTACTTTCAACCACAAGTACATTAAGAGATTTTTGCACTTCGTAAACAACATGCATCGTATTATCGTACACAATAGGATAGTCTGTAATTTCAACACGACCTACATGCAAACCGGTTCTCAGGTTTTTATACTGTAAACTCACAATCAGCTCTTGCTGTGCCGGCAAATCAACCGTTGCCAAAGCCCTTAAGGTATCGTTCAGGTAAAAATTAACAGGCAGTTTGTAATAATCTTCGTTCGAGCTATTAATTAACTTTGCATAAAGGGTTTCGTTTTGATTTAAATGATGGGTTGGCTCTTCGAACCAACAGCTATCGATGTAAATATTTGCAGGAGTATTTACCTTTACAGGTAAAAAATTGTACTGAACAGCAGTATCCTGTTCAAAATTGTTAATATCGGCCGAAAACTGCTGAAAATCTGAAATAAAATAAAGCGACCGGTTGGTTTCAAACAAAAAATCTTCCATCAATTTCGAAAACCGTGTTTGCACCATACTCATTGGCAACACATTGTGCGACACATCAATATTTCCTATGAGCTGAATCATTTCGGTTCGAGAATAAAGCCTGTTCTGATAAATATCGAAATCGTTAGTAATAATAAAAAACCGAGTATCGGGTTTGCTCCCGTTTACAATTGAATAAGCCTTTTGTCTTGCACTTTCAAACGCACGTCCTTCGGGGCCATCGGTATTCATACTGTACGAATTATCGATATAAATACCTGTAATATTTTTTGCACGTTCCTGAACAGTACCTCCCTGCGGAATATAGGGTTTTGCAAATGCAAATACCAATAAAACAATTGCGGCAATGCGGCTCAATAGTATGAGCAACTCTTTTAATTTTGAGCGCTTTCTGCTTGCTTTTTTAATCTTCTTTAGTAAATCAACATTTGAAAAATATACGGTACGATGTTTTCGCAAATTCAGTAAATGAATAATTATTGGTATGGCGATAAGAAACAATGCCCACAAAAACAAAGGATATATAAATTTCATTAGGATGATTTTTTAAATTAACTGCCAGTTTTAGTTGTGAATCGACCAATTTGCATGTATTCAACAACCAATAAACCGGATACTTATTTTAAAAACTGTACTGTTTTGTTTTTACACTAAAAAAATAAAATTCAAAAATAGTAAAAAAGCTACGATATATGCAGTGATTAACAAATACAATACGGTTGCCAGTAAATAAGTCGCTATTGTACAAACAATTAAAAATTAACACAATATACAGCAAACAAAAACACAGATTAAATCAATGAGATTTAAAAGTTAAAAATTCCTATAAATCAATTTTCACTTAAATTATTTTGTCCGATTTGTTGCAATTTTTTTAAATTGCGGGATAAATAGTTTTGTTAGTTTAGAAGTATTGTCTAAATAACATTTTTCACTTAAGCCTACGAATATATTATTAATAAGACCATTAAAGGTATGGATCAAAAATTAAAGGAACTAACCGAAAAACTCTACAACGAAGGAGTTTCGAAAGGAAACGAGGAAGCTGAAAAAATTACAGCCGAAGCAAAAACAGAAGCAGAAAAAATTATTGCTGATGCTCAATCGAAAGCCAAAGAAATAATCGAAAAAGCAGAACAAGAATCTGCCGAACTCGATAAAAACACAAAATCAGAACTCGAATTAGCATCGCGGCAAATGCTTACTGCTTTACAACAGGAGATTACCACACTGATTAACGGACAAATTACTCAGCAAGAAATTAAAAAAGCTACCGATGATAAAGAATTTCTTCAAAATCTCATCCTAAGCACAGTTTCCAATTGGGCTCCAAAACAAGATTTATTGGTAATAGTATCGCCCAAAGATGAAAAAGAAGTCGAAAAATTCTTTGCATCCAAAGCAAAACAAATCCTCGACAAGGGGCTCAAAATTGAGTCGGCCAATAATGTAAAAGCCGGTTTTGAAATTGGGCCTGCCGACGGAAGCTACAAAGTAAGTTTTACCCAAGAAGATTTCATTGAATTTTTTAAAGCATTTTTACGCCCCAAAGTTGTTGAACTCCTGTTTAACAGGAAATAGTTGATTATGGGAAAATACTATTATTTAATATCCGGATTACCCGAGTTGCAGCTCGACAGCCAGAAGCTGAAAATCTCGATGACTGATTTTAAATCGGAACTTGATGAACATTTAAACGGAAATGATAAAAAAATTACCGATTATTTTTTCATGCAGTACGATAATATCAATTTATTGAGGTATCTGAAAAATCCCGAAGCAGAATTACATCCTCTGGGAAATATCACTGCCGACGATTTTAAAGAAATTATGCTGCTTTTTCAGGAAACTGATGAGCCTGATTACAAACAAATGCCCGAATATTTCAAAAAGTTTGTTCCGGCATACAAAGCCGAAAAACCTCTTTTTAACAATATGAGCTGGGAAGATCAGCTAACATCACTTTATTTTGATCATGCAATAAACAGTAAAAATCAATTCGTTTCGGACTGGTTCAGATTCAATCTAACAATTAATAATATACTTACAGCTGTAAATTGCAAAAAACACAATTACAACCGTGAAGCAAACGTTGTTGGAAGCGGCGAAATTGCCGAAGCTATACGCTATAGCAACTCACGCGATTTTGGAATTGCACCTGTTTTCCCCGAAGTTGAAGAAATTTTAAGAATAACCGAAAGCACCGACATTCTTGAAAAAGAACAAAAAATCGACCAACTCAAATGGGAGTGGCTCGAAGATAAAGGCTTTTTCCACTTTTTCGATATCGAACATTTGTTTGTTTACCTCATTAAACTCGAAATGCTATCACGATGGGTTAAACTCGAAAAAGAAACCGGATTAAAAATATTTAAGGAAATGATTGAAAAATTACAACATTCATTTGAGTTTCCGAATGAATTTACAATCACCAAAGTGAAATAATTCATTAAAAAGAATAAAAAAGAAAACTAAAGAAATAAATATGGCAACAAAAGGAATTGTTAAGGGAATTATTGCCAACCTTGTAATAGTTGAGGCTGATGGGCCGGTTTCGCAAAACGAAATTGCATTTATCGATATAGGCGAAACAAAACTGATGGCCGAAGTTATTAAAGTATTAGGAGCGAGCACATACACTCAGGTTTTTGAAAGTACCCGGGGAGTAAAAGTAGGCGACACAGTTGAATTTGCAAACCACATGCTCGAAGTTACTCTTGGGCCGGGAATCCTCTCCCGAAATTACGATGGTCTGCAAAACGATTTAGACAAAATGACCGGCGTTTTTCTTAAAAGAGGTGAATATACCTATCCTCTCGACAAAGAAAAAGAGTGGGATTTTACTCCAATTGTAAAAACAGGAGACGAAGTCGAAGCCGGAAGCTGGCTTGGACAGGTTGACGAAAACAACCAAGCTCACAAAATTATGGTTCCTTTTACTCTCGAAGGCAAATACAAAGTGAAATGGATTGCAGATGAAGGAAAATATAAAATTGAAGACACAATAGCCAAAATTACCGATAGCGAAAACAATGAGCTTGAAGTTAATATGATTCAAAAATGGCCTGTTAAAAAACCAATTAAAGTATACAATAACAAACCCAGGCCATTTAAACTCTTTCAAACCGGATATCGGTCAATCGACTTTTACAACCCTCTGCTCGAAGGAGGAACCGGTTTTGTTCCCGGCCCCTTTGGAACCGGAAAAACAGTATTTCAGCATACCTTGTCGAAACAAGGTGAGGCTGATATTGTAATTATTGCAGCATGCGGCGAACGTGCCAACGAAGTTGTTGAAATTTTTACCGAATTTCCCGAAATAATTGACTCACGCACAGGACGCCCGCTAATGGAGCGTACAACAATTATTGCAAACACATCGAACATGCCTGTTGCTGCTCGCGAAGCTTCGGTATATACAGCAATGACCATTGCCGAATATTATCGAAGCATGGGATTAAAAGTATTGCTGCTTGCCGACTCAACCTCACGCTGGGCACAAGCTTTACGCGAAATGTCGAACCGACTGGAAGAATTGCCCGGACAGGATGCATTTCCTATGGACCTCTCGGCAATTATTGCAAACTTTTATGCCCGCGCTGGATTTGTTGAACTGATTAACGGAAAAACAGGATCGGTTACTTTTATCGGAACTGTTTCGCCTGCTGGTGGTAACTTTAAAGAACCCGTTACCGAATCAACAAAAAAAGTTGCCCGTTGCTTTTACGGACTCCAGCAACAACGTGCCGACAGTAAACGACACCCCGCATTTAACCCAATCGACAGCTATTCGAAATACCTCGAATACCCCGAATTTAAAGAATGGGTAGGCAAAAATATTTCTGAAGACTGGATTGACATGGTAACCGAGGCTAAAACTATTATGCAACGTGGCCTCGAAGTAGCCGAGCAAATTAACATTTTGGGCGACGACGGAGTACCGGTTGATTATCATGTTACTTTTTGGAAATCGGAACTTTTCGACTTTACTGTGCTCATGCAAAATTCATTCGACGAAGTAGACAGAAACATGCCGCTTGACCGAATGGAATACATGATTAAAATGATAATGCGTATTTGTAACGAAGAATTCGAATTTACTGACTTTAACGATGTTGCAACATTTTTCCGCTCGTTAATTAACCAAATAAGGCAAATGCACTACACCGAATACAACTCCGACGAATTTAAGCAATACGACGAAAAAATTAAGAGTATAATCGACGAAAAAAAGGCACAATAATTATGGCAAAAGCTTTTCAAAAAATATATACAAAAGTAACCCAGCTTACAAAAGCTACAGTAACACTGCAAGCTACCGGAATTGGTTACGACGAACTGGCAACCATTAACGGGCAGCTGGCTCAGGTGGTAAAAATTATTGGCGACGAAGTTACTCTTCAGGTTTTTGGTGGTACCGAAGGAATACCCACAAATGCCGAAGTGATATTTTTAGGTAAAGCGCCTGTAATGAAAGTTAGTGATCAATTGGCCGGACGTTTTTTTAACGCTTTTGGCGACCCAATTGACGGTGGTCCTGCAATTGAAGGAACCGAAGTCGAAATTGGCGGCCCATCGGTAAACCCGGTAAGGCGTAAACAACCTTCGGAATTTATTGCTACCGGTATTGCTGGTATCGACCTTAATAACGCGCTGGTTACCGGCCAAAAAATTCCGTTTTTTGCCGACCCCGATCAACCATACAACGAAGTAATGGCTATGGTAGCATTGCGTGCCAATGCCGATAAAATTATTTTAGGCGGAATGGGGCTTACAAACGACGACTACCTGTTTTTCAAAAATGTATTTGATAATGCAGGAGCACTCGACCGTATCATTTCGTTTGTAAATACCACCGAAGATCCACCGGTTGAAAGACTGTTGGTTCCCGACATGTCACTGACTGCTGCCGAATACTTTGCCGTTGAAAAAAACGAAAAAGTGCTGGTGCTGCTTACCGATATGACTCTTTATGCCGACGCCTTATCCATTGTTTCGAACCGTATGGACCAAATCCCATCGAAAGATTCGATGCCGGGATCGTTGTATTCGGACTTAGCAAAAATTTATGAAAAAGCCGTACAATTTCCTGATGGAGGTTCGATAACCATTGTTGCTGTTACAACATTATCGGGAGGTGATATCACACACGCTATCCCCGACAACACCGGATACATTACCGAAGGTCAGTTATTCCTGCGCCGCGATAGCGATATCAGCAAGGTTATTATCGACCCGTTCCGCTCACTATCAAGGCTAAAAGGACTTGTAATGGGTAAAAAAACACGCGAAGATCACAGCGAAGTTATGAACACTTGTGTGCGACTTTATGCCGATGCTGCAAATGCAAAAACTAAACTCGAAAATGGTTTCGACCTTACCGAATATGATGAACGTACTCTCGACTATGCAAAAGAGTATTCAAATCAACTGCTGGCTATTGATGTTAATATCGACACAAACAAAATGCTAGACACAGCATGGGAACTTATGGCTAAACACTTTACCGAAGACGAAGTGGCCATGCGCAAAGAAATGATGAAAAAATACTGGAAGAAAAACAGCTAATACTGTTATTCACTTTAACTATACAGAATGGCAATTAAGTATCAATTTAATAAAACATCGTTACAGCAACTCGAAAAGCAATTGAAAGTTCGCGAAAGAGCACTTCCTACTATAAAAAACAAGGAAAGTGCACTTCGTATGGAAGTAAAAAAAGCAAAAGAAGAAGTTAAGCGACTAAACAAATTGCTCGAAGAAAAAATAACACACTACGATAATATTGTTGCTCTTTGGGGCGAATTTGACACTTCGCTTGTGCAAATTGACGATGTTAAAATGAGCATCAAAAAAATTGCCGGAGTAAAAACCCCCATCCTCGATGGTGTTGATTTTACTATTGATACTTTTAGCTTGTTTAACAAACCAGCCTGGTATCCCGAGGGTATTGAACTGGTTAAACAACTTGCACAAATAGGAATCGAAAGTGAGTTTTTCTCCCGAAAAATGGATCTTTTAGATCACGCCAGGAAAAAAACAACCCAAAAAGTAAACCTTTTTGAGAAAGTGCAAATTCCGGGATATGCCGATGCAATTCGGAAAATTAAACGATTTATGGAAGACGAAGAAAACTTATCGAAATCGGCACAAAAAATTATTAAGGAACGGCAACAAAAAAAGGAGGCTAAGCAATGATATCAAAGATGTCGAAATATTCGTTTTTGGTGTATCACGGCGAATTCATCCGTTTTCTTGAAACACTCCGAAAAACAGGAGTTGTACACGTAAAAGAAAAATCGGAGGGAATTCCCGATGATGAGGATATTGCAGAAAAAATAAAACTTCAGAAACAAATCAGCGAAACGATTAAGTTTTTGAATTCACGTAAAATTGAACAAGCCGATAAAATAACGGAGCAAAAAGCCCCCGACATTATTGTTCAAATTGAACAATTACGAGATAATATTGAGATCGAAAACTCAAATTTACAGTCGATCGAGAAAAAAATTAATCAACTTAAACCATGGGGAGATTTTTCGTGGCAAACCATCGAAAAATTACAAAATTTTGGCCGTAAAATATTCTTTTACAGCTGCAATAAATCAAAATTCAATCCTTTGTGGCAACAAAACTACAACGTATTTGTCATTAGCAAACACGAATCGTATATATATTTTATTGTTGTTGAAAAAGAAAAACCCGAAATTGAGGCTGACTTACTCAAGCTCCCATCAGAAAGTTTCTCGACCTTAACAAACAATGCACAACAAGCAGCTCAAAAAATTGAATCATTCGAAAATCAGATTAACAATTTTGCTGCAAACAGTATTTCTGTACTCGAAAAATACAAACAACACATTGAAAGCGAAATCGACTTTAAAACAGTCACGCTCAATGCTAGCGACCAGGCCGATGCAAAAGTAAAAATACTTGAAGGCTGGGTACCCGAACAAAACGAAGACGAAATTACTCGAGCACTTGAAAACGAAGGTGTTTTTTATGTAAAAAGCACTCCTTCGCTTAACGAAAAAGTTCCGGTATTGCTTAAAAACAATGCATTTACAAAATTATTCGAAATGGTTGGTTCGCTTTACTCACTACCCGACTATCGCGAAATTGACCTTACTCCGTTTTTTGCCCCGTTTTTTATGCTGTTTTTTGGCTTTTGCCTTGGCGACGCCGGATACGGACTTCTCATTATGCTTGCAACCCTCGTAATGCGAGGCAGAGTTAAGCAAAGCATGAAACCGGTAATGTCGCTGGGATTCTTTTTTGGACTGGCAACATTTATTATGGGAATAATTGGAGGAACATTTTTTGGCATAATGCTCGTCGATTTAAATATCGGATGGTTTAATAAACTAAAAGCAGTAATGCTTGATCAGAACCAATTGATGATATTCGCAATAATACTGGGTATTGTACAAATTGTTTTTGGAATATTTTTAAAAGCAGTACGGCTCACTAAAATGAAAGGCTTTAAATATGCCATATCGACCATTGGCTGGTTAATTATAATAATTGGAGTAGGTGGATCATTTGCATTAGGCAATTTTGGTGTTATTGCATCAAATGTTGCCACTCCTGTAATGATAGCAACAGGCACTATTGGGGCAGCTATGGCTTTGCTCTATAATTCGCCTGAGAAAAATATTTTCTTAAACTTTGGACTCGGACTGTGGGATACCTATAGCATGGTAACCGGCTTGCTTGGCGATGTACTCTCGTATATCAGGCTATTTGCCCTTGGCCTTTCGAGTGCAATATTAGGAAATGTTTTTAACCAATTAGCTTTTGAACTTACCGGAAACATTCCGGTTGTTAGCCAATTACTTACAGTATTGATACTGTTGTTGGGACACGCTATAAACTTTTTTATGGCAGCCCTGGGGGCTTTTGTCCATCCGCTGAGGTTAACATTTGTTGAGTTTTTTAAAAATACAGGTTTCGAAGGAGGTGGTATAAAATACAGGCCTTTTAGCGAAATTGATGAAGCAAAACAAACAGTTTAAAACAAAATATATAGCATAATCAAATTACCACTGAGGTAAATTATGCAAAACGTTCATACAAATACGCTAACTTATTCATTGCAGAACATTTTATGGTAAAATAAAAATGAATAAGCGGCTAAGCAATTATTGAAAAATATTAATAAAAAATCATATAATTATGGAACCTATTGTTTTAGCTTACATTGGAATTGGCCTTATGGTCGGACTATCGGGCATTGGAAGTGCTTTTGGACTCTCTTATGGTGGTAGTGCTGCTGTTGGTGCCATGAAGAAAAACGAAAGTGCATTTGGGCAATACTTGCTTTTAGGAGCGCTGCCCAGTACTCAGGGTATTTATGGTTTCGTGGGCTACTTTATGCTAGCTCCCGTACTTACTACCTCAATTACCTGGCTACAGGCCGGTGCCGTTTTTGGTGCCGGACTCGGACTGGGTGTAGTCGCTTTATTCTCGGCAATTCGCCAGGGACAAGTTACTGCTAATGGTATTGCAGGCCTTGGTGCCGGACATAACGTTTTCAGCATCAGCCTTATTATGGCTGTATTTCCTGAACTTTATGCTATTTTGGCTTTGCTGGTAGCAATTCTTATTGGACAGGCAGTTGCCTGATAATAAACTCTGTATAAACAAACAAGGCAAGCTTAAAAGCTTGCCTTGTTTGTTTTATTATACCAACATACAATCACAAATCCTTATTTTACAAGCAGATTCCCTGCAGAAATCAGAAACATTTGTTAATTTATTTCACATGATTGAATAAAATATCGAAGCAAGATCAATTTATTATACTTTTGCAGAGAAAACCAAAACTATATGTGGGGATTATTAGGTGTTATTGCAGCTGTTCTGTTAGGCATTTACGATATTTTTAAAAAAACATCGCTAAATAACAATGCTGTTATTCCGGTACTTTTCATTTCAATACTCTCGAGCTCTTTGTTTTTTTATCTCCCTGCAATAATCGGCTCTCATGTTCAACCCCATTTTTTCGAAAGCATGAACCTGTATGTCCCCAAAATAAATTTTCAACAACATGTACTTATTGCCTCAAAAGCTGCCCTGGTTCTTTCGAGCTGGATTTTATCGTTTTTTGCAATAAAACATTTACCTCTTACCATTGTAACACCCATACGAGCCACTGCACCCTTATGGACACTAATTGGTGCATTAATTATTTTTTCTGAAAAACTCAATCCCTTACAATGGACAGGACTCAGCATAACCATTGTTTTTTTCTATTTGTTTTCAACTACCGGTAAACTCGAAGGCATTATTTTCAGAAAAAATAAATGGATTTTTTTAATTATAGCGGCCACTTTGCTTGGATCGGCAAGCGGACTCTACGACAAATACATTGTACGGGCAATCGACCGTTTTTCGGTACAAGCCTGGAGCGGAATATATCAGCTCATAATTACCGGAATTATTCTGATGGTATTATGGTATCCCAGACGAACAAAATCAACACCGTTTCAGTGGCGATGGAGCATTCCCTTAATTGGAATATTTTTAGTACTTACCGACTTTTTTTATTTTTATGCATTAAGCTACCCCGAAGCACTTATTTCTGTTTTATCGGGCATACGCCGTAGTGGCGTTGTTGTTTCGTTTGCCTTTGCTGCAATTTTTTTTCGTGAAAAAAATGTCAGAAAAAAAGGAATCTTTCTTGCCGGAATTATTACAGGAGTTTTGCTGATGACATTAGGCAGCAGGTAAAGTTATTAACAAGAGCTTTAATTTGTGAATAATAAAAAATGTACCGTAGCTGATGTTTCGGTTCAATACATTATTTTTGATTACTATGAATCAAAGCAGCAAAATATTTGTTGATGTAATTCTGCCTGTTCCCGTTCAGCAGGTTTTTACATACAATATTCCCGATAAATTCAGAGATAAAATTCAAGCGGGCTGCCGTGTTATTGTACAATTTGGAAACCGTAAACTCTACACTGGTTTAATTAAACATATTCATCATAATAAGCCCACATACGATACCAAACCCATCGAAACAGTTCTCGACGAAAAACCCATGATCTCTCCTCTCATTTTTTCATTTTGGGAATGGATTTCAAATTATTACATGTGCTCCCAAGGCGAAGTAATGAAAGCTGCATTACCGGCAGGGCTTAAACTCGAGAGCCAGACAAACATAATACTCGACAACAACTACGACCCTAATCAGCAAATTAGCCCTACCGAAAATACTGTTATCCGGTTTTTAGAAAATCAAAAAAAAACAACAATTCAACAAATCACAAGGCTTACAAACAAAAACAATGCGTATCCCGTAATAAAATCATTGCTCGAAAAAAGGATTGTTCAGGTTGAAGAAAAAATTACCGAACGCTATAAACCTAAAACAATAGCCCACATAAAAATTGCCGATACCCTAAAAACCGAAAGCGATTTCGAAAATGCTTTTGAATCGATGAAAAAGGCAAAAAAACAGGTCGACTTGTTTATGTTGATTATTAACGAATTGAATTTTTTCTCGCCAAAACGTAAACCGTCTGTAGCGAAAAAAGAAATTCTTAAAATAAGCAAAAGCAGCGAAAGCACTTTAAAATCGCTCGAAAAGAGAAAATTTATCGAAATAATTGATATCGAAATCGACAGGCTTTCCGAAAGCAATATAACCTCAAACCGAAGTAACCTCAACAAATATCAAAAAAACGCACTTAACCAGATACACGATAATTTCAAAAAACACGATGTTGTATTGCTACATGGAATTACAGCAAGTGGTAAAACCGAAATATATATACAAATGATTGAGGAGCAGCTAAAAGCCGGAAAACAAGTATTGTACCTCTTGCCCGAAATTGCTCTTACATCGCAAATTATTACCCGCTTAAGCAAAGTTTTTGGATCGAAAGCCGGAATATATCACTCAAAATTTAACGATTCAGAAAGAATCGAAATATGGAATAAAGTACAAGAATACACCCCCGAAAACCAACAAAACAAATATCAATTAATTTTGGGCGCACGCTCATCGTTATTTTTACCTTTTACTAATCTGGGGCTTATTATTGTTGATGAAGAACACGAATCGTCGTATAAACAATTCGACCCGGCACCACGCTATAATGCTCGCGACTCGGCGGTAGTACTTGCAAAATTTCATAATGCCAAAGTTCTTATGGGAACCGCTACACCATCATTCGAATCGTTTTTTAATGCAAAAACAAACAAATACGGCTATGTGCTCCTTAACCGCAGGCATCACGAAATTGAATTACCAATAACCGAGATTGCTGATATTAAAGATGCCTACAAACGAAAACAAATGATTTCGCATTTTACTCCAGGACTTTTTAACGAAATCAAAAATACTCTCGAAAAAAACGAACAAATAATATTATTTCAAAACCGCCGCGGATTTTCACCGTTTATTCAATGCCGTACATGTGGATTTATACCAACATGCAAGCATTGCGATGTTAGCCTTACATACCACAAGTATTTTAACAATTTGCAGTGCCATTATTGCGGATACACAACAAACCTCCCTGCACAATGCCCTCAATGCGGATCGAACGACATGCAAACCAAAGGGTTTGGAACCGAAAAAATTGAAGATGAAATAAAAATTCTGTTTCCAAACACAAAAATTGGCCGGCTCGATCTGGATGCTTCACGTAGCAAAACAGGATATGAAAATGTAATTGAGAACTTTGCATCGGGTAAAACTCAAATACTTGTTGGCACCCAAATGATTACTAAGGGACTCGATTTTGACAACGTGAGCCTTGTTGGGATACTTAATGCCGACAATATGCTAAACTATCCCGATTTCAGAGCATTTGAACGTGCTTTTCAGCTAATGGCACAAGTAAGCGGGCGTGCAGGCCGAAAAAACAAACAAGGAAAAGTAATTATTCAAACCTCGCAACCTAAACACAAAGTGTTTGATTACATTGTGCAAAACAAATACGAAGATTTTTTTCATGCTTATATTAACGAACGAAAACTTTTTAGATACCCTCCCTGGTACAGACTTATTTATATTAGCATTAAACATAAAAACCGCGATCGGGCAATTACTGCTTCAAAACAATTTGCTGCCAAAATTCGCGGTACATTCAAAGACAATATGCTGGGCCCCGAATTTCATTTAATTAACCGGGTTCAACAATACTACCAGTTAATTATTCGCTTAAAAATTGATAAAAATTCATCGCAAAACGAACATAAAAACATACTCAACAATGCTGTTTCGCAAACTAAAACAATCGAAGGAAATGCTTCAGTTATTTTTACCATCGATGTTGATCCTGTATAATAGCAGCAAGGCAAAAAATAAGCAGTGTACGAAGTTTTTTTATCAACATTAAAAACAAATGGACATCTATTTATGATGTCATTATGACTTAAAGTATTATTTTTGGAATACAAAAAAACGGATCAAAATGGGGAAAGTTATTTCACTAGCAAACCAAAAAGGAGGAGTAGGAAAAACCACAACGGCTATAAACCTGGCAGCCAGCCTTGCCGTACTTGGGAAAAAAGTATTGCTCATTGATGCCGACCCGCAGGCCAATGCTACTTCGGGGCTTGGATACAATCCAAACACAACCGAAAACAGCATTTACGAATGCATTATTGACAAAATTGAGCCCGAAAGTGCGATTTTAAAAACCGAAATCGACGGGTTAGAGTTAATTCCTTCGCACATTGATTTAGTTGGAGCCGAAATTGAAATGCTCAATATGCCCAACCGCGAAAAAATACTTCACGATATTATCAATACAATACGCGAAAACTACGATTTTATCCTTATTGACTGTTCACCATCGCTGGGACTTATTACAGTAAATGCACTTACAGCAGCCGACTCGGTAATAATTCCTGTTCAATGTGAATATTTTGCTCTTGAGGGCCTTGGCAAATTGCTCAATACAATAAAAATTATTCAAAACCGCCTTAATCCCGAACTTGTTATCGAAGGTTTTTTACCCACGATGTACGACCCCAGGCCAAACCACTCAAATCAGGTTTACCAGGAAGTAAAACGCCATTTTCAGGATATGGTATTCGAAACCGTTATTCATCGCAATATCAGAATAAGCGAATCGCAAAGCCACGGAACACCGGTGTTGCTTTACGATGCAGCTTCGAAAGGTGCAGTAAACCACTTAAACCTTGCTAAAGAAGTAATCGAAAAAAATGCTGTAAACAAACAATAAATAATCTTTTTTTCTGAAATAAATAACAATGGCTAAAAGAAACGCATTAGGAAGAGGACTGGGTGCTTTAATGTCGGATGCCGACGAAGTACAAAGACAAGGTGCAACAATTGACGAAATTAATATCACAGATATTGAAGCAAACCCCTGGCAGCCCAGAACATCGTTTGACGAACAGGCTATAAACGAATTATCCAAATCGATACAAGAAATGGGTATTATTCAACCATTAACACTGCGAAAAACCGGCGAAAACAAATACCAGATTATTGCAGGAGAAAGGCGTTTCAGAGCTTCAAAAATTGCAGGACTTAAAAAGGTACCGGCATACATACGCCAATCTGACGATAACAGCATGCTCGAAATGGCTTTGGTTGAAAATATTCAACGCGAAGACCTCGATGCAATTGAAGTTGCACTTAGCTATCAACGATTGATTGACGAGTGTGATTTTACACAGGAATCACTCAGCGAAAGAGTGGGAAAACAGCGATCAACCATTTCAAACTACCTCCGACTGCTTAAATTGCCGGCAATTATTCAAAAAGCAATACGACAACACGAAATTTCTATGGGCCATGCCCGGGCTATTATTAATGTTAAAGACCCCGAAACCCAGATAATGCTGTATAAGCAAATTGTAACCTATGATTTTTCGGTACGCAAAATTGAGGAAGTTGTTCGCAAACTAAACAACGATGAATCGAATCAAAAAAACGAAAAAAACAATTCGAAACCAAAATTTCCTCAGGAATACGAGCAATTAAAAAATCACTTATCGAATCACTTCAATACAAATGTCGATTTTAAAATCAACAATAAAGGAAAAGGCCAAATCGTTATTCCTTTTGGCTCAACAAACGATTTAGAACGAATTATTGGCATACTCGATAAATTAAACAAATAACACGACATAAAAACTTGAATTTTTCAAAAAAGAACATATTGCTTATCGTGTTCTTTGGTTTTTTGCTGCATAACTTTGCTAACGCTCAAACCAACGATACAATTATTGCCGACTCAGTAATATATGAATTGCCCGATACTACTCTGGAACAAAAAAAACATATTCCGAGCAGAGCCACAATGTATTCGGCTGTATTGCCGGGACTGGGACAAATATTCAACCACCAAACCTGGAAAGTCCCTTTTATTTATGCCGCATTTGCAGGAATTGGCTACGGCATACATTGGCAACACTCAAACTATATGAACTACAAAAAAACCTACTATCACCTAAACGACAACAACCCCGAGACTACTTTTTATCAAGATTTTTTAAAAATCGATATCGATGAATTTGATAAACCATCAACATTGAACAATCAGGTTATTGCAAAAATCGAAAAATTTAAACGCGACAGAAACCTTGTTATAATTGGTGCTGCAGCATTTTACCTTCTAAATATTCTCGATGCCAATGTAAACGCACATTTTATCGATTTCGATATTTCGGAAGATCTTTCGCTGGAATTGCAGGCTTTACCAAGAAATAATTATTTTTACACCCAACAGGCTTACGGAGCTGTATTAACATACAATTTTTAACCATGGAGATGATTTTGTGCATGAAACGATTTATTACACATTTAGCAATAGCATTAACACTTATTACCACTACATACAAACCGGCAGATGCCGATAATACCCCAAGAATAAGGCCGATGAAACGCCTCGAAGTAACAGGAATTGACACTCTTGGAAACCTCGATACATTTAAAGCATATCCAAACGAATTTCTTGATGAGATATTTACCGAAAAAATGGACAGTATGGTTAACAGCTGGTATGTGCGCAATGCATACGACATTGACCAACAGTTTACTCTCGACTCACTCCTCGTTCCATTTAACACAATCGACGGAACAAATATAAACTCAACAATACTCCCCGATTCGGTTTATTTACAACGCTTGAAAGCACTCAACTCAAGCATCGACCTCTCATATAACAGTACTGTAAAAAACATGATTGTGCTTTACACAAGTAAGCGCAGCTCTCAGGTTGAAATTATGCTTGGCCTGGCCAATTACTATTTCCCCATTTTTGAACAAACACTCGACAAATACCAAATGCCACTTGAACTCAAATATATGGCAATAATCGAATCGGCTCTTAATGCACGTGCCCTTTCGCGTGTTGGAGCTTGCGGCCTGTGGCAGTTTATGTACAATACCGGTAAAATGTACGATCTCGAAATCACTTCGTTTGTCGACGAGCGCCGCGACCCTGTAAAATCAACCGAAGCTGCTGCCCGATATTTAAACGATCTGTACAATATATATAAAGACTGGCACCTGGTAATTGCTGCATACAATTGCGGCCCGGGCAATGTAAACAAAGCAATTCGCCGATCGGGAGGAAAACGCGACTATTGGTCGATATACTACCGTCTGCCTCGCGAAACACGTGGCTACGTTCCTGCTTTTATTGCTGCTGCATACACTATGAACTATTACAAACTTCACAATATTACACCAAAACAACCCACATTCAATATCATTACCGATACAATTATGGTTAGCAATTATTTGCACTTTGAACAAGTTGCTCAAAACCTGGATCTTGATATTGAAATGCTGCGCGAAATAAACCCAATGTACCGCCGCGATATTATTCCGGCTACACCCGAAAAACCTTACCCAATAAGAATACCCCACGAATCGGTTAACCGATTTATCGATATCGAAAATACAATATTTGCCTACAAACGCGAAACGTTTTTCCCAAACAACCAAATAAAAAATCCAAGCCAAACTGCTTACAAATTTACTCCAAACAACATCAAAGGGAAAGCTACAGTTCATTATACTGTAAAATCGGGAGACAACGTTGGCTTTATTGCCGAATGGTTCCATGTGCGTGCTTCAGATGTTCGATATTGGAATAATATCAGAGGAAACCTAATTCGTGTAGGACAAAAACTAACAATTTATGTTCCCGAAAACAAAGCCGATTATTACAAAAAATTTAATACAATGAGTTTTGCCCAAAAACAATCAGCAATTGGCAAAACAAGCAACACAAAAGAAAACAACGAAAAACCAATCGATCCAGATTACGAATACTATACTGTAAAAAGTGGCGATAATTTATGGGAAATTGCTCGCAAGTACCCCGGAATTTCAGCCACCGACATTCAAAAATTAAACGGAATAAAAAACACCGGATCGTTAAACATTGGACAGAAAATAAAAATCCGAAAAAAATAGCCCGCCCCACTTCCTGACAATACCACGCAAAATACTCTTTTTTGGTAACATTTTGATAACACTTTACCATATTCCCACACACTACGTCACCATAAGTCATATATTTTAACTATTTTTAATTTTATAATTAAAAAATGTAAAATATTTTTGATTGCTCAATGAACAATTTGCAGGTAAAAAGCATTATACCTTAATGTTTAAAAGCAATTGAGGAACTAATAAATTCAAAAAAAAGCGAATTATATATAGAACGAATAATAATAATTAACTAATTTTAACAATTGTATGAAATTAAAAAGTATCATGACTTTTATTAATCCAAAAAAATGATTTGTATGAAAAAAATTGCGCTATTACTTACGCTCTTAGCCATTGTAGCAGTACAGGTAGTTTGCGCTCAGTCGAAACAAATAACCGGAACGGTTAGAGCGGCTGATCAAACTTCATTACCTGGTGTATCAATTGTAGTGAGAGGCACTACATCGGGTACAATTACCGACGTTGACGGAAAATACTCCATTAACGTACCTGCCGATGCAAAAGAGCTGGTATTTTCATTTATTGGGATGAAAACCAAAATTGTGTCCATTGACACATCATCAGTAATTGATGTACAACTTGAAGCCGATGTGGTAAGCATGGACGAAGTATTGGTAACCGGTTACGGAACCACTACCCGCGAAGCAAACACAGGTTCGGTTGGAACAGTTAAATCGGAAGAACTTGCCGATGTTCCCGAATTAAGTTTTGACAAAATGCTTGGAGGTAAAGTTGCCGGTGTGCAGGTTACTTCAACATCGGGACAACCGGGAAGTAGTTCACAAATACGTATTCGGGGTATCAGTTCGTTAACAGCAGGAAACGAACCCCTGTATGTTGTGGATGGAATTCCAATTATAAGCAGTGAAAACACTGATTATATTTTTGCCAATACATCAAACCCTTTGTCGATGATAAACCCAAACGACATCGAAAACATTACCGTACTGAAAGATGCTGCTGCTGCATCAATTTATGGATCGCGTGCAGCAAACGGTGTGATTTTGATTACAACCAAATCGGGTAAAATCGGAAAATCAACAGTATCGGCACGCGCTTCGTATGGTGTAACATCGCTGGCAAACGATAACGGATACGGAACAATGAATCCGGAGCAACTGGTTACTTACATGCGCGATGCTGTAACAAATGCAGGCTTAGATCCCGATGACCCAACAAACGGATCGTACTACATTCCACGCTCGCTATTGTCAACTCCACAAACAAACTGGATGGATGCTCTTACACGGCTTGGAAATGTACGCGATGTTGAAGTTTCGGTAAATGGTGGCGATGCTAAAACCCGCCATTACACATCGGCCGCATACTCTGAAACCGAAGGTGTTTTTTACGGCGTTGATTATTCGCGTTTTCAAATCCGTTCAAATATCGACCATTCACTTAACGACAAATTAAAAGTTGCTGTTAGAACCAACCTGGGGTATAACTACGCCAACGACGTAGCTATGCAAAGTTTATACTATGCAAACCCGGTTTTTGCAGGAATGTTAATTTTGCCATGGACTCCACTCATGAACGAAGATGGAACATACAATCTTTCCATCCCTGAGAATGCAAATACAAACCCAAGAGCAACCGCCGAATACGACGATCAGTGGGAAAAACAACTCAGAGGATCAACCACAGGAAACATTGAATGGAAACCCGTTAAAGGCTTAACGTTATCGACAAACAATTCAGCCGAAGTATCATCAAGCGAAGGACGACGTTACTGGTCGCCCGATGCTGATTATGCAGGAACAGCAACACTGCAAACTCACAACGCACGATACATTCAGCTTACATCGTCAAACACTGTAAGCTATAATACATATTTAATGGATGTACACAGTTTCAGAATTCTTGCCGGACAAGAAGCTACCGATCATACATTTAACTATTACTATATGTATTCTCCGGATGTTGATCCAGCAATTCCTTATCCAAATACTTCGGCATCGGATGCCGACGAAGGAGATTACCAAAACTTACGTTGGACTATGCTTTCGTTTTTCGGAAACTTCGAATACAACTACAACAGTAAATATTACTTAAAAGCAAGTTTACGTTCCGATGGTAGTTCAAAATTTGGAGCCAATAACCGCTGGGGAACATTCTACTCAGTATCAGCATCGTGGAATGCTCACGAAGAAGCATTTTTACAATCAGTAAGTGCAATCAACACGATGAAACTGCGTTTAAGCTATGGTGTTAACGGTAACGATAATATTGGAACCTACGAACACTGGGGGGTTTACTCCTCTGATCAATACAACGGTGTTGTTGGGATGAGTCCTGCACAACCTAAAAACCCAGACCTTACCTGGGAGGTTAACACTGCCTACAACGCAGGCCTCGATTTTGGTTTGTTTGACAGGGTAAGCGGCTCATTCGAAGTGTACAAACGTTTAACCACCGACATGCTCCTCAATACCAATGTTTCACGTACTTCGGGTTTTGCTACCCTGCGTCGTAATATTGGATCACTCTCAAACACAGGTTGGGAAGCCCTGGTAAATTACGATATACTTCAGGGTGGTGATTTTGAATGGAGCATAAGTGCTAATATTGCTCACAATAAAAGTAAAATACTTGACCTTGGCGATGAAACCGAATTTGCAAATGCTAATAATGCACGTATACTTCACCGTGTTGGCGAATCGCTTTACCAATTTTACTTATACGATTATGCCGGTGTTAACCCAGTAAATGGAGAGGCACTATGGTACACCGAAGGTGAAGATGGCGAAAGAGGGCCATTAACAAATGTGTATGCCAATGCCCGCCGATTTTTGGCAGGCAGCCCCGAGCCCGATTATATTGGCGGTATAAATACCGAACTCTCGTGGAAAGGCATTTCGCTTTCGATTGCTCTAGAATATAAATTAGGTGCTGAAGTACTCATCGAAGAAAACCGTTATCTCAATTCCGATGGATATGAATGGGGATCGAATCAAGCAAACACTATGCTCGATTACTGGAAAGAACCCGGTGACATTGTTCGAAATCCAAAACCAATTGCCAACAATACAACAAATTCAGCCGGATTTTATAACACGCGCTGGTTGTACGATGGCGATTATCTTAGAATTAAGAACATAACCCTGGGATATTCATTACCTAAAAAAATTGTTAACAAAATTAATCTCGAAGATCTTAGAATATACGGAAGTGCGGTTAACGCATATACATTCCACAATGTTGATTATTGGGATCCTGAAAGAGGTGTTGATGGTACCGGATTTGGTATTTATCCTCAAACAAAAAGTTTTGTAGTAGGAATTGACATTAAATTTTAACACGTTAAAAATTAAGAGTAATGAATAAATTAAAAAATATATCAATAATAGGCCTACTGCTCCTGGTTTTATTCACAGCTTGTGAAGATTTTCTGTATCAGGAACCAAAACTGGCCCAAACCAATGAGTTGACATTGTCGACTTACAATGGTATTGACAAAGCAGTTGCTGCAGCATATTCCGTTTTGTACGATGATTTTTGGTACGGACGTGATTTTGTAGTAACAGCCGACATAAAAGGTGGTAACGCAAAACTAAGCCCAATTTCATCAGGGCGTTTTACTACCGAGTATCTGTGGAATAATCTCCCCGATGCATCATCGGGTTTATGGCGAATTGCTTATATGAGTATTGCCAGAGCAAACAATGCATTAAATGCCTTAGAAGAGCTTGATGAGGTTGGAATTACCGAAGATCAAATTAATCAACTCAAAGGCGAAAGCTTGTTTTTACGAGCTCTTTCTCACTTTGATCTGGTAAGAATGTTTGCACAACCCTATGCATACGACCCTACAGGCCCGGGCGTTCCAATTATATTTGTTAGCGAAATAGGTTCACCTGCACGAAATACTGTTGCCGATGTTTACGATCAGGTAATTACCGACCTGAAAGAAGCTGAGAAATTGCTTGGACCGGCAGCAAAACGAACAGGAACCGATCCTAAAGCTTATGCCAGCACACATGCAGCACAAGCACTGTTGGCACGTGTGTATCTTTATAAAGAAGAATGGCAAAATGCTGCCAATTATGCTACAAAAGTAATCGAATCGGGTGCTTTTTCACTTACACCAGCCGAAAGTTATACAACTATCGAAAACGGTGGTATTTGGGGAGCTAACCTTGGTGGTGCCGAAACAATTTTTGAAGTATTTGGTGTCGAAGGAAATCAGTATTCTGCAAACTGGGATGTTTTGCCATACATTTTATCACCCGAAGGATACGGTGATGTTGGCGCATCGATGGATTTAATTAATCTCTACGAAGAAGGCGATGTACGTGCTGAATTATTCACTAACACAGCCGATTATCCAAACGATTTTTGGTCAATCAAATATCCGGGAAAAGAAGGCAGCAATTTTCGCGAAGACAATATTCAGGTTTTACGTCTTGCCGAAATGTATCTGATTCGTGCCGAAGCAATTCTTAAAGGTGCAAATGTACCCGGAACTTCGGCAGCCAACGACATAAACGAAATCAGAATTAACCGTGGACTCGATAAGGTAACAACAATTAGCCTGGCCGAAGTATACAACGAACGCCGTCGCGAACTTTGTTTCGAAGGCCACCAGTTGTTCGACCTTGCACGAACACAACGATCACTCGAACGTGTTGACTACGAGGGAGCTGTAAATCAAAATATTCCGTTCCCTAATTATATGTGGGCTATGCCAATTCCAAAATCGGAAATTGATGCCAATCCCAACATGGAACAAAACGAAGGCTATAACTAATAAAACTTCAGATTGATATGAAAAATATAATATATATAATACTATTCATTTCGACTATCGCAACATTTACTTCGTGCCAAAACGAAGTGATTATGTTCGACGATTCGAAAAACCATGTAGCCTTTCTTGGAGATGTTAGTATCAGAGAGGAAGGAAACAAAGTTGGAATTCCGGTAATGGTTGTTGCAGCTAAAGGAAGCCCTGCTATTACTGTAAATTTCACGGCAGGTGGCGAAGTTAGCGGAATACCGGCTGGCGAAAACGACTATAAAATTCTGAACTCATCAAACGAATTATCGTTTCCTGACGGATGGGGTTTTGACACTATTTGGGTAGAACCTGTTGATAACAATGAGTTTACAGGAGATAAACAATTTGTGATTTCACTTGAATCAAATTCGCTTAATTACGATTTTGGAGCAAATCAATCAACAATTGTTACAATAGTTGATAACGAGCACCCATTGAAAAACTGGCTTGGAACATACTCAGTTGATGCAAAAAGTTACGGAGATCCCGGAAACTGGGACGAAGATTGGACTGTTGTTACAACTCCTGATCCCGATGACCCGAACAACCTGTTCTTTACCGGATTTGGTACTAATGGAGATAATCCGGTGCTGGTAACTTTCGATCTCGAAGCTATGACTATTACAATCCCGGCCGGAAGCGATGCCGGTGACTGTTACGGATACGGAAGCACTCTGCTTTATGTAGGAACCGAAGATAGAGTAGTAATCAAAACCGAAAATATTGTAGGAACTATCGATAACGATGGTAGCATACATATTGACAAAATTGGTTTTGAGTTAACCGTAGATAATGCCGGTTATGTATGGGACGTATTTGACTCATACTGGACTTTAAATAAATCGGCTTCGATTAATGATGGCGAATCAAAATTAAATGCCACAAAAGCTGAACGACTTGTAAAATAATTTAACACAATTGAATCATGAAAATGAACAAAATACTATATAGCACACTTGCTGTACTTATTCTGATTTTTGCCGGATGTGCAAAATTCGAAGAATTCAAAAGTACAGATTTAGCTAGCGCACCAACAGTTACGGTAAATACCGAAGAAATTCAAGACTCATCGGTAATAGTGAGTTTCTCGAGTACATCAACCGGTTTTTTATCGTTTGTGTTGATTGATGGCGTTGGAAACCCAACACCCGACTCTTCGGCTCTGATTCAACTAAACGTTGAAGCTTTACTTAGCGGAAGCTATCAGGTTGAAGCTGCCGGTGAAAAAATTATGCACGAATTTACCGGACTCGAACAAAACAAAGTATACGAAGTTTTTGCTGTTGCACAAAACGACGATGGTGTACTTTCGAATGTTTCGGATGCACTTATGATTAAAACAACCGACAATTATGCTCCGGTTATCAGTAGTGTTACTCCTGATATTTCAAACGAACCTGTTAATGCAATTGGTTTTGACGTAACGATTACTTTTGATGAGCCAATTTCAGAAACCGATGCTTCGAAATTCATTTTTACATATGCTTACGAAGATGTTCAAAAAGAAGCCGACTCAGCCGTTGTTGTTGCCGATGATCCATACAGTGTAACTGTATATCAATCGCACGAAGCGAATCCCGGCGATTATGTATTCTTAACAATTGAAGAAGGCGCTGTTTTAGACATTGTTAAAAATAAAATTGCCGGTGTTTTTAGTGGTATTGATGAAGATGAATATCTGGCTGGGTTGTATTTCAGATTATCTAAGGAAAACTGGAACTTTGAAATTGAGAATACAGTACCCGAGAATTTATCGGCAACAAGCGATATTGATTTTAATGTAACACTTCAATCTCCGGTTCCGGTTGAAAGTAATGCTGAAGACGGAAGCATACGGTTTATTGTAAAAAGCACAGGAATTACTCAAATTTACGATGTGCCTGCTGCGAATATAGAAGTAGACGAAAACGGAACAGATATTACAATTGTGAAACCTTTTTCAGCTACATACGGTCAAACCGTATATCTCGAAATTGATGCAGCAACTTTTACCGACGATTTTGGTAACGGTAATGCTGCAATTGAAAGCGGTGTCGATGATATAAATCCCGATGAATTAGAAATAACCGAAGTTAGCTGGTTTATGTCATACGGATATACTATTGACTTAATCACTAAAACTTATCAGGTTGATGGTGTTTCATACTGGGAAGGTTCAGATGATTCATTTAATGTAACCATTGAAGCCGATCCAGAAAACGAAAATCAAGTATTGGTTACTGGCATATTTGGAAGTGAAGTTGCTGTTCCCGCTACATTTGATGGCGATTTTGGTACATTAACATTTAATTTTCCATTACAAGACGATGGTTATTATTGGATTGATCTTGGCGATATTAATGACTATGGTGACGGATCAACCAGTTCATTCGAAGAGGCACAAGAACTTGATCACTTCACTTGCCACATTACCGAAGATGGAAATATGTTTACTACCGGTGAATACCTTTGGGGTTCATACTCCTATGCAGTTGATGACGAAAACGCAGGATGGAATAACATTTTTGTTTCATCTACATGGACAAAAGCTGAACCAGTTGAAGCTGCTATGCAAAAAAGCATCAAAGTAAACAGTATTCATAAACATCCACGCCGTTTCTAAAAGCAATATTTTCCTTAAAGGAGAAACAATGAATAAAAAAAAACTGGTTGCATCATATGATGCAACCAGTTTTTTTTTATTTAGAACATTTCTATTTATCCGTTTTAAGGCATTTTATCAAACCCACAAGTTTGCATATCACGCTGTACTTTTAAAACCAACCCTTGAAGAACTTTGCCGGGTCCAAGTTCGGTAAACGAAAGTGCTCCATCGGATATCATATTTTTTACAGTTTGAGTCCAACGAACAGGCCCGGTAAGCTGTGCTATTAGATTCTTTTTAATTTCAGCAGGATCGGTATGTGGTAAAGCATCAACATTTTGATAAACCGGGCATAAGGGTTTTGTAATGTGAGCATTTTCAATTGCAGCGGCTAATTCCTTACGCGCGGGCTCCATAAGTGGTGAATGAAAAGCTCCGCCAACAGGAAGAATAAGAGCACGTTTTGCTCCTTTCTCTTTTAAAATATCACATGCAGCAGTTACTGCTTCAACTGCACCCGAAATAACTAATTGACCGGGGCAATTGTAGTTTGCAGGTACAACTACTCCATCGGTTTGCTTGCAAACAAGTTCAACGGTTTCATCGTCGAGGCCAACAATTGCTGCCATAGTTGATGCTTCAGTTTCGCAGGCTTTTTGCATTGCTCCTGCCCGTATCGACACAAGTTTTAAACCATCGGCAAACGACAAAGCTCCCGCAGCAACCAATGCCGAAAATTCACCAAGCGAATGCCCGGCAACCATATCGGGGTTAAAGCTCTCGCCCAATACTTTTGCAAGTATTACCGAATGTAAAAAAATAGCAGGCTGTGTTACTTTTGTTTGTTTCAACTCATCAGGTGTTCCCTCAAACATTATTTTACTGATATCGAAACCCAATACCTCATTGGCTGTTTCGAACATATTGCGGGCAATAGCAGAATTATCGTACAAATCTTTACCCATTCCGGAATATTGCGCCCCTTGTCCGGGAAATACAAATGCTTTCATTCTTTTATATTTAATAATTTGACTTGGTAAATCATGCCTGCCTTGCCTTATAGGCATGCATATCACATGTTGTAATTTATAAAGCAATTAAAATAATTGCTTTGAGTGGCAAAAGTAAAGTTTTTATGAAATTAAGACGATCATACAGAAAAAAAGTAGCGAAAAAGTCATTTTAGGGCGAAACTTCGAATAATTCGATTAAAAATTTTGATAACTCTCCCCAATAACGAAACTGTACAATGAAAAACTATCGTTCAATAATTTCTTTTGGATATTTCTCTTTGAGGTATTCGTAAGTAGCAAGTTGCGATTGTACCAAAGGCTTGTTATTTCGAATACGGATATTTTCCATTTTAGATCCAATTTGGCATGCTTTAACATTATCGGCCAATTGAATTTTTAAAATATCGATGAGTTCTTGTTGAATGCCTTCGTCATATACCGGACAAATACATTCGACCCTGCGATAGAGATTTCGTTTCATCCAATCGGCTGAGCCAATAAATACTTTAGGTTTTCCATCGTTATGAAAAACAAAAACTCTGGCATGTTCAAGAAAACGATCAAGTATACGAATTACACGAATATTTTTACTGAATTTTTTTCCGGTTTTTAAAGCACATATTCCCCTTACAATTAAATCAACTTTAACACCTGCTTCGCTTGCTCTATAAAGCATTTCAATCATCGAAGGATCTTGCAGTCCATTCATTTTAAGCAATATATACCCTTTCTTTCCTTTTTTGACATTGTCAATTTCCTGACGAATTAATCTTCCGAATTTTGATATCAAATTAAAATTAGCAATAAGCAAATGCTTAAATCTGATTTTTTCGTTCTGCGTTTCGAGATAAGTAAACATTGCTTCAAGGTCGGTTATGATGCGTTGGTCGGAAGTAAACAATCCATGATCGCAATATAAACGTGCGGTTTTTTCGTTAAAGTTTCCGGTTCCGATATAAGCTTGATTTTTAGCATTTTGGAAGCGGTTTTGATCGCGGATAATTATTGCAGCTTTAGCGTGAACTTTTAAGCGTGGAATGCTATAAATTATTGTGATACCGGCTTTGGTCATTTCGGAAGCATAGCGCAGGTTATTTTCTTCATCGAAACGAGCTTTAAGCTCAACAAACACTGTAACTTTTTTTCCGTTTTCGGCTGCACTCATTAATGCATTCACAACAGCCGATCGATCGGCAACACGATATTGTGTAGCTTTAATTTCAGTTACAGTATCGTCTTCGGCAGCTTGCTCCAAAAAACGCAGCAAATAATCGTAACTTTGATAGGGAAACGAAATCAGATAATCTTTTTCGTTTATCGCATTTTTAATTAATGATTCAGCATCAAAATCGGGAATACGCAAAGGAGGCAATTTTTCGTATTCAAGATCAGGAGAACAAGGATTTGGGAAACTGAAAAAATCGCGAAAATTGTGATAAGTTCCTCCCCTGACTAATATGTCGCTATTGAGTTTAAATGTTTCGCGCATATATTTCACAATATGATTCGACATATTTTTATCGTACAAAAACCGATTCGGTTTACCCAGTTTTCTCGATGATGAGAGTTTACTAACCGCTTCAATAAGTTCATCTTCTTCGTAATCGTCGTACTCATAATCGGCATCACGCGTAAGTTTTATTGTGTACCACTCAGTAATATTGTACCCGGTAAAAAGCTTGTTTGCATGCAACATTATCACATCTTCGAGAAACATGATATAGTATTTCCCATTACTCTCAGAGAGTTCAATAAACCGGGTTATATTATGATCGGTAGGAAGTTTAATTAATCCATAGCGCTTTTGTTTTTCGGTTTTGTATTGACGCGTATTATCTTTTACAACCATTTCGGCAATAATGTATACTTGTCCTGTTTTCAAAAATGGCCGTATTCGCTTTTTAACCAACAACACAGGCTGTAAAGTACTTAAAATATCGAGAGTAAATATTTCGCGAATTTCGTTTTGTTGCTCAGGAGTAAGTTTTGAATTTTTATTTAGTAGAATGATGTTCTCTTTTTCGAGTTCGGGAACAATTTCATTATCAAATATTTTATGAAATTCTTCCTGATACTGCATCACTGTTTCGTTAATTTGGTGCAATATTTTCAGAGGTTTAACTTCATCAACTTTATCGGGAAACAAATGGGCATTTTTAAGTAATTGCCTGTAATAACTTACACGTACCTGATAAAACTCTTCGAGATTGTTTGAATAAATTGCTAAAAATTTAATTCGTTCAAACAACGGCAATGAGCTGTCTTTAGCTTCCAATAATACCCTGTGATTAAAAGAAAGCCAACTTAAATCGCGATTAAAATACTTATATGTTGCCATTAAACACTGATTAAATCTCGAAACAAAACATGAAACCAAAATATACTTACGCTGAGAGAGCTTAAGCAATATAAAAAAAATCCCCGGATACAAACCGGGGATTTAAGATTATTTATGTGATTTAGTCTTCGTTACCCGGTGACGGTTTATCGCCTGCAATGCTGTCGCGCATAGTGGTATCGGCAGCAATATTTTTGTATCGCATATAATCCATTATGCCCATATTTCCTTTACGGAAAGCTTCGGCCATTGCCAGAGGCACTTCAACTTCGGCTTCAATCACTTTAGCACGAGCTTCCTGAGCTTTGGCAATCATTTCCTGTTCGGTAGCTACAGCCATTGCTCTACGCTCTTCGGCTTTTGCCTGGGCAATATTTTTATCGGCTTCGGCCTGATCAATTTGCAGATATGCTCCAATGTTTTTACCTATGTCAATATCGGCAATATCAATCGAAAGAATTTCGAAAGCAGTACCGGCATCAAGTCCTTTTTCGAGAACAACTCTCGAAATTGAATCAGGATTTTCGAGCACTCCTTTGTGTGAGTGGCTCGAACCTATCGACGATACAATTCCCTCGCCTACACGTGCAAGAACAGTTTCTTCGCCTGCACCACCTACCAATTGTTTAATATTGGCACGAACAGTAACACGGGCTTTACAAATAAGCTGAATACCATCTTTTGCAACAGCAGTAACCGGAGGTGTGTTTATTACCTTGGGATTTACCGACATTTGCACAGCTTCGAATACATCGCGGCCTGCCAGGTCAATGGCAGTGGCCATTTTAAACGATAAATCGATATTGGCTTTTTGTGCCGAAACCAAGGCATGAACTACACTTTCGACATGTCCACCGGCTAAAAAGTGAGCTTCGAGTTCGTCGCGTTTTACTGTGTTAAGACCGGCTTTGTATGCTTCAATCATTGCACGCACGATAATTCCGGGTGGCACTTTCCGAAAACGCATTAAAAACAACTGCAGCAACGATATACGAACCCCCGACACCAATGCCGAGAACCAAATACCTATTGGCACAAAGTACAGTATAATAAAAATTAAAACAATAATCCCTATGATTAAAAGGATTGATGGAATTTCGATCATTTTTTATGAGTTTATAGGTTCAACAATTACAGTATTTCCTTCAATTTTAATAATTTTTACTTTTGTTTTTGGGTCGATAAAAATCCCCCTGGAGCGTGATTCAACAGTAATTCCGTTAAACTTTGCATTCCCCGATGGAGCCAGGCGTCCAATTGTTACCCCCTCGTCGCCAACTTTTATTTTTTCGCCTTCGACAGTAATCACACGCCCATCAATTCCCGAATTAAGCATCATAGGCTTTATTGCGTTACCTTTAAACAAAAAATATAAAAATACCGGCACAAACACGAGTACAGCAATCAGCGTAATTATACCACCAACAGTACCCCAATACGAAAAAGCAAAATAGATACTGGCACCAAAAGCTAATACCGAAGCTATTCCGGCAACAGTTACACCGGGAATCAACATAAATTCAACAATCAACAACAATACCCCTAGGGCTAACAATATAAGTACAGTAATAATTCCCATTGTATTTTCGTAAATAAGTTATTCAATAACAGCTCGCAGCTCTTTCTCAACAAGCGATTTTCGTGCTTTACGCAAAACAGGCAGTTCTCCTTTCATTACAGCACATTGCCCTTTGTAGTGGGTTAGTGTGGTACATTGCTCGGCTTGTTCAAGTGTATGATTACATACTTCAATAAGTGCATCAATTACGTAATCAAAGCTGTGGTATTCATCATTTATAAGCAAAAGCTCATGTGAAGTAACATTATCCGATTGCTGTTTTTTTTCGTTTAGCTCTTTATAAATCTCTTTGGTCATTGTGTCGAAATTTTTTTTGCTTCGCTCAAAGTTATTCTTTTTCCGTTATAAAATGCAACAACAAAGGCATCTTTTACACCTTCCTGCCGAATTTGATTCTGAAGTTTTAAAGCATCATCATAATTTGACAACTCACCAACTGTATACACCACAATATTGTCTTCGGTTGTATAATTATCGATGTTACGTAAAACTGATAATTTTTTGTATAATTTATCAATATAAGCAGGCAAACCTTTGCTGTAAGCTCCTATTTGAACCTTATAAACCAAGTGTTTATCGTTCTGCTGTTCGTCAAATTTTTCATCGGTTTCAGGCTCGTTTTGTTGGAGATCATCCCCAGAGTTTTGACTTGCTACGCTTGTATCAACAACTGAACGTAGAGTATCCGAATCGGGAATAGATGCCTGTATACTTAAGCTATCAACATTTTGCTCATCGGTATACAGTAAGTTATTATTTAAAATTGAATCGTTTTCGTACATAAGTTTATCGAGTGCATGATGAGCTGCACCTTTCCAGAATTCCATTTCGGCATGACGTGATTGTAGATATTTATTGTCCGACTCAGATTTTAATCGAATTGATTCTAACTCAAGTTCAATAACCTCCGTCGAAATTTTGCTTTTTTCATCACGATCAGTACTTTGATTAAACTCATCACGTAAGTTTTGTAGTTTTTTAAGCACTTTATCGAGCTCAGCTTTTTGCAAACCTGCTTCGATAAAATTTTGACGCCCTGCACGGGTTTTAAACTGATTGATTCGGTAATAAACAATTTGCGAAGTTAAAACGAAATGAATATTGGAGTCGCTCAGCACATTTACAAAAGAATCAACATGAATATCTTCAGATTTTATTTGAGGAGCAATAAGAACAGAATCACTGCCAATCAAACTAATCGTTTCATTTGAAGCAGTTTGGCTCGATAAAGAATCGGACATTGATAGTGCATTATTCTCTGAAAAAATGCTATCGGCTAAAGTATTGATTTGTTGTTGAGCATTAGAGTAAAACTCTTTAAAATTAACCGCTTTTTTTTCTTTTCGTCGGGCATTATCTGCAAAAATATCGTAATACTTCAAGGCATTTTTAAAATCGTTTAAAGCATGATAATTCATCCCAACATAAAAGTAGGCATCTACCGGAACATTGCCATGTAACGATTGTAAAAGAATTTTTCGTGCTGTATTTCCGTATTTCCCTGTTTGAGTTAAACAAACGCCATAGTAATATTGAAAATCGTTATCGGTAGTATACAACTTATAAAAATCGGACATAAGAGGTAACGCAAGTTGATAATTGCCGCTATTAAAATACTCAATAGCCTTTTCCTCTGTAGTTTGAGCAAACATGCCTGTTGAAAAAAACATTAAACCAATTAAGAGGAAATGTGTGTTCAAAAAGTTAACTTTGTTTTTCAGCATTGCATCGATGTATTTATTAATTTTAAGCCCTAAACTTACTTTATTTATACAGCATAAAACAAATAAAGTTAATGTTTATGCAGCTTAATCATTCAAAATTCAAATGTAAAATACAATCAATAAAAAATGATTTTGTATAACTATGTGTAAATTTAAAAAACTCACTGAATTAATAATAATAAAAAAATAGATAATATGGCATTATTAAATGAAGGTGACAAAGCCCCCGATTTTAGCGGAATAAATCAACATGGCAAAAAAATATCACTTTCGGATTACAAAGGTAAGAAGGTTATTTTGTATTTTTATCCAAAAGACAATACCCCCGGATGCACTTCCGAATCGTGTAATTTAAACGACAATTACCAGATGTGGCTTTCAAAAGGGTTCGAAGTAATTGGTGTGAGCCCCGACAGTGAGGCATCGCATAAAAAATTTGCCGACAAGTACAATTTGTGCTTCAATATTCTTGCCGATACCGAAAAAGAAATATTGCAAGCCTATGGTGCCTGGGGCGAAAAAAAAATGTACGGAAAAATCTACATGGGAGTATTGCGTACCACTTACATTATAAACGAAGAGGGTATAATTGAAAAAGTTTTTGAAAAAGTAAAAACAAAAGATCATACAAATCAAATAATAAGTACACTATAAATATGAGCGAAGAAAAATCAAACGTAAACAAAGAAAAGTTAAAAGCCTTGCAGCTTACCATGGACAAAATCGACAAGTCGTATGGCAAAGGATCGATTATGCGCATGGGAGACCGGGCAATTGAAGATGTACCTGCAATATCATCAGGGTCGATAGGGCTTGATGCAGCCTTGGGCATTGGCGGATATCCAAAAGGCAGAGTAATTGAAATATATGGCCCCGAATCGTCTGGTAAAACAACTCTGGCTATA
>CAZARW010000019.1:0-40746 GCA_964487645.1 uncultured Prolixibacteraceae bacterium
CGCCGGCACCCTTGTGATCCTGTTTACAGCTGAGTATCTCCCGAAAGCCATTTTCCGTAACCGCCCCAATTCGGCATTGAGATTTTTTGCAATACCTATGATGATCATCTACATCCTCCTGTATCCGTTTGTGCTTATTATAACATGGTTCACAAATTTTGTCCTTCGTGTTTTTTTTCATTTTAAACCTGGCTCTAAAAAAGATAAACAGGTCCCCGTTTTTCTGAAAGTTGACCTCGATCATCTTGTCAGTGAAAACCAGAACACGCTCGAAATAAATGATGAAAAAGTTTATTAACATTCTAACCCTTACGGGATTTTTATTAGCAGTTTTGTTTTTAGTTGTAAGTTGTGATGATTTTGAACCACAACTTGACATTGACAAAACAGAGATAAGTATGCAGGCAAAATCCGGTGCCAGTTCTTTTGAGATAATATCGAATACCGATTGGACAATATCTGTATCGGAGGAATGGCTTTCAGTAAGCCCTCAAGAAGGATCAAATAATACCAGTATTGCTGTTAATGCCACCGAAAATGCCGATAGTTTATCGCGTTCAGCTACATTAACAATTGAAGCCGAAGACACAGAATCAAAGATTGTTACGGTAATTCAAAACGGGGCATTGTCAGTGTCGACATATGAACTTGTACTTGAAGCCAATGAGAATAATTCTGCTAGTTTTGCTATAGCCTCGGATACAAGCTGGGCAATAAGTAGCTCAGAAGAGTGGCTTAGTGTCGATCCTGCTTCGGGTTTAAAAAGTGCAACTGTAAATGTAACAGCACAACCAAATGAAAGTATCGAAGAACGTAGTGCAGTATTAACAGTTGCCGAAGATGGTGCTACTCCTCAAAATATTGAGGTAACACAAATTGGTGCTGAAGCAAGCTTATCGTTATCGGCGCTCTCGTTTAATATCGAATCGGCACAAAATAGTACCGGTACTTTTGAAATCGTATCAAATGTTGATTGGTCAATTACTTTTGAAGACGATTGGATTTCGCTTAGCCAAACTGAAGGATCAAATAATGCAACCATTACTGTTACTGCTGATCAAAATCCTATTGGTACCGAACGTTCGGCCCGAATTGTTGTTGCTTCGGATCAGGCACGGCAACGAGTTGTAAAAGTATTTCAGGCTGGAATTCCTTGTCTGCCTGAGGATGAAATACCTTGTGATATGAGTGTGTGCAGTATCGATATTCCTTCGGTAAATGAATTAACAAGCAATCCGTTTTTGCCCGATCCATTTACTTTTTATGATGGACGTCAGGTAACAAATCTTGATGAATGGGAATGCCGTAGAGCCGAAATTTCGGTATTGTCGCAAGAATTTGAATTTGGTTACAAACCGTGTACCGATTACGAAGCAACTACAGGCTCATTTAACGATACCACAATTACTGTAACTGTAAGCGATAACAATAAAACAATTTCATTCAATTGTGCAATTACATATCCCAACACCGGAACGGCTCCATATCCTGCAGTAATATCATTAGGTTTTTCAAATGTAAATACTGTATTGCAAAACATGGGTGTAGCCATTATTAGTTTCCCGAACGATTTAATAGGCCAGCAAAGTGGATCAGGATCAAGAGGAAAAGGTTTGTTTTATGAATTTTTCTGTGCCGATCATTCTGCCGGAGCTTTAATGGCATGGGCATGGGGAGCTAGTCGGTTAATTGATGCTCTGGAAAAAACTCCCGAAGCGAATATAAATGTTGAGCGTTTGGCTGTTACAGGATGTTCGCGTAATGGTAAAGGTGCAATGGTTATAGGTGCTTTTGATGAACGTATTGCTTTAACTATTCCATTTGAATCAGGATCAGGTGGTTCGGCAAGTTGGAGAGTTTCTGATTTTCAAAAACAAACAGATAATGTGCAAACTTTGAGTCAAATTGTGGGCGAAAACTGTTGGTTACGCAATGATTTTAGTCAGTTTAGCCGATCGGCCGATTTGTTGCCTTTCGATCATCATATGATTCTTGGCCTTTGCGCTCCTCGTGGATTATTGGTTGTTGAAAATACATGGATGGAATGGCTGGGGAATTTAAGTGCCTGGACAACCGGAAATGCTACACATAAGATTTATCAGGCTTTAGGTGTGCCCGATAATATGGGATTCTCTCAAGTTGGAAATTCAGGTCATTGTTTCTACGGATTTTCTGAAATTCAGATTGAAGCAATTACTAAATATGCTCAAAAATTCTTGTTCGACGATCAATCGGTTGAAGCTCATATTATGTATACCGATGGTGAACTTGTTTTTGATGAAGAAAAATGGATTAATTGGGAAGTTCCTCAACTATACTAATATCAACATGATATAATACAAAAATTCGGGCTGTCATTATTTTTGACAGCTCGTTTTTTTTTGTGGTTCAAAATCACTTGTTTTCACTACTTTTTTTTATATTGCAACCGATTGCATAACCTACAGATTTAACCTTATGAGCAAATTTTTAAAGCTTTCTGACAATTTTATACAGACAGAACCAATAAGCGTATTTCCTCTTGTTACATACCCCGGACTTGAGATTACCGGTGGAAGTATTTATGATTTAGTTACTAATGGACAGGCTCAGGCTCTTTGTATTGAAAAAATTGCAAATCGATACAATTCGGCTGCTTGTGCAATGGTTATGGATTTATCGGTCGAGGCAGAGGCTTTTGGTGCATCTGTGCATTTTTCAAATGATGATATACCTACAGTGCAGAGTAAGCTTATTTCTGATTTATCTGAAATTTCGAATATAAAAATACCTGCTGTTGGAGAAGCACGTACCGGAGAGTATCTTAAAGCTGCCGAAATTGCAGCAACCCGTATTTCAAATAAACCTGTCTTTGGCGGAATAATTGGTCCATATTCTCTTGCTGGACGATTGCTCGATATTACTGAGATTATGACTCTTATTTTGCTCGAACCCGACAGAATACACGAGCTACTGAATAAAATTACTTCATTTTTGATTGATTATGCTCGCGAGTATAAAAAAAGAGGAACTGCCGGAATTATTATTGCTGAACCTGCAGCAGGATTATTATATCCCGAAGCTTGTACCGAGTTTTCATCTTTATATGTGAAGAAAATTGTAGATGCTGTGCAGGACGATTCGTTTATGGTTGTTTTGCACAATTGTGGAAATACCTTGCCTCTACTCAGTTCGATGCTTCTTAGTGGTAGTAAAGCTTATCATTTTGGAAATTCTGTCGATATGGCTGAAGTGTTACCGCAAATGCCTCAAGATGTTTTGGTTATGGGGAATATTGATCCTGTTTCTGTTTTCAAAAATGGAACTCCTGATGAAATTATTACCGAAACCCAAAAGCTTATCGAATTAGGTAAGACTTACAAAAATCTTGTAATTTCATCAGGCTGTGATATACCTCCCGGTACTTTGTTGAAAAATATTGATGTTTTTTTTCACAAAGCATTAGTGTAGAGAGATAATGTGAGTAAATATTGGTTCGAATTATTGAAGGTCGGCTACTGATGTTGAATTTATGCTCTGGTATTGATATTTGTTTTTTTTTATTATAAAATATACCAGTATTTCGCACGAATTGTTTTGATATATCTTTTCAGTAAATCTTTTAACTTAGCAATATGTTTTTTGTTATATAAAGTCAATATCATCGTGAAACGTATTGTTTTCCTCTTATTTTCTTTTTTTATTGTTGCAGGAATATCTTCAGCTCAAGAAAAAATAATTTTTGATACCGATTTTGGCGGCGATGCCGACGATCTTGGTGCTTTAGCCATGTTGTACGGTTTTGTGAACAATGGCGAATGCGACTTGTTGGCCGTTATGCTTTGGATAAACGAGAAGTATGCTGTTTCTGCTATTGATGTACTTAATTGTTATTATGGGAACCCTGATGTGCCAATTGGAGTTAGAGCAGGGGCTGCTTATGTGAGCGAAACTACTCATAACAAAATACTGGCCGATAATTTTCCGCACAAGTTAACATACAAAGATGTCCCTTCAACTACAGAATTGTACCGGAAGATATTGGCCGAAAACGATGACAATAGCATTGTTCTGGTTGCAGTTGGCCCTTTGCTCAATATTAAGTTGTTGCTTGAGTCTGGTTCCTGCAAGCATTCATCCTTGTCGGGTAAAGACTTGATGCATAGTAAAATAAAAAAGATGGTGGTAATGGGTGGCCAATACCCTAAAGGCGATTGGGAGTGGAATTTCAACGGAGGAATGCCTGGTGTTACAAAATTTGTTTTTGAGCATATAGACCTCCCTGTGGTGTTTTCGGGTTATGAAATTGGAGTAAGGATTAAAACAGGAGAAATTTTCAATGATATTGAAAAAAATCATCCATTGTATATTGGATATTATCACTTTAGCGAACATGCTTTGTGGATGAGAGATTCTTTTGTTGAAGGAAAAATTACCCCAAATTCTACTTACGACCAAACAGCTGTTTTGTATGCTGTGCGTGGTGGTGTTGGTAAATGGTGGAAGAAAATTGAAGGGGGCTTTAACACACCCGACAACGATGGTGGCAATGTGTGGGTCGAAGGCGAAAAAACCAATCATTCATACTTAAAACTTATTGCTGAGCCTGCTCAGATGACAGATTTGATTGATTCGCTCATGCTGCATGATTTAGATTAAAATATTCTTCAAAAATTTTATTGCAAATACTATGAATGCAAAAGTTATTGAATTATCCAAAATGATTGACCATTCTATTCTTCATCCAACTTTTACCGATGAGGATTTAAAAAGGGAATGTGAACTTGCCCGGAAATACAATGTAGCTTCGGTTTGTGTCAAACCTTATGCTGTGAAACAGGCGGCAGCTTTATTAAAGGGATCTGATGTGCTTGTTGGATGTGTTATTGGTTTTCCTGCTGGTAATAGTGCCATTTCTGTTAAGGTTTTTGAAACAGAACAGGCTATAAAAGACGGGGCTGTTGAAATTGATATGGTGATTAATATCGGTAAAGCTTTGGGGGGCGACTGGAATTATATTGAAAACGAGATTAAAGCTGTAACAGATGCTTGTCATGCCGGTAATGCAATCGTTAAAGTGATATTTAAAACTGACTTTGTAAACCGTGAAGAAGATATCATCAAGCTTTGTGAAATATGTACCAAAGCCGAGGCCGATTATGTAAAAACATCATCTGGTTTTGGTTTTGTGAAACAGGCAGATGGAAATTATAATTATCAGGGAGCTACCATCAAGAACCTGAGGCTGATGAGAGAGCATTCCGGTCCTAATGTGAAAGTTAAAGCTGCAGGTGGTGTAAGAACACTCGACGATTTGATCGCTGTGCAAAATGTCGGTGCAACAAGATGTGGAGCTACAGCTACCGCTGTCATGATTGACTTAGCTATTGAACGATTTGGGGCTTAATGCTTATTCTGTTTTAGATATATTTTTGATTTTTATATTTTCAATAATGATTAATAAAGAAATCATAAATAACAATAAAGCCACATAATGACAAATAAACGCATCATTAAGATGAATAAATGTTTATTTGTTTGTAAAACAAAAAATAAAAACATACCTTTGATGTGGATATTAATCATTAATCTATTATTTGGCATATAATGAATACTATAAGCATCATAAAAAAATGGCACAGGCTCAGCGATACCGCAATTGTTGAAGAAATTGGCAAAATGATTCAGGAGGTCAGGCTTCAAAAGAATTATTCGCAAAGCAAGCTTGCCGAAATATCGGGCGTGAGCAGAGCTACTATTAGTCAGTTAGAGAACGGAAGGCCTGCTACCTTATTAACTTTTGTGCAGGTTTTACGTGCTTTGGATAAGTTCGATATTTTGGAAAACATGGTACAGGAGCCCGAAATCAGTCCTTTGCTGTATGCTAAAATGCAGGGCAAAAAAAGGAAAAGGGCTTCACGCAAGGGGTCTGCTGAGTATAACCCAGGCGATTCGTCATGGTAAGGGTTGCTGAAATAAGTTTGTGGGGCATAGCTGTGGGAGCTGTGGTGTGGGACGACTCGCGCATGCTGGCGACCATGGAATTTGAGCCTTCGTTTGAGAAACATGGACTTAATGTTTCGCCTGTTACTATGCCTTTGTCTGAGTTTACCACGGGAAACCGGGTTTTTTCTTTTCCGGGTCTTAATCGTGAAACGTTTTCGGGTTTGCCGGGCTTATTGGCCGATTCGCTTCCCGATCGTTTTGGAAATGCGATTCTCGATACCTGGCTGGCCGAGCAGGGGCGTAGTAAACAAAGTGTTAACCCTGTTGAGCGTCTTTGTTATACGGGTAGCCGGGGTATGGGGGCCTTGGTTTATAAGCCTTCGTTAAAATTTTCCAAAAACAGTAAGTCTGAACTGCTCGATGTAGAGCGTCTGGTGCATTTAGCTCGTTTGGTGCTTGATGAGAAGGCCGGGTTGAATGGCAAGATTAACAGCGATAATATTGATGGTCTTAACGAAATTATCAGGGTGGGGACTTCGGCCGGGGGCGCGCGGGCAAAGGCTGTTGTTGCTTATAATGAATCTACCGGCGAAATGCGCTCCGGGCAAGTCGATGCCGATAAGGGCTTTTCGTACTGGCTTATTAAATTCGATGGTGTTACAAACAAACAGCTTGGCGACCCTGAGGGCTACGGGCGCATTGAGTATGCTTATTATCTGATGGCTAAGGATTGTGGAATTGATATGAGCGAATGCCGGATTTTGGAAGAGGGACAGCGGGCTCACTTTATGACCAAAAGGTTCGACCGTTCGCCCGAAGGGGATAAATACCACATGCAGACTTTGTGCGGCATTGCCCATATGGATTATAACGATCCACTTTCGTATGCTTACGAGGATGCTTTTGAGGTTATGCGTATTCTGCGTTTGCCATACACTGATGCCGAGCAATTGTTCCGGCGTATGGTGTTTAATGTAATGGCCCGTAACCAGGATGATCATACTAAAAATATTTCATTTTTGATGAACAGGCAAGGTAAGTGGAAACTCGCTCCTGCATACGATGTAACGTATGCATACAACCCTGATAGCCGCTGGGTTTTTCAGCATCAAATGTCGGTTAACGGGAAACGGCAGGATATTACGCTTGATGATTTTGCAACAGTTGCACACAATATGAACATAAAAAAATATGTCGAAATTATTAATGAAGTTGCCGAAACAGTGAGCAAGTGGAATAAATATGCCGACATGGCCGGTGTCCCTTCGGAACAAGCAAAGGCTATTTATAATAGTTTCGATTTGAAATGATAAGTGTTTATCCTTCTTTTCTTGCTATAAGTGCGAACAATTGGAATTTTTTGTTTCCATCGGAGTGTTTTTTGTTCATGTTCAGGTGGTTGCTGTAGTAATCTACTTTGAAACCATTTTTTTCAATCAAATTGATTATTTCCTGTTTGTCAAATCCAAAATGTGCTACTCCTGTATTGTCGGAGTGAAATGAACCGTCTTCGTTTTCGAGGTCAATTATGCTGATGTAACCTCCCGGTTGTAGTAATTTATTGAAGTTTGCTAAAATTTTTGCGAGCTTGTGTACGTGATGCAAAACCAGCATTGTCATTATTAATTCGAACTTTTTTGAAGGGAGCTGACCGTTTGAAAAATCGGCCTTGAGTGTTTTGGCATTAAGGTGTCCGTAATACTTTATTTTGTTGTTTACCTGGTCGAGCATTCCATCCGAAGTGTCGCAAAATGTCATTGATTCGACATGATTTATGGCCTTGAAACCAAGCAGCCCGGTACCGCTGCCATAATCAATAGCATGATGTATTTTATTAAAATCGATGTTGGCACTGATAGTTTCCCAAACTTTTTCTACCAGTTTTATTCTCTCTGGATTGTCGTCCCATGTTTTTGCCTTTTGGTCAAATATATTGTCTTTTTGCATCTTGCTTATTATTGAAATTCAAAGATAAACAAGTTCGGTTTGTATTTGTTTGAAAAATATTTAGTAATAGTGGGTAACAATTTCAATTTTATTTGTTGAATTATTTGCGACTTCAAAGCAAAAATCGTTGAAATGTGGGCGTCGTAAAGATTTATGTTGGTAATTCGAAAAGCCGATGCCTTCATCCGGCCGTAAAAATCGGTAGTCGAGTTTTTTATTTTCATTTTCATCGTCGAGCAATGCTATGCCATAAGTGCCCGGGTGTGGCAGCTTTACTTTAGTGTTTAGCTTTCCTTCTTCAACTTCATTTTTGCAAACAACTTTTTCAAAAAGAGGGATTTCTTCCCTGAAAGTTTGCTCGCATGTGAATACAGCAAGCCTTATTACTCCTTTGTTGTTGCGTATGTTCGATATGTCAACAACAGCCGTTTGTGCTTTAATCCCTGTGCCTGTAAGCAGCAGCAATGTAAGCAGTAATATTTTTGAGTCAATAGTCATTAATTCACGGGTCATAAGTTGTTTTCTTAAGTCAGCAATTAGCCAACAGCCTAGAGCCATCAGCCAACAGCCCCTCCTAGGCGGGCAGGCATCGGTTATTACTCGCCTAAACTTGCTGCAGAAAAATTCCTTTCGCTGAGTTCAGAGCCAAGCTGAAATTTTTCTACAATTATTTCGGAGTGTCGGCCGTTTTCTACGTTTTTCATCTCCATATAAAATGCAAAAAATAAGCCGGTAGATATTTCGCGATAATTGCTAACTGTCATTACTTTAAACTGTTTATCGTTTTTGTTGTAGTATTCTACTTTATACGAAAGGTAATTTAGTGTGTCGATGTATGCAATTCTTTTTGAATATCCGTTTTCCTGTGCTATTTCTGTATTTTTGCATACAGCTTCAATTTTCCAGCATTCTTTACCGTTCATTGTGTCGGTGCCCTTCAGTTTGTAGTGAAAATCATCGTGATTTGGTTTGGTCATATCGGCATTGCTAAACTCGGTACCCATAAAGCTGCGTCCTCTTTCGCTGCTAACAATACGACGAGTATTGCGCATTGCCGGCAGGTATATCCACATGTCGTCGCCACGGTTTTCGTAATCGTGAATAAGCATAGTTGTTCCACTTACATCGGGTGGTGCTATAAAACGTATAAGTGTTTTAACTGTTTCGCCAAAGCGTTTTGTTGCGTTGGCAATTTGGCGTGTACGTGTGTTGCCCCGGCCGTCGTGAATATTGAGTGTGGCACTCATTTCCATCGACTCGGGGTTGATGGCATTTCCCGATTTGATTGCTATTTCGCGGGCATCTTGTGCTTTTACTGTAAGCAGTGCAAGTACAAAAATTGTAACTGTGATGACTATTTTTTTCATTATATTTTATTTAAGTAGAAATTTTGGTTTTATAATCATAAATATTGCGGGCACAAATACAAGTGCGCAAAGCAGGCAAAGCAGCAATGAAAAAATAATGAGGAATGCAAATGCTTTGAGTATGCTTAATCCTGAAAAGAACAGCAAACTAAAGCCGAGAATTACCGAAAAGGCATTGATTGTAATTCCTCTGCCCGTTGTTTTTAGTGTAGTGTTTATTGCTTCTTGCCAGTCTTTTCCAATTTGCAGTTCTTGTTTTAACCGCCAAAACAGATGTATGGTATAGTCAACACCAATACCTATTGCAATTGACGATAAGAGTGATGTTGCAATGTCGAGTTCGATGCCAAACCAACCCATGAGCCCAAAATTACAAAGCAGTGTAACTGCAAGCGGTAAAGCCCCGCTTATGCCTGCTTTAAACGATCTGAAAATTATCCAAAGCAGAATAATAATTGCTGCGAGGGCAAATATGAGCGAGTTTATTTGTCCGTGCACAATGGCTTCCGAAAGTTCCTTTTCAATGAGGCACTGTCCGGCAATCAGGCTTGCAAACTGACTTTGGTTTACAAGCGTGTTTATTTCATTTTCAATCTGAATAAACGACTTGTAGTTTTTTGCTTTGAACTGAACTGTTGCAACAGCACGTGTATATTCAAAATTGACCATTTGTTCAAAATCGTCGGGGTCGCCGCTCATGTTGTAAAACTCGATGTATTGTGCTATGGCATCGCGCCTGTCGGGAATGCGGTTGTAGTATTCATCGCCGGGATTGTTCATTGCCCGGCTTATTGTTTTTGTAACTGTAGCTAGCGATGTTACGCTTCCAATACCGGGATTTTTTTCCAGTTCATTTTCGAAATATTCCATTTCGTGCATCAGTTCAGGACTTAGAACATCGCCTTCGAAAAGCACCGATATTGTTTTTGTGCCACCAAAATTTTCGTTTATAATAGCTGTTGATTGCCTGAGTTTGTGTTTACGTGGCATCAGTTCGTCAATGTTAATATTTACCTGCAAGCGCGTTATTCCTATTGTGGCTATTGCAATAAATAATAAAAAACCTGCAATTACTCTGAGTGGTTTTTGTGTTGTTATTTTTCCTGTTAACGAAAGAAGCTTACCCAGCCATCCGTTTTGGTGATTATTCAACATAAATTTGTAATTGCTTTTTTTGGTACTGCTCATTATTGCCGGTATAAACAAAAGGCTTGCTATCACGGCAAATAAAATACCGGCAGTACTTACTATTCCCATTTGTTTTGCCGGAATCATTACATGTGTTGTGAGGCCTAAAATTCCAACCATGGTAGTGAGTGCGGTGAAAATTATTGGTCGGTAAAGCTTTAAAAGAGTTCGGTTTACGATTCGTTTTGTACCCCAACGTGGGTTTGATACGTTTAATTCTTGATAAAGTGCCACAATATGAATTCCGTAATCGTTGGCAATGGCAATCATCATAATCGGGACAAGTACGGCAATCAGGCTTAATTCGTATCTAAGCAAGGGCATCAGTCCCATTGCAATGGCAATTGACATGGCTACTACGCTTAGAGGCAATAAAATACCACGTCTTTCGCGAAACGAAAAGTAGAGAAAAATGGCCATAACCAGCAGTCCAATTGGCATCAAAATGGCTAAATCGCGTGTAGCAATACGTTGAATTTCGTAACGCAGAAACGGAAGGCCACTCAGGTATATTTTTTCATCTCCGGTGTGTTTGGCAAGTGTTTCTTTAATGAAAATAAAAAGTTCGTTGTCGTTTATAGTTTTTGCCGGTTTTACAAGCAATAACAGGTATCTGAAATCTTCAGACACCATTGTTTTGTATACTAGTGTGTTATTGCGTATTTCATTGCGCAATTGTTCTTTTTCCACATTATTTGCGGGCATATAATCCACAACGGGGTCAACCATCATAAACCCATTTTGGCCACGTATATATTTTGTGTTGAATATCGAGATTACATCGTCGGCAAAATCGGAGTTTATAATTGAGTTGTGGAGTAATTCGGCACGCTGCAGGGTTTGGCTGTTGAGCACATCATCTGTTTCTATCAGTATCAAAACCGGGTCGTAGTGCTCAAAGTGTTTGTCCAGTTTGTCAATATTGATTTTTGCCGGAATATCGTCGGGCAAATATTCCATAAGGTCGGGATTAATTTTCGCCGACTTAAGTGGAAGTAACATTGCCAGTGTAACAATAACCGGAATTACTATAAACCACCATTTTTTGCGTATTATTATCGAGTTGTGTTTCATTATTTAGTTATTAGTCAATAGTATTCTAATGCGGTGGCAGGCAGTATTTAAAAGTTAAATTTTAGACCAATACCGTATCCTCCGAGCACTTTTCCGGCCTTATTAAATATCGATTTTTCGGGACCGTTCATAATATTTGCAACTGCTGATAAAGTAAGGGCATCAGCCATTTTCCAGTTTATTTCGGGCCGAACGAAATATTCTTCCGAAGTAATGTTGTAATAAGCACTAATGCTTGTTGTTACAATATCGAAGCTGAATGATTTTGAGAGCGAAAGCATTACTGCATGGTTCATTTCCTCTTGCTGGTGCATTATTTTACGGTTGAAAAGCGTGTTTTCGAAATTTATCATAGCCAGTGCATATTCTGTAATGTTTGCCGGGTTTGTAAGTGTTGGTTCAGTCAGGGCTTCAAAATTGAATGTGTATTTGCCAATGTATTGCATTATTACCGTTATCTGAGCAATGTTTTTTTCGATACCGGCCACCCAGGCAATATCGGGGTTGGGTATATGCATTTCGGTTTTGTATCCGTCGGTAATGTTGTAAGCTGTTTCGCCTCTAATTATATAGTTTCCTAATGTGGCTGCAAAATCGGCTCCTATGCTTTGTTTTCGATAAAAATCGGGCTGGAGTACAATGCTTGGTTGCCCTTGCATGTGTACCGATTCGACCCGGTAGCCGTAAAATGGGTCGTAACCGTTGAAGTACGATAAAGAAAAGCCAATTTTGCTGAGTTCAATGTTTGCACGTGCAGCCCAGGTTCCGTTTTCGAAAGTTTTTTTGGGTAAAACGGCATTGGTAAAACTTGTTTCCTCCGATAAATCAAATAAATCGTACCGGTAAACCGAGGGCGTGAACACCGGGATTATTACCAGCTCCAATTCAGCATATTGTGTAGGGCGAAACTTTGTGCGCAGCATAAAGTTGCCTCTAAGCTGATCGTCGGGATTTGTGGTAAGCAAAAAATAGTTTTGCGGGCAAAGGTTGTTGGTGGGGTTAAATCCATCGGTTCGGCCCCATGTTGTAATTTGTTTTCCCAGGTACAGGTCGGCATAATTGCTTTGGTAGGCGGCATAAGCTTCTTTTAATTCAAATACGGTTTCATTTTTGCCCAAAAACATCCCTTCACGAAATCGCACATCGGCTTTTAACAAAGCTTTTTCGGTTTGTAGTTTTCCTTGCAGGGCAAATTCGCCAAAAAGGTTGGCATAGTCGTATGTGTTGTTGCCCCCCCAGGCTTCGCCACGTGTGTAGCCGTTTAAGTTGATCTCTGAATTTTCATGATTTTGAGAAGCACTTTCGAAAATTCCTTGTGCATGAATATGATTCATTATAAAAATGGATACAACCAATAATAGTATTTTGCCTTGCATGTGTAAAAATTTAAATTAACGGAGACAATATACGCTCATGCAGGGCTAATAAAGTTTGATTTTTAAAAGTTGAACCACTTATTGCGGTTCGCTTTTTATTGTTTGAAAAGATTGAACTGCTAGCTTAGTGTAAGCTTTTGAATTGCATTGGAGTATACCCGGTAATTTTTCTGAAAACAGTAAAAAACGACGATTTGCTGTTGAAACCACATTCGTAACCAATGGCTTCGATGGAGTAGTGGGGTTTGCTTTTGAGCATATTTTTTACTGCATTAACTCGATATTCGTTTACAAAACTGAAAAAATTTTTTCCTATTACACTGTTCAGTACTTCGGTAAGTTGATGTTTGGGTATTTGAAGTTTTTCGGAAAGAATGTGCATGTTCAATTCGGGATTAAGGTAAGGTTGTTCCTGGTTAAAAAACTGCATTAAACGGGTTTTGATAATTTCTTTTTGGGTATTGCTCAACAACGACTTATTTTTTGGAGACTGTTCTGTTTCTGAGTCGTTATAAATAAAACCATATATTTCTTTCTGCTTAATTCCATAAAAGCTCAAAATATAAATAAGCAGAAGCAGCGCAGAATAGTTATATGCCGGTGAAACAGGCAAGTCGATTTTAGAAATAATAGCATACGAGGCAAGGGCCATAGCAACGAGGCAATACAAATTATAAAATACAACTACAAAAACCAGCCAACCGGCACGGTTATTAGTTCCCAGGTTCGAAAATTCGTCTTTTAATTTGCGCCTGTGTCTAAAAATCAAGTGAAAGGTAGCCCAATTGTACGCAATCCACGAAAGCACCGACGCAAGAGCAAAACTGAGTCGGAACCAAATGGTATTATCGCGTTCTAAAAATGACGAAAGCTTGTATGGTTCTTGAATGATGTAGGCAAAAACTTCAAAAAAAACAAACGGCAGAAGGTGCAATAATTGAATCTTTTTCAATTTGAATTTTCTCCCAATCAGAGTCTTTGAGTACAGGTAAAAAGCAGGGTTGAAAAGCAAAAATGAGCTTGAAAGCATTGAAATGCCAAAAGTACGAATATCGATGGCAAAAGTAAGAAACTCAATGGCAAGTAATGTGAGCCAGGCTGTTAGTATTTTATCTGAAACACTTTGTTTCTTTATAGCCAGCATAATCAATGCGGCAAACAAACCATGCGAAAAACCAAGCCATGCAATAATTTCCATAGCCATAAAGTTACAACAAGTTTATGTTATTTTCTTGATTTCGTTCAGTGGAACTTCAACGGTAAGCGAGAGGTTCATTTGAGCAATTTCAATAGCAACCCGTTTTTTGCCTTTAAAAAGTACAAGTTTGCCTTTTGTTCCCATAAGTGGGCCGGCCATTACTTCAACCGGATCGCCTTGTTGAAAATTTTTGTACGATATTTCTATTTCTATATCGTGTTGTCTGAGTAGTTTTTTGATGGTGTCGATCTGATTTTCAGGGATAGTCGCAGCCTTTTCTTCGAAACGAACATACGATACAACTCCCGGTATTTGTAAAACTCTATCGTAAAATGCTTGTGAAATGTGTACAAAAATATAACCGGGAATTAATGGCATATCTATCCACTTTTTGCGGTCGCTCCACTGACGCAATGTTTTTCGAAGGGGCAAGTACGCTTCAATGTTTTGGTATTCAAGTTCGATAAGCACTTTTTTTTCAGTTCGTGACTTTACATAAACTGCATACCAATATTTTGTGCTTTCAGGTTTTAGCATACGTTTTAAGGCATTGTTTTGTGGATAATTTTGGTTTTTATGACTTCAAAATGCGAATATACATAATCTGCTTATTGAATTTGCATTTTGTAATTTCAATTTATGAAGTCATGTGTATTTCTGATTCAAAAAAAAACTCTGAAACAGAAAGACATAAACAATTTGTATAAATTGCATAGTTCAATATTGTTGATAAAAAACATTTTTTTTGAAAGACTTATTTTTCAGTAAAAAGTATTTTTGATTGTTAAATATAAGCACAAAACTTATCTGTAATTGATTCGGAAGATTATACATATTGACATGGATGCTTTTTTTGCGTCGGTTGAACAACGCAATAACCCGTCATTGCGAGGAAAACCTGTTGCAGTTGGAGGCAATGGAAAGCGAGGTGTGATTTCGGCTGCAAGTTACGAAGCCCGAAAATATGGTGTTCATTCGGCTATGCCTACTGTTACTGCAAAAGCACGTTGCCCAAATCTTATTTTAGTGAGCAGTGACGCAAGCGAGTATCGCGAAATTTCGAAAACAATACAATCAATTTTTTTTGAATATACCGATGCCGTTGAGCCGCTTTCGCTTGACGAGGCTTTTTTAGATGTCACATTTCATAAAAAGGGAAGCAATTCGGCAACATTGCTTGCCACCGAAATTCGAAAACAAATTTACAAACAAACCGAATTAACAGCCTCTGCCGGCATATCGTACAATAAGTTTTTAGCAAAAATTGCTTCCGACATAAATAAACCCAACGGCCAGTTTGTTATTCCACCCGAAGATGCTTTACGGTTTTTGGAAAATTTAAAAATTGATCGTTTTTTTGGAGTAGGAAAAGTTTCGGCAGATAAGTTTCATAAATTGGGAATTTTTTCGGGAGCCGATTTAAAAAAATACAGTAAAGAAGCACTTAAAGGATGGTTTGGTAAAGCAGGCGAGTACTATTTTAATATTGTACGAGGCATTGATAATCGAAAAGTTATACCTTACCGGCAAAGAAAATCGATTGGAGCTGAAAAAACATTTTCGAGTGATATTGTTGCATACAATGAGTTATATGAAAAACTGACACAATGCATTGACCGAATGCATGCTTCGGTTGAAAAGAAAAAATGCGAGGGCAAAACTCTATCCTTAAAAATAAAATATTCAGATTTTGAGGTAATAACACGAAGTCGTACTTTTAGTGAATATACTGCTAATAAAGAGTTAATTGCACGTGAAGCATATGGTTTGTTCGATAAACAATGGCCACTGAATAAACCGGTACGATTGCTGGGAGTAAGCTTGTCGAATTTTAAAGGCGAAAACGATGCTCCAACACAAATGATTATGGATTTTTAAAGCACATTATTTTGCTGTATCAGGCAAAAAACTAATGCACACAAAAAAATCAAAACTATGGACGAAAACATATTTAAATTGGTTGCCGAAAAGACCGGCTTGCCTGTCGACGGAGTTAAAAATACAATACTATTGCTACAGGGGGGGGCAACAATTCCTTTTATATCGCGCTATCGTAAAGAACTTACCGGAAGCTTAAATGAGGTTCAAATTGCATTGATTCAAAAAGATTTGAATTATTTTATTGAACTCGAAAAACGCAAGCAAACAATTTTAAAAACGATACAAGAACAGGAGAAACTTAGCCCTGAACTCGAAAAAGCAATTGTTGAAACGTACGATTCGGTAACACTCGAAGATTTGTATTTGCCATACAAACCCCGAAAACGAACAAAAGCAACAATTGCTCGTGAAAAAGGCCTTGAGCCACTTGCAAAAATAATTATGACTCAACGTGAGTGGAATATCGAGAGTAAGGCCGAGAAGTTTATTACAGACGAAGTACCTGCTGTTGACAATGCATTGCAAGGCGCACGTGATATTATTGCTGAGTGGATTAGCGAAAACTCACGTGCACGGGATATAATTCGGAACTTGTTTTCGCGATCGGCTGTTATTCAGTCGAAAGTAAACAAAGAGAAAGAAGCTGAAGCTCAAAAATATCAAGACTATTTTGATTGGTCAGAGCCTTTAAAACGTTGCCCCTCGCACAGATATCTGGCAATTAAACGTGCCGAAAAAGAGGGTTTTTTAAAAGTTGGTTTAATTATCGATTCGGATTTTGCCTGCAGTAAGCTCGAAAAAATCTTTATTCGTGAACAAAATGCATGTGCCGATCAGGTTAAGCTGGCAATTTCCGACAGTTATAAACGCTTGCTTTCTCCTTCAATCGAGACTGAATATATGCATCTGTGGAAAGAAAAATCAGATGAAGAAGCAATTCGGGTGTTTGGAGAAAACCTCAGACAATTATTGCTTGCACCTCCCTTGGGACAAAAACGCGTGCTTGCAATCGATCCGGGCTTTCGAACAGGCTGCAAAATTGTATGTCTCGATGAGTTTGGCAACCTTCTTCATAACGAAACAATTTTTCCGCATCCTCCACAGCGCGAAGTTCGTGAATCAGCAAAAAAACTGTCGACTTTAGTGAGCTCTTATAAGATTGAAGCAATAGCTGTTGGAAATGGGACAGCAGGACGTGAAACGGAGAAGTTTCTTAAGTTTATGCGTTTCGATCGCGAAATATCAGTGTTTTCGGTTAACGAAGACGGAGCATCAATCTATTCGGCTTCGAAAACTGCCCGCGATGAATTCCCCGAATACGATGTAACTGTTCGGGGGGCTGTGTCAATTGGACGACGCTTGATGGATCCTTTAGCCGAGTTGGTTAAAATCGATCCAAAATCAATAGGTGTTGGGCAATATCAACATGATGTTGATCAGAAAATGCTTCAAAGCAGCCTCGACCGTGTGGTTGAATCGTGTGTTAACAGTGTTGGTATTAACCTAAATACTGCTAGTAAACATTTACTTACGTATGTTTCGGGACTGGGGCCTGTGCTTGCTCAAAATATTGTTGATTACCGGAAAGAAAACGGAGAGTTTGTAAGCCGGAAACAATTGCTTGATGTGCCCCGAATGGGAGCAAAGGCTTTTGAACAATCGGCTGGTTTTTTGCGCATATCAAATGCTTCTAATCCGCTTGATAATACAGCTGTACATCCCGAATCGTATAGTATTGTCGAAAAAATGGCCGAAGGCTTGCACGTGAAAATTGCCGATTTAATATCGGACGATCTCTTACGTAAAAAAATCAATCTTTCAGATTATGTAAGTGCACAGGTTGGTATGCCAACTCTTACCGATATTATTCATGAACTTGACAAACCTGGGCGCGATCCGCGTGAAAAAATTAAACATTTTGAATTTGATGATTCAATAAAAACCATTGAAGATTTAAAAACCGGTGTAGTAATAAATGGTATAGTTACCAACGTAACACGTTTTGGTGCTTTTGTCGATATAGGTATAAAAGAAAACGGGCTAATTCACGTATCGCAAATGGCCGATAAATTTATTGATGATCCGGCAAAAATTGTATCGCTGAATCAACATGTAAAAGTTAAAATTCTGGAGGTTGATTTGGTGCGTAAACGCATTCAATTATCATTAAAAGATGTGGATTAATTTAGTCCAAAATCTTCGTCATATAAATCTTCCTGATTTTCGAACTCTTGCTCCATAAAGTCTTCGGCTTCGTCAAGTAATTGTTCAATTAATAACTCGTTTGCAGGTTTTGGATCAATCCAGAATATTTCGCGATTCGAATAAAAGTCGTCTATGTCGCCTCCTACAATAAATCGGGGAGATTCTGTGTGTACTACAAAAATTGTCTCGGGTAATTCTTGCGAATTGTCGGCAAGTAAAAATTTTGGTAACATTTGTTTCTTTTTGTAATTATTAACTCATTAAATATATACTATTATTAAGAAATATTTGATAGTTATTTCAAATTATTAATAAAAATATGTAATTAATTTTGCCATTCGCTTACATATTATTTCATTATGATTATATTTAGCATTTGCATTTAATAACAATTATTAAAAAACATCATTATTAATTAGGGTTTTCGGGAATTGATATTAATTTTGTTTGTTAACGGTATAAATGCATGTGTTAAATACATAATGAGCGTTTTTTGATAGAATATATAGAATAAATGATTGCTTTTTTATTTATTATATTGGGAGATAGTGTAAATAGTAAAGCAATTTTCAGCCTCTGTTTAATAGAATATACTAATAACATCAAATTCAAATTTCAAAAAGCATGGGAGAAACAACTAAAATATCGAAAGAATTGATTGGAGCATCGGCAGTACCAATTATTTTGGCCATACTGGATAAGGGGGATACATATGGTTATAGCATAATGCAGCGTGTAAAAGAATTGTCGGGGGGGGTAATTGAATGGAAAGAAGGTAGTTTATATCCGGTATTGCACAAGCTCGAAAAAACAGGATTGATAAAGTCTCTTTGGAAGATGGCTGAAAATGGCCGTCATCGTAAATATTATGCAATTAACAAACGTGGACGCAAAGCTTTACAAAATGAGATTGAAAACTGGAAATTGGTAAACAATATTTTTAATGAGCTTTGGAAAGATCTTACGCCGGTTGATTAATTTTTTTATTCTTGCTCCTTAAGTAAATCGTTAAAAAGTCGGTTGATTTTATCTACTTTGGGTTGAATTACAAACCTGCAATAAGCTTGTTCGTTATTATTTTCGAAATAGTTGTGATGATATTTTTCGGCCGGATAAAATGTTTCGAGCATCTGTGTTTGAGTAACAATTTTATTTTGATATATCTTTTTTTCGTCCAGGCGTTTTATTGCTTCGTGTGTTTTGTTTTTCTGATTTTCGGTTGTGTACAAAACGATTGATCGATATTGAGTCCCAATGTCAGCTCCTTGTTTATTTAAGCTTGTAGGGTCATGCGATGTGAAAAACACTTCGAGCAATTTTTCAAATGGTATAATGTTTTGGTCATAACGAATTTTAACTACTTCGGCATGTCCTGTTTGTCCGGTAACTACATCATTATATTTTGGGTTTTCTAAATTTCCGCCCGCATATCCGGGACTAATCTCAATTATACCGTCTAAATTTTTAAAAACGGCTTCGGTACACCAAAAACAGCCGCCTCCAAATGCAATTTCCTGAATGTTTGTTTGTAGCATAGTACTGGTTGTTAATATAATCAGAAGTATTCCTTTCATGTTTTTTTTAATATGTATTTTGGTATAACAAATTCTATCTGTTTTGGTTTTTCTTTTCACAAAAAAAAGAGCCTTATAAAAATATAAAGCTCTTTCATTGTGAAAATTATGTGGTTTAATTCATATTGTCGTGACTTGCCTGAAAAAATGAAATTGTTTTTTTGAGTTTGTCAGCAAGAGTTGAGAGGTCTTGTGACGATACAGCCATGTTTTCGGAGCTGTATGCATTTTGTTGTGCTATGTTATTCAGTTGTTGAATTGCGTTATTAATTTGGTTAATACCTGCTTCTTGTTCGCTGCTGGCCAATTTAATACCCTGAATTAATTCGGCAGTTTTTTCAATTTCGGGCACAATGTTTTTGAGTTTTATACCGGCTTCGTCCGAAGCAATAACGGTATCGCGCGATACTTTATTAATAACTTCGGCCGCTTCTTTACTGCTGTCGGCAAGGCGCTTAACTTCGGCAGCAACAACGGCAAAACCACGGCCTTGTTCACCGGCACGAGCTGCTTCAACAGCAGCATTTAGGGCTAGAATATTGGTTTGAAAGGCCAAATCGCCAATAAAACCAATTCGTTCAATAATAGCATTTAACGATTCTGAGGCCAGTTCGGTTGCTTGGTTTCCATCGCGAATTCCCTCTACCGAAGCAATTGCAATTTGTTCAGTTTCGGAAGCATTCTCGGCATTTTGTAAAAAGTTAGCATGCAACTCTTCAATCGAGCTCGAAATTTCTTCGGTTGTTGCTGCCTGGTCGGTTGCCGATTCGCTCAAACCCGAAGCATTTTTATTAAGCTTTTGGCTGGCAACAAAAATATTTTCAATACCGTTCGAAATATCTTCAACAATAAATTTAAGTTGGTTGTTCATGCGGTTTAGTGCAGTCATTAATTCGCCAATTTCATCTTTACGCGAAACTTCGCGTTGACGTTGAAGTATTCCATTTGAAATATTTTGTGCAATTTTTAATCCTGCTTTTATCGATCGGGTAATTGATGTTGAGATAGTATAACCTAAAATTACACCTGCCAGCAACAAAACTATCATAACAATAAGCATCGATATGCGTGAGTTAATAATGATGTTGTTTGTTTTCTCTGTCATTTCTGTAATTTGGTCAACACCAACATCGGCTAATGCCATAATGTCAACTTTCATAAGTTCCTCAAGCTCATTGCGTTTGAGTTCTATGTGTCGGGCTTTTTTGTAACCTTCGATAAGATTTTCACCATTTTCAACTGCTTTGCGTACACGCAATCCGTTTGTGCCTCCAAGAGCATACGAATCGCGATTAGCTCTTGTCAAATATGGAACTGCCAAATCAATGTTGTGGGGTTTGCGGTTGTTAATTGCCGATACAATATAATATGCAGCCGAATGTAAATTGTTGAGCGCTGATGAACCTGCTGCTGAACGTTGAATGTCCTGTACATTTTTTTCAAACAGAGTTAAGGATTCGTTGTTTGCTTCGACCTGGATGGTATATTGCGATACAATATCTTTAAACGAATTGAGCGATTCTTGGATGTGAGTAAGTTTCTCTTTATTTATTGTCGATTCGTTTGAACTTTCAGATATTGAAATTAAAGTATTTAATGAGTGTTCAAATTTTTCGATATATTCGTTGCTTCGTGAAAAATAATACGGATCGCGTAAATGATCGTAGGCCTGTAAATAAAGAAGTATTTCACGCCAATCTTTATCGGCTCGTATCGATTCGTTAACCGATGGTAACGACTCATTTGCTAAATAATTGGTTTCGTTCTGAATTTCTTTCATGTTATTTAGACCTAAAACTCCAATTATTGCAGCCATTAAAACTAAAATACCAAAACCAATTCCGATTTTAATCCCGATTTTGAGATTATTCCATCTTTCTAATATCCCAATTTGTTTCTTTGACATTTTATCTCTTTTTTTTGTTATTGAGTTGATATTCAATAATGTGTGTACGAGGTAGAAATTACTTAATCATATTTAATTGTTCTTATCATACGAAAATAATAAAATAAACATATCGTCTCTATAATATTAACAATTATATTTTGCTTAAATTTAAAAAAATAAAAATAGTAAAAAGCAATTAATCATTATTTTTTGTGATATACTAATTATTTTATCGCTATTACTAAATATCGAACATAATACACCTTAAAAATGAGAATTTATAGAATTGTGCAAGTAGTTTTGATTATTATTTTGTTTTGTGCCTGTAATCAAAAAAGTGATGTAACCATAGGTTTTTTAATTCCAGCTTCAGAAGGCTACCGATGGCCAATTGATCAGGAATATGTTGAGCGGGCTGCAAACGAGTTAAATGCCCGTGTAATAACCGTTTCGGCCGAAAATGACGAAAATTTACAAATACGACAAGCCGAAGATTTATTAGAGCAAAGAGTTGATGTGTTAATTGTGGTTCCCGTAAATTCAACTACTTCGGCTGCTATTGTTCGTAGTGCTCACAATCAAAAAGTGCCTGTAATTGCATACGATCGGATGATTTTAAATTCGGATCTCGATTACCTGGTCACTTTTGACGGAAATAACATAGGAAGTAAAATGCTCGACCATGCCTTGAGTATTGTTCCCCGCGGCAATTATGTTATGTTGTATGGCGAAGCAAGCGATATGAATGCTCAAATTATTCGTCAATCGCAGGAGCGATTACTGCAACCTCATATTGACAACGGCGATATTCGTATAATTTTTCGCGCATATTGTGATAACTGGTCGGGCGATAATGCATATTTTAAAATGAAGCAGGTGTTGAATTTTACTGACGAAAAAATTGATGCAGTAATTACAAGCTACGATGGCCTTGCTATTGGTGCTTTGCGTGCTTTTAATGAAATTGCCGATTACGATATTAAAGTACTTACAGGTCAAGATGCTGAAATAGCTGCTGTGCGAGCTATTGCTCGTGAACAAATGTCACTTACAATTTATAAGTCAATTTCCGATATTGCCAATACATCGGTTGATTTAGCAGTGAAGCTGGCAAAAAACAAACAAATAACAGGCATAACCGAAAGCATAAATAATGGGCGCAAAGATGTGCCAGTGCTGTTGCTTGATCCGGTTTCGGTAACTAAAGAAAATATCAAATCGACAGTTGTTGCAGATGGTTTTTTGTCTGAAAATGCAATTTATGGCAGCGATAATGAATAAATGAAACCCGAAGGTTTTACAATTCAATGAATCAAACTATATTTGCGCAATTCAAATAACATTTCTACAATTTATTATGCAGGAGAAAATTCTTATTCTTGACTTTGGGTCACAGTATACACAGCTAATTGGCCGCAGGGTACGTGAGTTAAATGTGTATTGCGAAATTCATCCATTTAATCATTTTCCGGCTATTGACAGCTCGGTTAAAGGTGTAATTTTATCGGGGAGTCCGTTTTCGGTTCGCGACGAAAAAGGCCCTCGTATTGATTTGTCTCAGATAAAAGGCAAACTGCCTTTATTGGGAGTGTGTTACGGAGCTCAGTATATGGCACATTTTTATGGAGGAAACGTTGCTCCATCCGATAGTCGCGAATATGGTAGGGCAAATCTTAAATCAATCGATCATAGCAGTCATTTATTTCAGGGGATATCGGCCGATACACAAGTTTGGATGTCGCATGGAGATACAATTGAAAAACTGCCTCCCAATTCCGAAATAATAGCGAGTACTCACGATGTTAAAAATGCTGCATATAAAATAAATAACGAGCCCACATATGCCATACAGTTTCATCCCGAAGTGTATCATACTACCGAGGGGAAACAACTTCTGTATAATTTTCTTGTAAATATTTGCGGCTGTGATCAATCATGGACTCCTGCTTCGTTTATCGATTCAACAGTGAGTGAATTAAAAAATCAACTTCAAAACGACAGAGTTGTTTTAGGCCTATCGGGAGGAGTTGATTCAACTGTAGCAGCAGTGCTTTTGCACAAAGCCATAGGCAAAAACCTTACATGTATTTTTGTCGATAACGGATTGTTGCGTAAAAACGAGTTCGAAAGTGTGCTCGAACAATATATGGGCATGGGTTTAAACGTAATTGGTGTTGATGCTAAACAAAAGTTTTGGTCAGATTTAGCCGGAATAACCGAACCCGAGCAAAAACGCAAAGTTATTGGCCGCGATTTTATTGAAGTGTTTGATGCCGAAGCGCACAAAATACAAAATGTGAAATGGCTGGCTCAGGGAACAATTTATCCCGATGTAATCGAATCGGTTTCGGTAAACGGGCCATCGGCTACTATAAAATCGCACCATAATGTGGGGGGCTTACCCGATAAAATGAAACTGAAAGTTGTTGAGCCTCTTAACGCTTTATTTAAAGACGAAGTACGAAGGGTTGGACGTGAACTGGGGATAACTCCAAAATTACTCGGACGTCATCCTTTTCCGGGGCCGGGGCTTGGAATTCGTATTTTAAGTGATATTACTCCCGAAAAAGTGCGGATACTGCAAGAGGCCGATGCCATTTTTATTGACGAATTGCGTAAATGGAATTTGTACGATGAGGTGTGGCAAGCCGGAGTAATGCTGTTGCCTGTTCAATCGGTTGGCGTTATGGGCGATGAGCGTACTTACGAAAATGTGGTTGCTTTAAGAGCTGTTGCTTCAACCGATGGAATGACAGCTGATTGGGTACATTTGCCTTACGATTTTTTGGCTAAAGTTTCAAATACAATTATTAATAAAGTGCGGGGTATTAATAGAGTAGTGTACGATATTAGCTCTAAGCCTCCTGCAACTATTGAGTGGGAATAATTACGAAAGTATGCAATTTACAACAAAGTGTATGTTGCCTTATTATAGTGCGAATGCTTTTGTAAAATTCGACGGTATAGTGTAGTATGTGTATCTGAAATTGTTCAATTGATATAAAAATTAACATTCGTTAGTTCTTATTTGGTTTTCTTTTGTGAAAATGGTTTGAAACTGATACGAAAGCTGTTATATTTGTTAAATTCGGTTTTTTATAAAAAAAAGACAGTACCTGTGATTGAGCAAAAAAATCTATAAAATCAAAAAAGGGAGATAAACAACATTCAAAAATTGTTGTATTGAATTCAATATTAACAGTTTTATAAAGGGGATTTTTCATGAAAATTACAACGCGATTATTCATTTTTTTAACGTTTACACTTGCATTAAATACCGTTGTAGGTCAAGATATTCGCAACGAAATACACAAGTTTAGTCGAACATTACAGTTGATTAACACTTTTTATGTCGACGATACCGATGTTGGTAAACTTACCGAGGTTGCAATAATAAAAATGTTGAGCGAACTCGATCCTCACTCGGTTTACATCTCAAAGGAAGATGTTGAAAAAATGAACGAACCCTTGCAGGGAAGCTTCGAGGGTATAGGAATATCATTTAACATAATGCGCGATACGTTGATGGTTGTGCAAACAATTCCGGGAGGTCCTTCCGAAAAAGTTGGCTTGCAAGCTGGCGACCGAATCATTTATATCGATGGCGAAATGGTGGCCGGAATTGATCTTACAAATCAAATGGTTTTTGACAGGCTGCGTGGTGAGAAAGGCACTCAGGTTGAAATAAAATTATTACGACGAGGCGAAGATGGATTGCTCGAATTTGTTATTGTTCGCGATAAAATTCCAATTCACAGCCTCGATGCTTCGTATATGTTATCTGACGATACCGGTTATATTAAACTAAACCGTTTTTCGGCAACTACTACCGAAGAGTTTGTTGATGCTTTAAACGATTTGAAAACGAAAAATTCCATGCAAAACCTGGTGCTTGATCTTCGGGGTAATGGTGGGGGATATTTAAAAGCTGCACACGAAGTAGCCGATCATTTTTTATCGACAAATAAATTAATAGTTTATACCGAAGGATTGAAAAATCCTAAAAAAGAATATTTGGCAGTTATGCCGGGTGAGTTTGAAAAAGGAAAACTTGTTGTGCTTATCGATAACGGATCGGCATCGGCAAGCGAAATTGTTGCCGGTGCTATTCAGGATTGGGATCGTGGTGTTATTGTTGGCCGCCGTTCGTTTGGTAAAGGTTTGGTGCAACAGCCTTATCCATTAACCGATGGTTCGATGATTCGGCTTACAACTGCTCATTACTATACTCCGAGCGGACGATGTATTCAAAAACCTTACGATGGTGGAGTTGAAGATTATGTAAAAGATTATTCGCATCGAATCGAAAGTGGCGAATTGTTTTCGCGCGATAATATTGAAGTAGCCGATTCGTTGGCCTATAAAACCCTGATAAATAAACGAACTGTTTATGGTGGAGGAGGAATTATTCCTGATATTTTTATTCCACTCGATACTTCGATGAATTACTCGTATTATAACAAACTAATCCGTCAGGGAATTGTAAATCAGTTTGTTCTCGATTATGTTGATCAGAACCGAGCCGAGCTCGAAAATAAATATCTTTCTTTTAATCAGTTTAAAGCAGAGTATACCATAAGTAACAATATGCTGGAAGAGCTTTGGGATGCCGGAAAAGAAAAAAATATTGATCCCGATGCCGAATCCATTACTTTTATTGCAAATCATGCAAAAAAGCACTTAAAGGCTCTTATGGCTCGTGATTTATGGGGATCGTCGGAGTTTTACTCAATTTTAAACAGCGATGATGATGCCATTAAAGCTGCTCTTCAAGTTCTGCACAACGATAAGAAGTTTAGTGCGATTGTTCATAATAAACAATAAATGGCCGATCTTTTTTGTGAGTGGTTAATTAAAAACTGGGTCGAAATTATTGGCTCGGTTATGGGAATTGCTTATGTTTTTCTTTCGATTAAGCAAAATATTCTAACATGGCTACTCGGACTCCTTACTTCACTCTTATACATTTATGTATTTTTTGTGTCGAAGTTTTATGCCGATATGGCTTTGCAATTTTATTATGTATGGGTGAGTATTTACGGTTGGATATTGTGGGCAAAAGGAAGCAATAACAAACATGGCAAAAACTCATTGCCTGTTGTTAGTATAAAACCAAAAATGCTTGTGATATTGTTGTTCGTTTCACTTGTGCTTTGGATAGGTATTTATTTTATACTGAAAAAATTTACCGATTCACCACTTCCTTTAGGCGATGCTTTTACCACAGCTTTTAGCATTGTAGCTACCTGGATGCTGGCACGTAAAATTCTTGAACATTGGATTGTATGGGTTATTGTTGATTTTGTGTCTTTGCTTCTTTACATTATTAAAGGATTATATCCCACAGTAATTATGTTTGTTATTTATACTTTAGCAGCAATATACGGATATGTTGAGTGGCGAAAAGATTTACGCAAAAATGAATAAAACGCAAATAAAAATTGTACTTACCGGAGCCGAATCAACCGGGAAAAGCTTTTTGAGTCGGACTTTATCTTCTTTTTATAACGGTGTTTATGTACCTGAGTTTGCCCGAACATATATCGAAAATTTACATCGTAAATACACTTATGCCGATATTGAATATATTGCTCGCAAACAAATTGAAGATGAAGTAAAATTAAATCAGGATCATACAATTATTTTTTTCGATACCTGGTTGATTATTACAAAAGTATGGTTCGATTTTGTGTATAATAAACATCCCTTGTGGTTGCATCAGGCAATTGTGTCAAGCAATATCAGTTTATTTTTGCTCTGCAATATCGATATGCCTTGGGAAGACGATCCGGTAAGAGAAAATGGTGGGGTGAACCGACAAAAATTACACAACTTGTATATAAATGAGCTCGAGAAATATGGGTTCAAATACAGAATTGTTGAAGGAATTGGTGAGCAGCGTGTTGTAAATGCTAAAAACATTGTACAGTCGCACCTCGATTTATATCCGGCAGTAAAATTTTAACTAAAAACGTAATTTTATCATTTTAATATAGCATTATCAAAAAAAAATTACTTGATTCATGAAAATTGTAATTGACGATAAGATACCCTACATAAAAGGTGCTTTTGAACCTTTTGCCGATGTGTTGTATGTGTCGGGGAGTAAAACGACGCATCAAACAGTTAAAAATGCCGATGCTATAATAACCCGTACTCGTACAATATGTAATGAGCAATTACTTAAGGGCTCGAAGGTAAAAATGATTGCTACTGCAACCATAGGATTCGATCATATCGACACAGAGTATTGTGAGTCGAATGGTATTGAGTGGACCAATGCCCCGGGATGTAATAGTTGGTCGGTTGCTCAGTATATTCTTGCTGCTTTGTGTAAATATACTTTGTCTAAAAATTATGAGCTTTCAAAACTAACGATTGGAATTGTTGGAGTTGGAAATGTTGGTTCAAAAGTGGCACATTTATGTAATAGCATCGGAATGCGTGTATTATTAAACGATCCTCCCCGTAAACGCATTGAACAAAGTAATGCATTTGTCGATCTCGAAACAATTCAGCAGCAGGCTGACATTATTACTTTTCATACTCCGCTTACCTTTGAGGGAAATGATAAAACATACCATTTGGCAAATAAGGATTTCTTTTCGAACTGTAAAAACAATGTTTTGTTAATTAACTCGGCCAGGGGCGAGATTATGAACACTTTGCACGTGCTCGATGCACTTGAGAAAGGAATTCTTTCCGATACAATTATCGACTGTTGGGAAAATGAACCGGATATTGATTCGGTATTGCTTAAAAAATCATTTATTGCTACGCCGCATATTGCGGGTTATTCAAAAGATGGTAAAGCCAATGGAACCAGTATGAGTGTGCAGGCAATCAGTCGTAAATTTAATTTGGGAATTGATAACTGGGAATGTACAAATATTGAAAAGCCTCAATCAACCACAATACTTCTTGATGGCGGGGGTAAAACCGTTGAGCAGGTTGTGTGTGAAGCAGTGCTGGCTACTTATGTAATAGATAATGATTCGGATAGCTTAAAAGATAATCCAAAAGCATTTGAAAAGCTCAGGGGCGATTATCCTGTACGGCGTGAATTTACTGTTTACACTGTGAATATTAGAAATGCATCGCTTCAAATGATACATGTTTTAAAGAACTTTGGCTTTAAAATAATTGAATCCTGATTTTTTTTTTTTGAGGGATTATAAAAATTATAAAAAAACGGACAAACACTGAAATGTATGTCCGTTTTTTTTATAATCTAATGCAAATTATATTGTGTTCATTAAAAAATTTTGCAGAGCAGGAAAAGAAAAACCCGGAGTAATAATTTCTTTATGTGTTTTTTTATTTACCGATAGTTCTTCGTTTTCATCAAAAAGAGCATGTTTCATAAATACATCGTTGGGCATAATGGTTTTTATACGTGTTTCCATTTCAATATCGTCCATGTGCATACCCAAAAGCATGAGTTCGCGCGACGTAAAAAGACCTCTGTTTTTTATACTTCCCAGAGTAATAATGTTTTTTAAACAGGGAAATTTTTCATTCTGTAAATATCCTCTTTCGTTTTGAAAATAATCGGGAATTATTTCTTTTAATTTTTCGAGAAAAGCATCGGCATAAAAAGCCAGCGAATGTACTTTTTCGTGAATAAGAATTGTTTCGAGATTTTTAGAGCCAATATATTTATTAATTGGAATCAGAATAGCTCCAATTTTTAGAACTGCCATAACAAAAGTAAGACAGTTGGTGGTTCCGGCTAACACCAAAGCCACATTTGTTCCTTTTTCGACACCATTGTATAACAGGCCTTTTGCAAGTAGATTTGCTTTTTTGTTCAGTTCGCTAATTGTATACACATTTATTTCGTCTTTAAACGTCGAAATTACCTCGTTGGGCTTTTCATATGCAAGGGCCTCAATAAAATCGCTTAGGGTCGATGATGTTTTTGTTTCCATATTATAGTTTTTAAGTAGGAGTGTAAATAACTGCCAGTATTCTGGCAGTGTTATTTTCGTATGCATGTAAATTATGGCTCACAATTGAGTCGTAATAAATGCTGTCGCCGGTATTGAGTATGTATAGCTCTTTACCGTAGTTAATCTCAATTTTTCCGTCAAGCACAAAAATAAACTCTTCACCTTCGTGCGACGAAAGCTTGTGATTATTCGCATCGCCCGGATGTATGTCAATAATAAAAGGTTCCATATGCCTGTTTTGTTTATTACACGCGAGTGTAAAAAAATCCATATGCGAAATCTTTTTTTGATTCTTGTTTTTAAAACAGGCTTCTTTTTCCTTTTCGCCGGCCAAAGTTAGTACTGGTCCTTTATAGCTCGTATTATCGATAAAAGTACTCAAATATATACCCAACGATCGTGCAATTTTTATCAGCGACGAGAGCGTAGGCATTATTTTGTTCTCTTCAATTTGGGCTATATATTCTTTTTCTAAATTACATCTGACCGAAAGTTCATGTATGTCAATTTTTTTTGAAACACGTATTTGCTTTATTTTTTCTCCAATACTTTTTTTTGCCTCCATTGTAAAAATATCTGTATCGTATATGAGGTATATCAATAAAATGCTTTGCAATTAAATATAGAATATACCGAATTATTTATGCAAAAGCAATAGTATAACGAAATATTATACCGTAAATTGTTTGTTATGTGTCGATTAGTGAGTTAATTGCAAAGTGTTTGTGGTGAGGCAAAGTGGCTAAATTGGTTTAACATTATTGGTTTAACCCAAAATTATTTGAAAACAACAAAAGCAAAATTGCTGCATTTTATTTATTGCTTGTTTTCTGATTCTTTTTTTTGGCAAATGGGATTTTGTAATATAATGAATAATTGAAGCCTACCCAGCTGTTGCTCCATGCTCTGCCGTATCCGGGAATCGAATATGTGTACATAATGTTATCGGGCTGAAACCATAACTTTATTCTAAAGCGCACCGACCATGCAAGGTAAAAATTATGAATAAGATGGCTTTGCATTCCGGTGCTTATTTCGAACCAGTTTGCATTGAGCCATTTACGATCAATTGTGTAGTTAACAATATCGTATTCTATTGAATTATTAATTCGAATGTGATCGGCCTGATGATAAAAAGTTGTAAATCCGTACAAAGCACCAATAAACAATTTGTCGTTACTGTTGGGGTCAACATGTTTCATGTAATTATAGTCAATACCAATGCGGGTGTATGCTCCGCTCGATTGATAATGGTATTGATTTGCTTTGGTAAAATCGGTCGACTGTGAGCCAAATTCAACACGAGCAAAAACATCATCGATAAATTCGTAATTTCCCGAAATTTCCCAGCCATAGCGGGTTGAGTCGATAAAAGGCACTGCAATACGCGATAAATCAGCACCAAGCGATATTGCATGCCACCGGGTTTCTTGTGCCATGCCCTGAAGATTCAAAAACAATAGAATCAAATTAAAAGTATAGTAAAACGTTTTCGCGAGATTCATAATCGATTGTTTCTCTTTTTATCCATGCCGAATCGAGGAAATTCGATGTTGTGTTAATGTTTTTTAATTCAAAAAATGTATCGAACCCGCATTCGTGCGAAATCAGTTTAACTGTTCGCTCCGAAATAAACATGATTGTATCGTGCAACGAATTTTTATATTTTATAACAAAGCCCGATGTGTCGGAAAGTTGTGATAGAGGCAGAGATATTGTTTGGGTATTCTGTTTATAATACTCAGTATATGTAGTGTCAGTAACAAACAGATATTCAATCCTAAACGAATCGATTGGATATTCGTTTATTCTGTTGTTTTCGATTTTATATATTCCCATATTTACCTGTATTCCATTGTTATTGGGGCAGGGAAGTTCTTCGCAGGCAGTATTTATTGTGATCAATACCAATATAACCGAATAGAATAATGCACGAATAAATCTTGTCATTTTTAATTCTTTGCTGAAAATTGATTTTATATTTGTTTCACAAACATACAAATTTGTTTTAAGCCGAAACGTGCACTTTTCAATATTTATTCTTTTGAAAGAATTATGAAATATTTATAAAAACACCAATGGCTTTATTTCGAATAAAATAATTTTTTAATAATGATAGAGTTGTGCGCAATAGCATCGGGGAGCAACGGAAACTGCTACTATATTGGAAATTCAGATCATGCCATATTGATTGATGCCGGAATAAGCTGCAAGCAAATACTTTTACGAATGGAGCAGCGAGGCCTTGACCCACAAAAATTGCGGGCTGTTTTTATTAGTCACGAGCATGCCGACCATGTTCGCGGGGCCCGGGTACTTAGTAAAAAGCTTTCGATACCTGTATATTATACTTACGGAACATGGAATAATGCTCATAAAAGTTCAAAGGCTCCTTTTCATAAATATGTACACATTGATGAAGCTCTGCATATAAACGATTTTACAATTTATGCTTTTGCAAAAAAACACGATGCTTCTGAGCCTTGTAGTTATAGGGTCGAAGTTGAAAATTACAGTATTGGTGTAATGACTGACATTGGCGAAGTATGCTTAAATGTTGAACACCATTTTAGTTTGTGCGATGCTGTTTTTCTTGAATCTAATTATGATGAGGATATGCTTTGGAATGGAAATTATCCATGGATTTTGAAAAATCGTATTGCTTCACATGTTGGTCATTTGTCAAATATTCAAGCTGTTGATTTAGTGAAAAAAAGTGCCAACGGAAAACTCAAAATTGTGTTTTTATCGCATCTCTCGGCCGAGAACAATACGCCACAACTGGCTTACGATAGCTTTATCGATTTGCATTCGAAATACAAAATACTGAATACTTCGCGTTACGAGGCGTCTGAGTTAGTTGTTATTGATCCTGATAAATAGACTTGTAAGAAATATACAATGTTATTGAATTGTGCTAATTGCCTGTAATGAAAATGTTTTTTGTATAAACAATTGAATCATGATCGACGTTTTTGTTGTTTTACACAGTTAAAAAAAGCGTATATATTATCTTTGTCGTAAATAAATACCAATGGATAAAAAAATTGTAATTATAGGAGCCGGAAACCTGGCAACAAGAGTTTCGCTGGAGCTACATCATAAAGGAGTTGAAATAATACAAGTATACAGTCGTACTGTAACTTCGGCATTAACACTGGCTCGTATGCTTGGTTGTAATTATGTTACAAATCCTGAGAAAATTTTTCCCCATGCCGATATTTATCTTATTTCGGTAAGCGATATGGCTGTTGCCGATGTTTTGAAAAAAGTAAATTTTAATAACAAATTGGTAGTGCATACTGCCGGCAGCATTCCAATGGATAAGCTAAAGGGGTTTTCGAAAAATTATGGAGTGTTTTATCCTTTACAAACGTTTTCGAAGTATCGTGATGTAAATTTCTCGCGTATACCATTTTGCATTGAAGCAAACAATAAAACAAATGAAGAAACACTCATGGAGCTGGCATCGGTTATTTCGAAAGATGTACGGCTTGTATCGTCTGATCAGCGTAAGCAATTACACCTGGCAGCTGTTTTTGCCTGCAATTTTGTAAACCACATGTATTCAATTGCCGGCGAGCTTATTCAGGATAAAGACATTCCGTTTGATATATTAAAACCGCTCATTTCCGAAACCGCTTCGAAAATTAAGCACATGACTCCTCGTGCAGCTCAAACCGGGCCGGCTTTACGTATGGATAAAAACATTATTCAGGAGCATATTGCAATGTTGGGTAATAAAACAAAACTTAAAAAATTGTATACCCAAATGAGCGAAAGTATTAACGATTTTCATAAAATTCCCAAACAATAAATATGGCATTTTTTAAAGAAGAACTCAGCTTGGTAAAAGCATTTGTATTTGACGTTGATGGTGTGCTTTCGCGTGATATTTCGCCACTCGACAACCAGGGAGAGCCTATGCGTACGGCTAATGTTAAAGATGGTTTTGCTATTCGTAAGGCTCTTTTAAAGGGATTTCCGATGGCAATTATTTCTGGTGCAAAAAATGAAAATATTCGATTACGGTATTCAAAACTCGGAGTTTCTGATATTTATATCTCAGTATCCGATAAACTCAGGGTTTTCAATGATTGGCTTGCAAAAACCGGATTACAAGCCGATCAGATTATGTACATGGGCGACGATTTGCCCGATTACCCGGTAATGGCTAAAGTAGGTGTACCAACATGTCCGGCCGATGCTGTAACCGAAATTAAATTGATATCAAAATATATTTCGGATTGCAGAGGGGGAGAGGGCTGTGTGCGAGATGTAATTGAACAGGTTATGCGCGCTCAAAAGCTTTGGTCAGACACCCAAATGAGTGAAACTTCATCGTTCTGATATGCTCAATAATATTAAAAATTATCATATAATTCTTGCATCTAAATCGCCACGTCGAAAGCAATTGCTTAGTGAATTGGGGCTTAATTTCGAAGTCAAAACTTTCGATGTTGACGAATCGTATTCTCATAATATGCCTATAAACCAGGTTGCCGAATACCTGGCTCTGAAAAAGGCCCTGCCTTTTGAAAAAAATATTCAGCCCAATCAATTGGTAATTACTGCCGATACAGTAGTAATTGCTCATAATGCAATACTTGGTAAACCTGATAGTTACGACCAGGCCTTTGATATGATTCAATCTCTTTCGGGCACATCACATTGTGTACAAACCGGTGTTTGTATACTTTCAAAAACAAATAAAGTATCTTTTGCTGTTTCGACTACCGTGTTTTTCGAAAAACTAAGCAGTGATGAAATATCATACTACATAAAAACGTTTTCTCCTTACGATAAAGCCGGTGCATACGGAATTCAGGAATGGATTGGTTCGATAGCAATAAGCCGCATCGAAGGCTCATATTTTAATGTAATGGGCTTGCCTGTACAACGGTTATACCATGAGCTTAAACGGTTTTAATTGTTATTAAAGTAATAAATCAGGCTAAATTGTTGCTGATGGTCGGTGCGTATGTCTGTAAAATGTAACGAATACATAAACCGGCCTTGAACATGCGGAGTATTTATGGCTGCAAAATAAAAACGTGTTCGCAAATAGTTTTTTGTATTGTTGTAATAATTGTCGCCATGTGAAAAATGATGTTGATTGCCAATTTTACAATATGCTTCAATTCCAATTTTTTTATACTCAGCTATTAACTCTGAATACCACGAAGGACGAATATCGAAATCCATTCCGTTTCCACGATTTCGGAACGCAGAAACAAGTACTCCTGTTTTTACAGTAAATTTATCAAGCAGAATATCTTGATTAAAATTGTAGCCGGCCAGTAATAATCCACCCATAGTATCTTCAATATGTTCATCTGCGGTACGTACTATTCTTCCTGCATTATGAAATAAATAAAAATACTCTTCGAACAGAAAATTATTCCATTGATTTTGCCCCGTAAATCCGGCCATAAACTGTTCACGTTGTGTGCTGTCCTGCCGGCTAATCCAGTCGGCAAACACATGTGTTGTGCTGTGTTGGGTTTTATGGCTTAACAATATACCCTCAATTGTGGGCTTGTAGTACTTGTATTTTTCAGAAATCATTGCATGCGGAAAAAGGAATATATCGTTACGTAAAAACGATCCAATTCTGAAATCCCAATGATTTCCTTTTGAATGATAATAAAGTATCGGATGCAAGGGAATATTTGTAAGTGAACCGCCAAACTCGTACATATAACTAAGCCCGCCAAGTATTTGATGGCTTGAATCAACCGTAGTCCCAAAGGCAATCGAAAGTCTTGATCCCATTATGGTTTCGGCTTGATTGTAGCGACTAAAAAACTCTCGGTTATCTGCAATTCCTTCAAATTTTATACTTGTGTCGAAACGTTGAGCCGAAGAGATGTTATATAAAAAAATCAGGCACATTGAAAAAAATATTTTTTGCGACTTGTACATCTTTTGTATTTTTTATTTCGATTATTTAGACCCTAAAAATAGTGTCGGATAATGATTTTAATTTTTTTATGCTGACTTTTGTGTAAAAATAGAAAAAATGATTCATAACATGCGGAAGAGTGTTTCAAATCAAACAATATTTTTGGTAGGCCTGATAATATTTGTTCTTTCAAATGTATTTAGTGCAGTGTATACTCCTTTGCATTTCGATGAGGCATATTATTGGATGTATTCGCAAAAACCAGCATGGGGTTATTTCGATCATCCTCCGCTTACCGGATGGCTTATTTTTTTGGGCACCCACATTTCCGACAGTGAATTTGGGGTAAGATTACCGACACTCATTTTGAGCATTTTTTCGATTTTTAATATTTGGTTTCTGATAAACGATGATTCAAAAAATGCAACTTTATTTTGGGCTGTTATATTTTCGGTTATTCTTATTCATCCATATTTTTTTATTGCTACCCCCGACGCTCCGTTATTCTTTTTTGCAACATCGTTTTTTGTTGTATATAAGCGATTTATAAACCATGATAGTTTGTTAACTGTTTTTTTATTGGCCGTGGTTTCGGCAGGTATGTTATACTCAAAATATCATGGAATTTTGATCTTATTTTTTGTTTTTATAAGCAATTTGAAACTTATTACCCGTAAAAAATTCTGGATTTATATTCTGTTCATGTTGATATTAATGGTTCCGCACATAATCTGGCAACTTAACCACAATTTTATTTCATTCCGATATCATCTTATCGATAGTCATCAATCGGGTTTTGATCCCCTGGTTGTACTTGAATATGTTTTTAGTCAGATTTTACTAAGCGGTCCGTGGTTTGGTTGGTTGTTTCTGTACGCATTACTGGTTCATAAAAGCAGCAATTTTACCGAAACGGCAATGAAATTTAGTTCTGTTGGTGTTTTTGTGTTGTTTTTTGCAGCATCGTTTAGTGGTGATTATGAAGCCCATTGGCCTCTTGTTGCATATATTCCATTATTAGTTTTTGCCTATAAGCACATAAAGGCAAACCCCCGATTTATAAAGGCAGTTTATATCGGTTCGTTAGTAAATTTTGTTTTATTGCTTTTGGTGCGTGTTGTGTTTTTGCTGCCTGTTTCATCCCAAATAAAAGCACTAAAATCTTTTGTAGGATGGGAAACTGATAGTAAGCTATTGCAGTCGTATGTTGGCGATTATCCTGTGGTTTTTCAGGATTCGTGGAATAAAGCTGCTCGTTATGCCTGGTATACGCGCAACAGCAATGTAGCCAACCTTAATTCGGGTATGTATCGTTCAAATCAGTTTGATGTTTGGAAAAACTACAAAAAATTTGAAGGACAATCAGTATGTGTTGTAACAACTGACAGCAGTCAGTTTGACGAGGCGATAAAAGTTGAATCGCTGAAAAATACGTGGTATGTTAAACCAATTGAAAATTTTTGTGCTTTTTACGAATCTCGGTTTAATATAATTCAAAAAAACATATTTGCTGATAGTGTGTTGTATGATCTTGAATACATCTCTGCAAAAAATATTGCAGATAAATCATTGTGTGAAGCTCCTGAAATTGTTTTTGCACATTGCTTGTGTAAAAACGGAAAATGGAGTACATACGATATGAGCGAAGCAATGATTTTAGATGATAAGCAGCGGATAACTCTTTCGTTACAAGTGCCTGAAGAGTGGGAGGGACGTATGTACTTAATGATGAAAACAGGTAATTTAAAACCTGTACCTTTTCGGTATGAAATAAAAAAAGAGGCCATGCAATGCAAAGCCCCTTAATATATTTCGATTAAATATTTTTATTTATTTTTTTGCTCAATAAACTCCTGAAAACGAACAGGATCTGATCCGCTAATTAAATCAACTCCGGCAGTAACCATCACATCCCATATTGCTTCTTCTTCGGGGATATTAAATACCCTTACTTTTTTGCCTTGTGCATGTGCTTTTGTAATTATGCTGCGAAACGTTTTATATTCTTCGTAAGGCATTTTTCCTACACCATTCCATTCAACATCTTCCTCAAAATCAATACCGATAAGTGGCATAATTTTATTGTCGTATTCTTTTTCAAGATCGGCAATTGTACCTTGTGCTGCAACAAAACTGATACGTTCCTGTAAAAAAGTTCGCATTGGGGCATTTCCCACAAAAATAACACGCAATTTACCTTCATGCCATTGAGGCCCTATACGGTAAGTAAGCATTTCGTTGTATGGGCTTAGCTGCTCCCAGAGTTTACTGTATGTTTTTTTAGGATCAAATTTAATGTCTAAAAAAAGATACATTTCATCTTCGTAATTTTGATGAATCTTCCCCTGATTTTTTTTGTATTGGCTGTAAATTGGCATTAAATAAGTCGATCGGAATGTTGGTTTGGTGTGCTCGGCAACATCGGGCATCGATTCGGTAATGTACAGCTCACCGTAAATATACATTATAGGAGCTTCGTAGTGTACAACACCTTGTGTAAATGTTGACCAAATATCTTTTTCAGTTTCAAATTCCTGCGTTGACACAAAATTAGGCATAAGCTTTATTTGTGCTTTCGCTCCACTAATTCCTGCAAGGAACATCACCGCAAATACTAAAAAAAATTTATTCATATAATTGCTTTTTTATTGCCGTTTGTTTTTGGATTGCTTGTAATTTATTTTTTCGATTAGCAATCCTGTAATAATTTGACGAATCAAATATAAAATAATGTGTGAATATTTCTATCCTTATATAAACGTTTTATTCTGTTTTAACGTGAATACTGCTCAAATTTAATAATTTCTTTTGCAATTAAAAGTGTTTTTGCAATGCTGATTAAAAAGAAATGGCTTTGTGTTATTGATTTTCGGATGATAGCATGTTGAAGACACATTGTATGCTATGGCATGTGGATTATAGTACCGAAGAGTAATAGTTTTTTTTACATTGTTGTCTGGTTAAAATTTAAGATTGCTTCGCTACGCTCGCAATGACGCGGATTTTATGGTGTTTTGGAGTTGGAGGGGTTGGTTGGGGGCGAAGCCGCCAACCAACCCCTTCAACTCGCCAATAAATACATAATAACGTCATTGCGAGCACAGCGAAGCAATCTGTACAAATAGTTTTTGCTTAACTGGACAGCAGTGTTTTTTTTTATTTAAAGCAATTTGTGTTTTTATTCAATTGTAATAAGCTCAAACGAATGTGGCGGAATGTCTATTGCATATTCGTTCATTTCAGGGATTACTACTTTTCCCCAATGCATTACTGGCTCACGTTTGCTGATTTTTAATTTATTTTTTGAGAGTAAGCTCTTCGCTTTTTGTTGTTTGTGTTTAAGCACAAGTTTAACTGTTACCTGATCATCATTAAACGATTGTATAGCAAGGGTGTTATTGTCGTAGGTAAAAATTGAAACTTTTGCAGGAGCTTCAAATGTAAAATTGTACGATTTAAACGCAATGTCTCTGATTCCGTTTAACACTTGTTGAGGTAGATTGTATAAGTCGCTAAAATTCTCGGGAATTGTGAGTAAGTATAAAGTTCCTTGAGCATATTTTCCCTGATGCAATAATGGCCATCCTAATTCATCGTCCATTGCTGAGATAATTTCCCATGAGTCGTTTGTAAAATATTGTATTTGCGGAATAAGAATTTCTTTTTGTGCTTCAATAATTTTTCTGCGTATTAAAAAGCTGTTTATATTGGCTTTACGGCTCGTGTATTCAAGATTAACTATTTTTTTGATTCCTCTGTCTTGTAAGGCGTTGAGTAAACCTGAAGTAATTATTACATCTTTTCCATTTTCGAGTTGTTGAGCAATTTTTTCAACAATACGATCGTCCTTTTTTGCAAGTTCGGTAAGAATAATTATTTCTTCGTTTTCAGGAAACTGAGGAACCAGGTCGATAGGTATGCCAATCATTCCCAAATAATTTTGCAAAAAATCTTCGCCGCTCGAGTGATATGGCTTGTAGCTTTTTATGCCTACAGGGTTGCCTAAATAAGCCATAACCTCATCAACAATTTTAAGTGATTGTGCAGCTGTTTTTGCCATAGTTTCGTTTTCGCTGACAGGCAAAAAATTAGCATAATCAAACGATGTAGCAGTGTTTTTCCATTTGGGTTCCCATGCATCGCGTAAAGGATAAAGCATTTGTCTGTAATCAAAAAGTGTGATTTCGGGTGCTTTTGCAAAAGCTGTAAGCCATAATTGTTCGGCATAACGGTCGTAATATCGCATTCCCCCGGTATCGACCCATCCGCCAAAATTTTTTCCTGGCTTTAAATTGTTGTAGTATCTAAACACCAAATAACTTAAATAAGGTTGAAGGTGTTGGTTGCTCCGAACTGCATCGCGGGTTTCGGTACCGGTATATAAGCCATCGTAAAGGGGAGGTTCGTTTTCGAGGTCGAAACCAAGTTCATGGAAATGTTCGTACCAATTGGGATATTTAATAATTACTTCAACATTGGGGTTTACGTTTTTTGTCGGATCAATAATGAGTTTTTTTGATGCTTCGCTCATCAGTTGTGTGCGATATTCCGACCAGCTTTTATCGCCTTTGGCTTTGGTGCAAAGAGGGCATTTACAGCTTGTGAAGAAAAAATCGTCGAGAATTATTCGATCGAAAAATTTTGCAGTATATTCAATAATGTGCTGTACTTTTTCTCTGTGTTCGGGGTTCGAGTAGCAAAAGGTTTCAAATAAATTGCTTTCGTCAATAGTGTAAGTTATTCCACCTTGAGTTTCAATCCCTTTTTCATTAAAAAATTTGATTGCCTGTTTAAGGGTTTCTTCTTCTACAATTACTAAATCGCGGTGTGTTTCAAGATAAATACGGTCAACTTTTAATTGCGACGATATGGTTTCCCATGTTGATTCGAGCCAGACCGGATCGCTCATTTTTTGAACTTCGTAAGCTCTTGTGTAAATGGCTACTCCAAAATTATCGTGGCTGTTTTGGCCTGTAACTATACTGGTAAGCAATAGCATTATCAGTATCAATAATGTTGTTCTCATAGTTAAAAGGTTAATGTGTTAGATTATTGTTTCATGTTTATTTATTGAAAATTACGAGTTGTATATTTTCAAATTGAATTGTATCGATAAATGTAGCGAACATATTATTTAAAGCAAAAAACGACAGCCTCCGTTGTTGGAAGCTGTCGTTTTTATAGTACAAAAAGTTGATTTCGTATATTCTATTACCACTCTTGTTCGCTCAAACGCTTGTACGATTTATAGCGCCACTGTGCATTT